>CAKZHP010000132.1 GCA_936924635.1 uncultured Propionibacteriaceae bacterium
CCGACCGCCCCGCCCACCGCCCCCGGCGGTGACGTGGTCGGCCCGGCCGGGCCAGACGACCAGCGCCCGATCGGCTGGCAGCCAGGCTCGCAGTGGACCGACTCCACCCCCACCGACGGCTGGCAGCCTCCGCAGTGGCAGCCCGGGCAGCAGGGCCCGGGGGGGGGCCCCGCCGCTCCCGGGATCTGAGGTGGCCTTCGACGCTCCCCGGGTCGAGGCCGCGGTCCGGGAGCTGCTGATCGGCATCGGTGAGGACCCCGATCGGGACGGCCTCGTCGACACCCCGGCGCGCGTCGCCAGGGCGTACGCGGAGATGTTCTCCGGCCTCGGGCAGGACCCGACCGACGTGCTCAGCCGGACCTTCGACATCGACCACCGCGAGATGGTGCTGGTGCGCGACATCGACCTCAGCTCGGTCTGCGAGCACCACCTGGTGCCGTTCGTCGGGGTGGCGCACGTCGGCTACATCCCCGGTGACAAGGTGACGGGCCTGTCCAAGCTGGCGCGGCTCGTGGACGGTTTCGCACGGCGGCCGCAGGTGCAGGAGCGGCTGACGACGCAGATCGCCGACGCCCTGGTCGCAGGGCTGCGGCCGACGGGCGCGATCGTCGTGATCGAGGCCGAGCACCTGTGCATGACGGTGCGCGGGGCGCGCAAGCCGGGGTCGCGCACGATCACGTCGGCCGTCCGCGGCTCGCTGCACGAGCCCGCGACGCGCGCCGAGGCGATGTCGCTGATCCTGGGTCACCGCTCGTGATCCCCCCGCTGCTCACCCCCGCGCCCACGCGCGTCATGGGCATCGTCAACGTCACCCCTGACTCGTTCTCGGACGGGGGTGATTTCGCGACGACCGGGGCCGCCGTGGTGCAGGGCCGCCGGCTCGCGGCCGAGGGCGCGGCGGTGATCGACGTCGGCGGCGAGTCGACCCGGCCGGGGGCCGAGCGGGTGTCCGAGGCCGACGAGGCGGCGCGCGTGGTGCCGGTGGTGGCGGCGCTGGCGGCGGAGGGGGTGGCGGTGTCGGTCGACACCATGCGGGCCTCGGTCGCCGCGCAGGCGGTCGAGGCGGGTGCCGTGATGGTGAACGACGTCTCGGGCGGGCTGGCCGACACGGCGATGCTGGCCACGGTCGCGCGGCTGGGCTGTGCGTACGTGGCGATGCACTGGCGCGGCCACTCCGCGACGATGGCTGACAAGGCGCGCTACGACGACGTGGTCGCCGACGTCACCCGCGAGCTGCTCGACCGGGTGCGAGCGGCCGTGGTCGCGCGCATCGAGCCCGAGCTACTGGTGCTCGACCCCGGCCTGGGCTTCGCGAAGACCCCTGAGCACAGCTGGGAGCTGGTGCGCCGCGCCGTGGAGATCCAGCGGATCGGCCTCCCCGTGCTGTGGGGGGCGTCCCGCAAGGGGTTCCTGGCGGTGCCCGGTGACACCCCCAAGGACCGAGATGCCGCCTCGGTCGAGGTCACGGCCCGTCTGGCCGAGCTGGGGGTCTGGGCGGTGCGTACGCACACGGTGCCCGACCACCTGGCTGCCGTGGCTGCCGCGACCGCCAAGGGAGCCCCGTGAGAACGGCTCGGGTCCTCGACGCCGACCTCGACGGGCTGGACCGGATCGACCTGTCTGGCCTCGAGGCCGAGGGGGTGCACGGTGCCTTCGCGGAGGAGAAGACCGGCCCCCAGGAGCTGGTGGTCGACGTACGGATCTGGCTGGCACCCGACGCGGTGGTCGACGACGACCTCGCGACCACCGTCAACTACGTGGAGGCCGCCGACCGGGTGCGCGACGCCGTCGCCACCTCCTCGTTCGACCTGATCGAGTCGCTCGCTGAGCACCTGTGCGGTGAGCTGCTCGCCGACCCCGCCGCACTGGCGGTCGAGGTCACCATCCACAAGCCTGGCGCGGCCCGCTACAACGCGGCCACCGACGTCACGGTGCGGGTGCGCCGGAGGCGCGCGTGAGGGTCGCGCTGGGGCTGGGCAGCAACCTGGGCGACCGGATGGCCCACCTCCAGGCGGCCGTCGACGGCCTCGCTGCCGGTGGGGTGCACGGGCTGTCGGCGTCCGGCGTGCACGAGACCGACCCCGTGGGCGGGGTGGAGCAGCCCGACTACCTCAACGCCGTGGTGGTGGGGGACACCGATCTCGCGCCACGCCAGGTGCTCGACCTGTGCCTCGGGCTGGAGCAGCGGCAGGGCCGCGTACGAACGGTGCGCAACGGCCCCCGGACCCTCGATGTGGACGTGCTGGCCTATGGTGCGCTCGTGATCGCCGAGCCGGACCTGCTGGTGCCGCACCCGCGGCTGGCGGAGCGCGCGTTCGTGCTGGTGCCCTGGGCCCAGGTGGACCCCGAGTTCGAGATCCCGGGGGTGGGCACGGTCGCCGACCGGGCAGCATCGGTCGACCCGTCGGGCGTACGCCCCCGCAAGGACCTGGCGCTCAAGGAGCCCGGCCGTGGCTGAGCCGGCGCTGACGCCCACCCGGCCGCGCACCCTCGTCCTCGCCGCCCTCCTGGGAGCGGCCGTCGCATTCCTGGGGCTCACCGTCGTCACCGGCTTCGACCTGACCGTGCCGGAGGTGCCCTGGGCGACCCCGGTGCTGCTGGCCGCGGCTGCGGCGGCAGGGGCGGTGCTGGCGCGCGTGACGCATGTCCGGAACCACGTCGTCCAGCGCCCAGGCGACCCCACCCGCTCGGTGGCCACGCTGGCGATCGCGCGGGCCATGATGCTCGGCGGGGCGCTGCTGGGGGGCGGCTACCTGCTCTTCGGTCTCTACTTCGTGCCGACGATGCAGGCGGTGAGCCCGCGCGAGCGGGTGCTGCGGGGGCTCGTGACCGCCGCGGTGGCTGTGCTCGTGGTGGCCGCCGGCTGGGCGGTGGAACGAGCGTGCCAGGCACCCAGACCTCCCGACGACCAGGAGTCGCCGACGAGTTGAGCGACACCCCGTGTTGTTCCCGTGACAGGTGTGACGGCGCGCCTAGCATGACGCGCGTGACTTCCCCTGCACGCGCCGCGCACCTGACTCGCAACCGCACCCTGACCTACGCAACCCTGGCGGTCGCGGGCCTCGTCGGCCTGGCCTGCTTCCTGGGCTCGACCTGGGCCGGACGACTCGGCATCGCCGTGCTGGCGCTCGGCGCCGTCGCCGCAGCCCGCCTGGCCTGGCTCGAGGTGGACCGGGTCAAGACCGAGAGCCACAAGGCGTGGCTGGCGATGCACGAGCGTCTTCACGAGGAGAGCACGGCGGAGCGCAAGGGCGTCGAGGCTGTCCTGCGCATGATGCGCGACCGCAACGTCACGCTGGCGCGCGAGCTGCTGACCGCCCGTGACGAGGTGGTCGCCAGCCGCCAGGAGGCCGCCCAGCACCGCCGTACGATCGCCGGGCTCGACGCCGACCAGGCTGTGCTGACCGCCGAGCGCGACGTGCTGCGCAAGCGTCTGGCCGAGATCCAGGCCGACACCACCGACGTGGCCGACGAGGTCACTGCGGAGATCCTCACCCTGCCGCGCCGCGTGGTGCGCCGCCCGGGCAGCGAGCAGACCGCGGCCTGGCAGACCGGCGAGATGCCGAGCGTGACGGCCCTGGTCACCGAGGACGCCGCCGTCGTGCGCCGGACCGCGACCCCGCTGTACCAGCGCAAGCAGGCCTGAGCGCTACTTCGCCAGGTCTCCGACGACGTATCCGACGGAGGCCACGGCGAGACCCAGGTGCTCCACGGGAGTGCCCGGGAGCACCGCCTCCAGCGCGGACACGTGCGCGAACGAGGCCGTGCGCATCTTGAGCCGCCACGGCTGCTTCTCGCCGCGGCTCACGAGCCACCAGCCGGAACGGCCCAGCGGTGACTCGGTCGCCACGTAGGTCTCGCCCTCCGGCACCCGAACCACCTTCGGCAGCATCACGTCGACCGGGCCGGGCCGCGTCGTGAGACCGGCGGCCAGCTGCTCCACGAGCGCGGCCGTGGGAGCCAGCTCGTCCACCCAGCAGCGCAGTCGTGCCACGGCGTCGCCCTCCTGGCCGGAGGCGCTGGTGAGGTCCAGGTCCGCGTACGCGAGGTAGGGGGCGCTGCGCCGCAGGTCGACGTCGACACCGGCGGCCCGGGCCGCCGGGCCAGTGACCCCGAAGTCGGAGACCACCTCGGTCGGCATCACGGCCACCCCGGGCGGCAGCGCGCTCACGCACTGGCGGAGCGCCGGGGTCAGGGCGGCCACGGCTCGTACGAGCCGGACCTCGGCCTCCAGCCACTCCGGAGCCGCGTCGGCGGCCAGGCCGCCCAGCCGCGTGAGCATGGGGTGGACGCGGTTGCCCGAGAGGTCGGCCAGCTGCTCCCGCAGGGCCTCCCGCAGGCTGCTGACCGCATCACCGGTCTCGGTGCCACGCCTTGCTGCGTACGTCAGGAAGCCCAGGTGGCTGTGCAGGCGCGTGTGCTCGGCCAGCAGCGTGCGCAGCCACACGGCACGTTCCGGGGCCTGCAGGCCGAGGGCCGCCTCGACGGTGAGGGCCACACCGAGCTCCCCGGCGAACGAGCCCTGCCAGTCATGGCGGTCGGCCAGAGCCAGCACCTGCCGGTAGTCGCGCACCTCGAACAGCTTCTCGGCTGCCCGGTGGATCCGCCCCGGGCGAACCTCGGCGCGGGTGATCACGTCGCCCTCGATCTCGGTGACGATCTCGACGGCTCCCGACCGGGTCGGGTGCTCGGGGCCGAGGTCGAGATGCGTACGGGCCGGGCCGAGGCCCAGCGGGGCGCCGACCACGTATGTGCGGTGCTCGGTCATCGGACATCCGACGAGGCGCGGACGATCAGCTCGGGCACGAAGCTCACGTGCTCGGTCTGCTGGGTGAGCAGCATGTCTGCCGCCCGCCAGCCGATGTCGTGCATCGGCTGGCGCACGGAGGTCAACGGCACCCGCAGCTCCTTGGCCAGCGGCACGTCGTCGTAGCCGACCACCGCCACCTGCTGCGGCACGTCGACCCCACGGATGCGCAGCTCACGCAGGGCGCCGAGGGCCACGGTGTCGTTGACGCAGAAGAGCGCCGTCAGGTCAGGGTGGGCGTCGAGGAGGCCGGCCACGGCAGCGGCGCCTGAGTCGGCGTTCATCTCGCGCAGCTGGGCACGCACCAGCACCTCCCGCTCGTCGAGGCCGCGCGCGGTCACCGCCGCCTCGGCCCCCGTCGCCCGGTCTCGGCACTGCTGGAGGTCGGCGGGGCCGTTCACCAGACCGATGCGCCGGTGCCCTGCGGCCAGCAGGTGGTCGACGGCGAGCCGGGCACCCTCGACGTTGTCGACGCCGACCGACGGCAGGTCGGTGCTGTGCGTGTCGAGCAGCACGAAAGGAGTGCGCAGGGAGCTCAGCTCGGAGAACCACTCCGGAGTGGTCTGGAAAGGGGTGATGAGGATGCCCCGCACTCCCTGCTCGACGAACTGGCGCAAATAACGCCGTTCTCTTTCGGGATCTTCGTCAGAGCTGCACAGCATCAGAAGGTGCTCCTCGCTCGCCAACCGGTCCTCGATGCCTCGCGCGAGCTCGGTGTAGAACGGATTGGCGAGATCCAGCACCACCACACCGACGGTGAGCGAGTGGCCGGCCCGCAGCTGGCGTGCGGTGCCGTTGCGAACGAACTGAAGGTCGGCCATCGCCTGCTCCACCCGCAGGCGCGTGGGTTCTGTCACGAATGACGGTTTGTTGAGAACGTTTGACACCGTTCCCACCGATACTCCGGCGAGGATGGCGACGTCCTTGATGCTGGCGCGTCGAGGTGAAACGCCTGCCCGTCGCGTCATTCGTCCCCCGCTCCTCGGTCGTCATCGGTGCGGGCTCAACCCTATGCCCATCCGCCGCGCTGATACGACCTCGAAGCGGACGAATGGACTTTCGCTCACACGGTGAGAATGGTTGGAATGGGGTTGTTCTGCGGTTATGGTGGTGAGCACTGGCGTGGTTGACGCCATCTGACTGCTGTGGATATAGGAGAACGCGATGGTTCAGCGCACCCAGGTTGTGCTCGAAGACGATGTCGATGGCGGCGCGGCCGAGGAGACGGTGCAATTCGCTCTTGACGGGACGTCGTACGAGATCGATCTCAACAGCCAGAACGCCGAGAAGCTGCGCGAGGCGCTGGCCCCGTGGGTCGGCCACGCTCGCCGCACCGCTGGTGCCCGCAAGAACGCTGGGTCGGGCCGTGCGTCGGCTCGCGGAGGACGCGTGCAGGCCAACGACGTCCGGGTCTGGGCACGTGACAACGGCTACACCGTGAGCGATCGCGGCCGCGTGCCGGCCGAGGTGCGCGAGGCGTACGACCGCGCCCACTGAGCACGACCGTCAGGAGCCGGGCCCTCGCACGGGGGCCCGGCTCTCGTGCTGTCTGCGTGCGCTGTGAGCGAACGGCGGAACACAGGTTCGCCACAAGCCCGTTACGTACACTGACACGTACCGCGGCGCACCCCGCTGCCGGCTGGGGCGTCGGCCCCGAGGAGGAGAAGAGAGTGTCGATGTTCGAGCGGTTCACTGATCGTGCTCGCCGGGTCGTCGTGCTGGCGCAGGACGAGGCGCGCATGCTCAACCACAACTACATCGGGACGGAGCACCTGCTGCTGGGCCTGATCCACGAAGGTGAGGGCGTCGCCGCGAAGGCGCTGGAGTCCCTCGGCATCTCGCTGGAGGCCGTGCGGGAGCAGGTCGAGGAGATCATCGGCCACGGCCAGCAGGCCCCGACCGGTCACATCCCGTTCACCCCGCGCGCCAAGAAGGTGCTCGAGCTCTCGCTGCGCGAGGCGCTGCAGATCAACCACACCTACATCGGCACCGAGCACATCCTGCTGGGCCTGATCCGCGAGGGGGAGGGCGTCGCCGCCCAGGTGCTCATCAAGCTGGGCGCCGACCTCAACCGGGTGCGCACCCAGGTGCTGCAGCTGCTGTCCGGCTTCCAGTCCGGCAAGGAGTCGGCGACCGCGGGCGCCCCCGAGGCCGGGCCGAGCTCGTCGGCCTCGAAGGTGCTCGAGCAGTTCGGCCGCAACCTCACCCAGGCGGCCCGCGAGAGCAAGCTCGACCCGGTGATCGGGCGCGAGAAGGAGATCGAGCGGGTCATGACCGTTCTCTCGCGGCGCACCAAGAACAACCCCGTGCTGATCGGCGAGCCCGGCGTCGGCAAGACCGCCGTCGTCGAGGGTCTGTCCCAGGCGATCGTGCGCGGCGACGTGCCCGAGACGCTGCGTGACAAGCAGATCTACACCCTCGACCTGGGTGCTCTGGTGGCCGGCTCCCGCTACCGCGGTGACTTCGAGGAGCGCCTCAAGAAGGTGCTCGGCGAGATCAAGACCCGTGGCGACGTGATGCTGTTCATCGACGAGATCCACACCCTGGTCGGGGCGGGTGCCGCGGAGGGCGCGATCGACGCCGCCTCGATCCTGAAGCCCATGCTGGCCCGGGGCGAGCTGCAGACGATCGGTGCCACGACGCTCGACGAGTACCGCAAGCACATCGAGAAGGACGCGGCGCTCGAGCGCCGGTTCCAGCCCATCCAGGTCGCCGAGCCGTCCATCGCGCTGACGATCGACATCCTCAAGGGCCTGCGCGACCGGTACGAGGCGCACCACCGCATCACCATCACCGACGAGGCCCTGGCGGCTGCCGCGCAGCTGGCCGACCGCTACATCTCCGACCGGTTCCTGCCCGACAAGGCCATCGACCTGATCGACGAGGCGGGCGCCCGGCTGCGCATCAAGCGGATGACCGCTCCGCCGGACCTGCGCGAGTTCGACGAGAAGATCGCGTCCGTGCGCCTGGAGAAGGAGGCGGCGATCGACGCTCAGGACTTCGAGCGTGCCGCCGGGCTGCGCGACCAGGAGAAGAAGCTCCTGGCCCAGCGTGCCGAGAAGGAGCAGGCCTGGAAGGTCGGCGACCAGGACGTGGCCGCGGAGGTCGACGAGGAGCAGATCGCCGAGGTGCTGAGCTCGGCGACCGGCATCCCGGTCTTCAAGCTCACCGAGGAGGAGTCGTCCCGGCTGCTCCACATGGAGGACGAGCTGGGCCGCCGCATCATCGGTCAGACCGATGCCGTCAAGGCGCTGTCGCGCTCGATCCGTCGCACCCGCGCCGGGCTCAAGGACCCGAAGCGTCCCTCGGGCTCGTTCATCTTCGCCGGCCCCTCGGGTGTCGGAAAGACCGAGCTCACGAAGGCGCTCACGGAGTTCCTGTTCGGTGACGAGGATGCGCTGATCACCCTCGACATGAGCGAGTACTCCGAGAAGCACACCGCGTCGCGGATGTTCGGCTCGCCTCCCGGTTATGTCGGGTACGAAGAGGGTGGCCAGCTCACCGAGAAGGTGCGCCGCAAGCCGTTCTCGGTGGTGCTGTTCGACGAGATCGAGAAGGCGCATCCCGACATCTTCAACTCGCTCCTGCAGATCCTCGACGAGGGTCGTCTCACCGATGCGCAGGGCCGGGTCGTCGATTTCAAGAACACCGTGATCGTCATGACCACCAACCTCGGCACGCGTGACATCTCGAAGTCGGTCAACCTCGGCTTCCAGATGGGCGGTGACACGGAGTCGTCGTACGAGAAGATGAAGGCGAAGGTGTCGGACGAGCTGAAGCAGCACTTCCGCCCCGAGTTCCTCAACCGTGTCGACGAGATCGTGGTCTTCCACCAGCTCACCCAGCCGGAGATCGAGCGCATCGTCGACCTGATGGTGGCCCAGATCGAGCTCCGCCTGAAGGATCGCGACATGGGCATCGAGCTCACGCCGGCGGCCAAGGAGCTGATCGCCAAGCGGGGCTTCGACCCCGTCCTCGGCGCCCGCCCGCTGCGTCGCGCCCTTCAGCGCGACGTGGAGGACGTGCTCGCGGAGAAGATCCTCTTCGGCGAGCTGCGCCCCGGCCAGCTGGTGCTGGTCGACACGGCCGACGAGGGCAGCGAGAACGCGTTCACGTTCACCGGCACCGAGAAGCATGTGCCTGACGAGGCGTTCGCCGAGCTCACGGGGCCGAGCGAGCCGACCGACCAGGCCTGACGCACCCCAGACGGGCGCTCACCTCCGGGTGGGCGCCCGTCTTGCATGGTGGACGGCACGACCGCATCGTGGTCGCCGACGGCGGGCAGTGTCCTTATGATGACGCCGCCGCTGTTGGAGCGGCCGTGGGTCGCGACGGCGGGCCGTCGCACAGAGACCGTGCATGACGATGCGCACCGGAAGGCACCATGGGCGCGTCCACAGCGTCGACTGACCTCGACAGCAGCACCGGTAACTCGCAGGGGCGCGTGATCGTCGCCAGCCTCATCGGCACCTCGATCGAGTTCTTCGACTTCTATGCGTACGCCACGGCGGCCGTACTGGTCTTCCCGTCCCTGTTCTTCACCGGGTCCGACCCCAGCATCGCGCTGCTGCAGTCGTTCGCGGTGTTCGGCGTGGCGTTCCTCGCCAGGCCGCTCGGCTCGATCCTCTTCGGTCACTTCGGTGATCGCATCGGCCGCAAGGCCACCCTGGTCGCGTCGCTGCTCACCATGGGCATCGCCACCGTGCTCATCGGGTGCCTGCCGACGGCTCACACGCCAGGCTGGGCGGTCGCCGCCCCCGCCCTGCTGACCCTGCTGCGTTTCTGCCAGGGGCTGGGCCTCGGCGGCGAGTGGTCGGGTGCGGCGCTGCTGGCGACGGAGAACGCGCCGGAGGGCAAGCGAGCCATCTGGGGCACCTTCCCGCAGCTGGGCGCGCCGATCGGCTTCATCCTCGCCAACGTGACGTTCATCCTCATGAGCTACGTGCTCTCGGCGGAGGCCTTCGCCTCCTGGGGCTGGCGGATTCCGTTCCTCGCCTCCGCGCTGCTCGTGGTGATCGGCCTGTGGGTGCGCCTCTCCTTGCTGGAGACCCCGGCCTTCTCCAAGGTGGTCGAGCAGAACGAGGTGCTGAAGATGCCAGTGGGCGCCGTCTTCAAGCGCTCCTGGCGCCCGCTGCTGCAGGGCACGTTCATCATGCTGGCGACCTACGTGCTGTTCTACCTGATGACGGCCTTCACCCTGACGTACGGCACCAGCCCCGCCACCGCGGACGCGGCCCGTGCCGCGGCCGCCAAGGCCGGCAAGCCGTTCAACCCGGACACCTTCGCCGCCGGCCTCGGCTACCCCCGCATCACGTTCCTGTGGATGCTCATCGCCGGTGTCGTCTTCTTCGGCATCTTCACCTTCGTCGCCGGCCTGCTGGCCGAGCGGTTCGGGCGCCGGAAGATGCTGCTGGTCGTGACGGCGGGTATCGCGGTCTTCGGCACGCTGTGGGTGCCGCTGTTCTCGGCCGGCTTCGCAGGCGCCCAGGCCCTGCTCATCATCGGTTTCACCCTGATGGGCCTGACGTTCGGGCCGATGGCCGCGTACCTGCCCGAGCTGTTCCCGAGCAACGTCCGCTACACGGGGTCGGCGGTCTCGTACAACCTCGCCTCGGTGCTGGGCGCCGCGCTGGCGCCGATCATCGCGGTGTGGCTGTGGCAGCAGGCGCACGGCTCGGTGATCTACGTCGGTCTGTACCTCACAGGCGCGGCCGTGATCACTGCCATCGCCCTGTTCCTGACGCACGAGACCCGTGGTCTGGACTACGTCGACAACGTGTCCGGCGCACAGTCCGGCGAGGTGGTCGCGGCCGAGGCGCCCTGAGACACCTAGCTAGTACCAGGGCCCGCCGTCCGAACCGGACGGCGGCCCCTGCTGTGCTCACCCTCCCGTCAGGCGGGCAGAGCGAGGTCAGGCGCGGAAGCAGATCCGCAGACCGTCGCGGGCGCGGGTCATGCCGACGTACGCCTCGCGGCGCAGCAGGTCCCAGCGCTCCCTGGCGGCGTCCTCCTCAGGTGGGGTGCCCAAGGCGCGAGAGGGCAGGTCGGGCATCACCACCTGCTTGAACTCCAGACCCTTCGCGCGCTTGACGGTGCCGACGAGGATCCCGGAGGCATGGCGCCCGTCGTACGTCTCCAACGGGGTTGTGGGCAGGCCGGCCCCCTCGAGGACACGGATGGCCCACTTCACCGCTCCCGTGGTCAGGCAGAGAACCCCGACGTCACCGGCACCAGTGCCCGGGGCCCGGGTGGCGTGCTGGGCAGCGGTCACCAGCATCCTGCGCTGCTCGGCGTCATTCGTGGCCGTGAGGAACAGGGGTTGAGCACCTCGCCGCGGCACGCTCGACGGCACCTCGCCACGAGCCACAGCCCCTTCCAGATCCGCGTACTCGTCGTCGGCCACCAGCCGCGAGGCGAACTCGTGGATCTCCTGAGTGTTGCGGTAGTTCACGTCGAACACGACGCCACGCCCGGCGATCGACACACCGGCCTCGGAGAGCGACCAGCCCCCTGGGTAGATCGTCTGCTGACCGTCGCCGATGAGGGTGAGCGCGTCCTCGCCGTCGCCGACGAGGCGGTGCAGCAGCCGGACCATGGCGCACGACATGTCCTGCGCCTCGTCCACGATCACCGCGGCGTAGCCAGGGAGCGGTTCACGCTCCAGCTCCTGCTCCGCCAGCAGGATGAGGTCGCCGAAGTCGTTGATGTCGCGTCGGCGCAGCTCCGCCGCGTACGCGAGGTGGAGGTCCCACACGAGCCGGCGCTCGGGGAGACCGAGGCGACGACGGCGGCCCGTACGGTTGAGGTCAACGTACACCTCGAAGCTGGTGATGCCGCGTCCCTTGATGACGCTCTGGATCTCGTCCCGCCAGTACCGGACGTCTGGGTTCAGGGCGCGTAGCGGCGCGCCGGCCACCCTGAAGGCGGCGTCAAAGGCCGCGTCGGCGTCGTCGGGCCGGAGTCGGTGCGGAATCCCTCGGTCCTTGAGCAATCCCTTCGCCCAGGCGTGGATCCCGGTGAACTCGACTCGGTCGACCACGTCGGGAGCCAGTCGCTCGAGCAGCCCGCCGAGCACGTCGGGCAAGGTTCTCACGAACGACGTCACCAGCACCGTGCCGGGGCGTGACCGGGCCAGCCACGCGGCGCGGTGGAGGCCAACGACCGTCTTGCCGCACCCGGCCGGGCCGCGCAGGCGGGACGGGCCGTTGAACGAGCGGCACACCGTGCGCGCCTGCGTCGGGTGCAGGAACGTCATCCAGTCCTCGATGGGGGCGGCGAGCACCGCCTGCTCCAGTGCTGCCAGCACCGCCTCGGCGGAGATGAGCTCGTCCTGCTCGGTCTCGTACGCGACGACCGGCGGCACCACCGCCGCCACCACCGGGGCCGGCTCACGGGTGACTGGGAAGAAGGAGAGGCACTCGTTGAGCAGCCCGTCGACCTCGGTGGGGGTGAGCCGGGTGCCGTACGAGGCAAGGTGTCGCAGCACGTCGTGCTCGCCCACGACCGCGACCCCGCCCACCTGAGCGGCGAGGTTGCTCTGACCGGCCATGACCGCCACGGCGTGCACCTCCCCTGGAGCCAGCCCCAGCGTGGTGGCGAGGTGACTCTGCGTCACCTCCACCAGCGACGTGAGCGTCTCCAGCTCCTCGGTCACGTCCTCCTGGTCGCGGTAGGCGCGACCCTCGACGACGGAGAACCTCGCCCAGGCCTTGGTGTCGACGACGAAGACCCCGCCAGGGCCCACGACCACCAGGTCGACCTGAGATCGGCGGCTGCCGGGCCAGCAACGATCGGCGAGCAGGTGGTATCCGGCGGCGGAGAGTGGGGCCAGCAAGGCAGCCGTACGTTTCTCCGTGGTGGCCGCGAGGCGATACCGGACCGCGGTCTCTCGAGCGATCTCGGCCGCGCGAACGTGAGCCTCGGCCGTCGCCTCCAGACGACGCGCCTCAGCCGCCGCAGACGCGCCCGCCGTCATGGGGTCTCTCCGTGGGGGGCCACGCCGGCATGGTAAGCCGAGTCCTTGACCGCGAGTCAGGACATGACATGACTCTCACACTCGAGGGGTAGATGAAACCTGGTTGTCCATCGATGACGCGTCGACATCCGCGACCGTTGTCGCGGGATGGCTCAGGTCCACCCTCGCCGTCGCGGGGGCAAATCCGTCCATTCCGTATCCCACGACGTGGCACGATCGCACGTCCACCTCCCGCCGGGGGTCGCCGAAGAATGCGCGAAGACGATGGACCACCCGCGCGTACGGTCGTTCCCGCGGCACGTTCGCCTGATTGACGTTCGCGTTAGGCACAACAAGGACGAGGTGCTGGATGTCGGCACCGATGTGCGCCTTCCAGAAGTCCTTGAGGTCGTGGTTGTTGGTGACCGTCCCACCGCGTTCTACCTCCGCGATGACGCCCCGGCCGACACCCAAGGATAGGTAGAAGTCTGGCCGGGCGCGGGTGACGAAACCTTCCTGCGGAGTAAGGACGACCTCTTCCGAGAAACCCACGCGCTCCAGAGCGTGCGCAACGATGTCCTGGACTTTCTTGCTCTGCGCGTTGAACACGTGCGCCTCGTTGATCTGGGTCTCCAGCGACTCGAGCTCTGCCCGAAGATCGGTGACGATCCGAGCCACAGCCGCCACGTCTGGGTCGGTCGCAGAGTCGCTGCGGACGAACGAGGTGACAGGAACGGGCACGGAGGGAGCTTCGCAGCTTCAGCTCCCAGAAGCTAGTGCAGGCGGAGCCTCAGTCGTGCGAGCGAAGAGCGGTCGGCGCGATCCGTACGAGGTTCGCGGCCAGCGCGATCCGGCGCTTGACGATGTCGCCCAGGCCGAAGCGGGTCATCTGGCTGGCGTTGCCGCCGTGGCGGCGGTAGCGGAGGTACGGGGTGTCGAGGAACACCACGCGGCCCATCATGTCGGCGGTGATGCCGATCCAGCCGTCGTGGGTGCGTACGGAGCGGGGGACCGGCAGGGCCACAGCGAGCACCTCCCGGCGTACGGCCAGGCAGCAACCCAGGTAGCTGTTCTTGACGAAGTTGTGGAGCACGCCGGGGCCGCTGCGGGCGTGATCGAAGTACAGGTCGCCGCTGGGGGCGAGGTTGCCGTCGGTGATGATCGCGTTCGTCACGACACCGGTCACCCCAGGGCGGCTCATGGCGGCGAGCACCGCGTCGACCTTGCCGGGCAGCCACTCGTCGTCCTGGTCGGCGAGGAAGACGATGGGGTTCTGGGCGCGCGCCAGGCAGCGCTCGAACGTCGCGATGTGGCCCTGGTTCACGGGGTTTCGCAGCACCTGGATGCGGCCGTCGGCGTACGAGTCGAGGATCGCCAGCGTGTCGTCGGTGCTGGCATCGTCCTGCACCAGCACCTCGTCGCCCGGCCTGAGCTGAGCGAGGATGCTGTCGAGCTGGGTGCGCAGGTAGGCCGACCCGTTGTACGTCGCCATGCACACCGACACGGGAGGCCGCGCCTGGTCGCTCGGCTGGTCGTACGAACCACCGCGGGGCCCGGACGTGCCATGGAGCCCGTCGAGCAGCCCCTGCCCGACGGCGCGCAGCTTCGCGCCCCGGTCGTCCTCGAAGGCCACGATCTTGCCGACCCCGAACGCCAGGCCCAGTGCCGTACGAGCCGCCCACGCGGGCTGCTGCGCCAGAGTTCCCTCACGACTGAGCAGGAGGAAGTTGCGGTACTTGTAGTACTGCCGGTCGGGGGAGTGGTTGGTGGTGGTGACCTCTCCCAGCAGCGGGAGCCGGTGCGAGGTGGCTGCTCCGATGGAGTGGAGCACCTCGGCGGCGGGCTCGATGACGATCTCCCAGTCGGCCGCGCGCAGGCGCAGGCAGAGGTCCCAGTCCACGAGGTCGATGACCAGGTCGGCGCGGAAGCCGCCGATCTCGCGCAACGCCTGTACGCGGCACAGGGCCCCTGAGGTGAGGGCGCGCTCGGTGACGTACCAGGAGTGCCGGCCCGGGTCCCCCTGCAGAACGGCGCCGCTGCGCTCGTCGCGGATCACCGGCGCGATCACCGCCACGCGCGAGGCGTCCATCGCCGCCGTCGACGTGAGCCGGTCGACGACAGCCGCGGTGATCCGGCTGTCCTGGTCGAAGGTCAGCAGCCACTCGGCGTCGGTGGCCTCCAGGGCGGTCTGCAGGGCGCCGGCGACACCGGTGTTGCGGCCGAGCCGGGTGACGGTCGCGCCGTGATGCTCGCAGTGCCGCAGGATCTCCTCGCCGCCGGAGCTGCCGTTGTCGACCACGTGCACAGGCACGTCGGCGCTTCGCAGCTCGCCGACAAGCTGGGCGAGGGCGGTGGTCGGCTCGTACGAGACGACGGCAGCAGCGATCCTCGGCACCGGGCCAGAGTAGCCAACGCGCAAGCGCAAGCAGATTCGCTGGGGAGCGGGTACGACGAGGACCTAGGCGAGCCCCCCGATGCGGCACGCTTCCTTCGCTATGCGAGGCAGCCCGACGATGGGATTCACGTCCCCCGTGACCCTTTCAGGCAGGTTCACGCGGAACCGGACGGAGTCCGTCTCAACATTCGGCCGCGCTCTCACGTCTGCGGTTCGCAACACCTGGAGGGCGGCGTCGGTCATGTCGTAGGCACGAGCGAAGGACAGGCTGAACCGGAAGTCCAGGTCGTGATCGCTGAACTGGGCGCCACCGTATCTGCCCACCTGGTCACGGAAGCCAGACACAGCCGAGTCGGGCGCCCCGACTGTCATCGCCCGATCCGTGATCTCGTCAAGCAGTCCTCGGATCGACCACGTCTCGTCGCCCATGATCCCCGTGCGAAGACCGAGGCTGACCAGCCACAGCGCGGTCTCGGGGGTGCTGCCCACGGGGTGGCCGATCTCGGTCTGCCATGTGCCCGAGATCTCGTGCGACGAGATATCTCCCTCAGTTGCTTTCACCTCCAGACCGAGAGTCCCCAGCTGGATGTCTCGAGCTGAGCGTCCGGACCCGGCCCACGCCTCAAGGACCGCCCCTGGGGCCTGCGTCGACAAGACAAGGGCTCTGATAACCATGAGCTCACCGGCGAGTCCCATCAGTTGCTGGTGCCGCTGGCGTAACGGGTCGAGCGCCAATGCGATGATCGGTTCGCTCGTGGCCAGTGCGCGCGCCGGATCGGTCTCTCCGCCCTGACGGAGGAGCTCAGTTGTGATGAAGGCCGCCACCTGATCGAAGTGAGCGAACCGTGGCAGCGCGATTCGGTTTGCCTCAAAGGCAGTGCCGTCCTCGCGGTACCACTCGCCAGCGGACATCGCCTGCGCCACCGCGGGGATCTGAGCGATGAGGGTGGAGCCGAGCAGGAAGATCTCCAGGGATCCGTCCCACCGCCGCCCGACTCCGACAGGTGACCCCTCGGGGATCCAGCGAACCGCCCGGGCATCGGGATTGGCCGGCGGCCTTATCCCCCCGATTTCGATCAGGATCGACTCGTACGTTGGCTCATCCATGCCGTCTCCTACTTGCTGATCTTGGCGGCCAGTTGCTCAGGTCCTCCGAGGGGCAGGGACAGCCCTACTGCGACTGTGGGGAAAAGGTCCGGGCGCTCAATGACATGGAACAGGATGAGACCGGGATGCCCCACGGGTCGCCAGGGGCTAGAACGGTCGGGCTCTCGTTGGTGGAGGTGGTAGTCGAAGAGGTGGTCTCCAAGGTAGTCGCGTCCCAGAGCCTCGGGGTTCTGGCTTCCCCAGTGGATCTTCGCGTCAGGGCCTAGCGTTCGTTCCATGGTTCTCACCGCGAAGCCAATGTGGGCCAACGGGCCCTCCCGGACCTCGGGGCCGTTCCCGTACCGGATCCCGACATGGAAACGAGGTTGCTGGGCGGACTTGGCGCCGAGATCCGACATCGCCCACGGCGTGCTGGGATCATCCGTGCTCGACAGGCCGGGAGCGCGGCGGTCCAACAGGGCCGCCCACAGGCGCAGGTAGGCGCCGATCGAGTACGGGCAGTCTGATCGGAAGCTGGGCTCTGACGAGCCGATCACGGGGCGGTAGAGCGGGGACGCGTCGTCGGTCTCGGAGAGACCGAGGATTCGTTCGAGGTTTGACCACCGGTTAGACATCCAACCGGCTGTTTCGGGCGTGTAGGTGTCGTAACGGAGCTTGTCAAAGACGGAGGCAGCCTGGTTCAGACTGAGGGACTGTTCGAGGATGCGTCCGCGCGTCCGGCCAGACACGATCAGGTCTCTCGAGGAGTACTTGGTGAAGAGGTTGGCGATGATGCCCCCGTTGGGGTCCGGCTCTCGGCCGGAAGACATGAGGGACACGATGGAGCGTGCTGGGGGTGACAACGGCACCGTCGACAGGTTTGCGATCTTTCCCGTAGCGGCGAACTCGAGCCCGCCCAGAACCGTGAGAGTGGGCGGTTCTCCGAGCTCCTCCATCAGCCGCATCACCTGTGTGCGCAGTGCCTCGTCAGCATCGTTGTATGCAGTGAAGAGTCGCTGCTGCTGATCAGGCAAGAAGACCCTGCAGAGCTCGAGGTCCTTGCCGCGGTACCCGAACCAACGCTGCATCTGCATCTGGGTGTCGGCGACTGGGTTGTCGGATGTGCGGTAGAAGAGGGTAGTCGTCAGGCCTTCCAGCGTGAGCCCTCGCGACATCACGTTGCCAGATACGAAGATGGTGCAGAGATCGCGCGGTGCGCTCCACTCTCCGTCGATCTCCCGCCCGACGAAGTCGGGGCGGTCCTCGATGGAGCCATCGCTGTTGACCACGGAGATCTTGGTTGCGGGGATTATTTCTTCGAGAATAAGGCGTCGGATCTCCTCCCAGTCCTCGAGGTGGGGAACTGGACGCGCGGGGCAACAGTACTCAGTGACGACCGCATCAGCCGACGCCTGGTAGTCGCTCAACCATCGCGTCCATGCGCCCGGGTCATCCTCGATCTGCTGGCGAAGGTGCGGCAGAGACAGCCGTCGCTCGCCCAAGTCGTACAGCTCTCCTGCTGCGTCCTGCTCCACTCCCCAGGACCATGCCAGCAGATCGACTGCAGCCGCGCGGTGCTCCCTCAGTCGCGCCGAGGGATGGATCAGGGCAGTGTGCGGAGGCGGGACGGCCGCGAGCAGCTCTTCGCTGGAGGGCCACGTCTTTCTCCTGGCGCCATGAGGCCCGAGACCAGTGCCGCGACGCCACTGGCGGACCGCGCCAGCGACGAGGAATGCCCGGACAGCGTCTCCGATGGCTTCAGAGTGCGTCTCGGACGGGACGCTGACAAGGCTCGACGAAAGTCTTCGGTAGAACACGTCGCCACCGGTGTAGAAGCCCTTGAGCCCACCAGGTTCCATGTATGTGGGCTGCCTGGGAACGAGCTGACCCTGGTCGGACGGTGTCCGGAGTGCAACGACGAAGTCTTGCGGCGCCAAGGGGTTGAGGTCGGCTTGCAGGAAATTGGCCTGGGGAGTTGCCGTGTAGGCGAGATAGGTTGCCGCCATCCCGGGCCAGCGCGGCTCGAGCGGTGCGGATCGGCGGCTCCACAGATCCGCGATCAGACGCGGTGTGATCTTCAGGTTCTCGGTGGTGCTGTCTACGCCTCGCTCCGCTTCAGCATCCAGGATAGAGCCATCGTCAGCCTCATCGTCCAGGACGACCATCCTGAAATCGAGCCCACGCTCCATCGCAAGGGGGAACACAGTTTCGTGAAGGAAATGTCTTATCGCGCGCAGATGATCTGCATGCTTCATGACCATAGCCACCAGCGGCGTTCTGGCCTCCAGATGCTTGCGCATCTGCACCGGACTGGCTCTGTACAGCTCAGACGGTCGGGCGTCCTGGTTCGCCATGGCCTGCACGCTGGGCACCAGAAGGCGCTCGCGAGCACGTTCCTGCCTTGACCCTGGCGGATCCAGCTGCGACAGGTACCTATCGTACGTCTGGCGCCACAACGAGAGCTTTGTGCCGCACAGGATGACCACGAGGTCTACGCCTGAGTCTACGGCAAGGGCCGTTACCCCGAGCATCGAGGCGGTCTTGCCGGACTGGATGGATCCCATCACAACGCCTCGTCGGACCGTTCCGGGATCCCCCTGAGGTCTGATGGCGTGCTCGACGATATATCGGCAGTCCGCTTCGATGACTTCACGGGATCGGTCGCTGAATCCGCTGAGGGAACTCTCGTACCTGGCCCACCATGTGCGGGGTGCTTCCGGCGGGGAGGGGACGATGATCTCAGTCATCACACCGTGAGTGCGTGCTTGAGGACGGGAACCCCCGAGGTGCCGAACTGGGTCAGGAGAGCGTCATCAGCTTCGTCCAGCGTCACCCCCAGCTCGTGGATCACCACCTCCGCGATGCGTGCAATGTACTTCCACTGGTCGCGAGTTTGGGTCTTGGTCATGCGCTTGAGCTCGCCGGTGAGTTCTTCAAGGGCCTCGGCATGGTCGAGGACGACGTCGGCGGTTTCATCGCCCAGCACGGCCGCGGCGAGCGTGACGCCGATCAAGGAGCCAACCAGCGGAAGCTCCTGCCAACGAGTGCTGGAGCTGGAGGTCGTCATGAACCTGGGCGCCCATGCCTCGGGGGACCCGGAGTGGGCGACAAGTCCCTGGTAGAGGAGCTCGATCGCCTGCGCGGCCCCCGATTCGGAGGTGATCGTGTGTCCGGGCTTCTCCAGCGAGGAGAGCCATTCGTTCATATGGCTGGCGGTCGAACGAAGGGACGCCTTGTCGTCGGGGTCTCGGGAGTCGAAGAAGATCACCGAGGAGACCCAGCTCAAGACCTTCGTGCGCCGGTAGCGCGTCTCACCGAACTGGTAGCTGCGCAGAATCGCTGGAATGACAGACAGGTGCGACCAGCCCGCCTTGAGGAACGGGGCGACTCCCTCGATATCCGGGCTGTCTCCAGCCGCGACGAGGAGGCCCCGCATGATGTGGAGTCGATGATATAGGGCATTCCGGATCTCTTCAGCGTTCAGATGTTTTCCCTGCTTGTTGTAGAGGCTGAAGACCTCGTGCACCTGGCGTGGGGTTGCCTGGTCGTACTCGATGATGGGGACTTTGTAGTCGGTCGACATCTCAAAGAGGTCGCTGACCTGGATGCCGCCGGGCAGGGTGTGATCTCTGACCTCTGAGTAGTAACGTCCACGGAGGGGGGCAAGATCTCCCTTGAGCGCGTCTTCGCCAGAGCGCAACTTGAAGGGGAAGTAGTACTTGCGTTCCAGCGTCTCGGTGAGCTGGTCCCCCGTCGCGTTCTTCCAGGCGGTGCGGAATTTGGGGTAGTCCTCTCGGAACAACGAGAGAAGCTGGGGCGCGCGATCGGTTATCTCAGCGATCGCCACAGGATGCGCCCCTACGAACCGGAGGATCGCCGTCAGGCGCTGCTTGCCGTCGACCACCTCGAAGTGACTGTTCTTGCCTGATGGCTTGAGGAGGATGACCGAGGGCAGAGGTATTCCTCGCAGGATTGACTCGATGAGGAGACGAGCATCGGAAGTCGGCCAGACGTCGTCCCGCTGGTAGGACGGGCTGAGGTTCAGCTTCGCCTGTTTCGCACGATCGACGAACTCACGGATGTTCCAGGTCCCGGCTTTCGCATTGATGATGCCGGAGTCTGAGTCGATGTCTGGCGCAGCATCCTCCCAGGCCTCGACCCATCCCTGCGTCGCAGAACGTACGTTTGCTTCCGACTCGAGTCGCTCCATGAAGAGTTGCTGGTTGGACTTGGCCGTGTCGAGGCGCTGCTGCAGGATCTCCAGCCCGTTCAGGGTGAGGCGGCCCTGGTGCGCAATCTTCTCCGGCGTGGTCTCGAGGCCCCGCGCAAGGCTCGCTAGGAACGCCCCGGGGCTGTCCTCGGAGAGGTCTTCGCCAAGATAGAGCCACCCCTGGACCTCTGCGAGACGAGACATCCACCCCGCCGACGCAAAGGTCACGTCCTGGGACTGGAAGGCGTCGCATGCTTTCACGCCCTCCGGAGTCTCAAGTGCGGTGGACAAGTCAGCCATCTGTTCCCCGATGGCGGCTTCCAGGCCGAGGCGCGTCTCTTCGTCGTCTGCGCTGACGTACAGGGATGTCACAACAACAACTCCTTCGGCTCGGCTCTGCCGCGGCAGAGCGGGATGATGATCTCATGGGAGACAAGGCTTTCCACGTACCCGCTCATCCTGGCTCGTCGTCGACGGCCATCTCGGCCCGGATATCCAAGGCGGCTCGGCGGGACACACGACCGGAGGTCTTGCTGAGGCAGTTGCTCCACAGGAGCGGACTGAGGTACCGAGTCACGTATCCTGTGCCGTCGAGGCCGCGATGAACGATCGACATCGCGCTTCCTCGCGTGAAGGTGGCGATCTTCGTCGACGGATGCTTCTGGCACGGATGCCCAGAGCATGGAACAGATCCGGCCGCCCACAAGGAGTGCTGGCGCACGAAGCTGGCCGTAAATCGGGCCCGGGATGCGGACACGACGGAGGTGCTCGTGGCCCACGGGTGGCGTGTGCTACGCATCTGGGAGCGCGTTCCGCCTCAGACAGCCAGCGCGCTCGTTAAGAGCGCCGCCCGTGGCGATCAGCCCGCCAAGGGGTAGGGCATCCATGCGTAGGCGGCAGGGTGCAGGATCCCGGGGGAAGGGTTTGGATCCGCCGTAAGCACGGCGCGACGGATGTGATCGGGGATGCGGGGATCCCCGCTCGCCACATCTTGCTCGACGTGCGACCTCAGGACATGCCAGACGGCCCCGACAGGGACGCCGTTTCCCGCCTGCTTGTAAGACGCTGAATCTCTGGTGTTGTGGAACACGAACCCGTCAGGCAGTCCCTGCAGCCGCGCCACCTCGTGTGGCGTGAGCCGCCGTTTCCAGGGCCCATAGATAGAGGTTTGGGTGATGGCTACGAGGGCGGGCAGGTAGGTCGGTGCCTTGCATCGGATCCCAGATGGCCGCAGTTGGATGGCCGTCCGCCAGACGGAAGGGTTCGCCACGTCGAGCTGCCACTCGAACTTGCGTCTCGACGCGGGGAAGGAGGGGAGGTCTGGATGGTCGGCCTTCCAGCGCTCGATCTCCGCACGGTGGGCGAGGTAGAACAACTCATTCTTCCGAATGAAGTCCTGCTTCCAGGCTGGCAGCAAAGCCAGTTCCGCCTCAGAGTGCCCACGCCAGTCGTCAGACCAGAGGGGGAAGCCCGGGAGGCGGCGACCCATGCGCTTCCACATTCGCTGAACGAAGTCGTCCCAGACATCGATCCAGTGGGCTTCGTCCTTGCTCAGCGTGCCTCGTTCGACCTCGGGATCCAGAGCCCACTCGGCCCGCCACATCTTGGGGTCCCAGCCGTCCACGGGCCGCGGAGCGACGGCAGGTGCGATGTCCTCGCGCGCGTCCTCTTCGCCCACGTAGGTGGCAGAGATGAAGACTCGTTCCCGGATCTGGGGCGTGCCTCCACGCTCTGGTGGGAGGTAGTGAGGGCTGAACACCTGCGGGGTCGAGGACACGCGGTACCCGAGTGAGCGCAGGGTCTCGACGATCCTCGACCACTCGTGTCGATGACGGGGGCCCGCGAGGTTTCGGACGTTCTCAAGAAGGACAACGCTGGGCCGGCGAGCCTGGATGACGCGGGCAATCGCCCAGAAGACTGTCCCTCGGATCTCGTCCATCCCCTGCTGACGACCAGACTTGGAGAACGGTTGGCAGGGAAAACCAGCGGTCAGGACGTCATGAGCGGGGACGTCGATGCTGTTCGCAGTGACAGCCTCGAAGATGTCTCGGTTGACCTTGGGCGGCTCCGCGCCCGCCGGGAACCAGTTGCGTGAATAGGTCCCGAACGCCGCATCGTCGATCTCGGAGACGTAGACGCACTCCCCACCAGCGTGGCTCAGTGCCGCGTGAAACCCGCCCACGCCCGCGCAGATGTCTGCAAAGACGAAGGGAGCGCGCGCGGGAGGCTGGGTCAACGGCACATGCAGAGCTTACAGGGGACGGCCGACAGTTGCTGCGCGACACAGACATGGCTGACAGACGCCCCGAGCGTCCGGGCCCGGATCTCCGACCCGTACACGGTAGAACTAGGACCCATGAGCGAGACGGTCTGTTACGTGAGCCAGTGGTACCACCCCGAGAACGTCGGGGTGGCGTGCTGGGTGCCCGAGCAGCTGGAGCGCATGGGCTGGGACGTCACGGTGCTCACCGGCGTGCCGAACTACCCCACCGGCGTGGTGCCCGAGGGCTACCGCGCTGACCGCGCCAGCCGGGAGATGATCGGCCCGATCGAGGTCCGCCGGACACCCCTCTACCCGAGCCACGACGGCCGCGCCCTGGGGCGCATGCTCAACATCAGCTCGTGGGCGCTCTCCAGCACCCTGTACGGCATCGGCGACATCCGCCGCGCCGGGCTGGCGGTCGTCTACAGCTCGCCCGTCACCGCGAACCTGGCTCCGATGGTGGCCAGGCTGCTGTTCCGCACCCCGTACGTCACGATGATCCAGGACCTCTGGCCCGACTCCGTGTTCGCGTCGGGGTTCCTTACCTCGGGGCCGCTCTACCGGATCGCCAACGCCGTGATGGGGGCGTTCGCCAAGCTGTCGTACCGGCTCAGCTCCCACGTCACCGTGCTCTCGCCGTCGATGAAGCAGGTGCTCGTCGACCGGGGCGTGCCGCCGGAGAAGATCTCGCTCGTCTACAACTGGGTCGACGAGTCGCTGTTCGGCGCCCCCGTCGAGCCCGACCCCAGCCTGCGCGGCGACCTCGGCCTCGGCGAGAGCGACTTCATCGCCCTGTACGCAGGTGCGCACGGCACCGCGCAGGGGCTGGGGGTGCTGGTCGAGGCGATGGCGCAGATCGGCGCCGACGAGCGCATCCACATGGTGACGCTCGGCGACGGGATCGACTCCGAGCGGCTCCGTGGCCTCGCGGAGGAGCTCGGCGTGACCGATCGCCTGCACTTCCTCGGCCGTCGGCCTATGGCTGCCATGCCGGGGCTCCTCGCCGCCGCCGACCTGCAGCTGGTCTGTCTCACCGACACCCCGCTGTTCCGAGTCAACATGCCCAGCAAGGTGCCCTCGCTGCTCGCGGCCGGGCACCCGGTGCTGGTCGTCGCCGCCGGTGACCCGGCCGACGTGGTCACCGGCGCGGGGGCGGGGTTCGCGGCGTCCCCCGACGACCCCGGAGCCGTCGCCACCGCGCTGCGTGAGGCGAAGGACGCCGGCGCCGCTGCGCTGCGGGCGATGGGGGAGCGGGGCAAGGCCTTGTACGAGTCGGAGATGGCGGCCGCCATCGGCGGGGCACGTCTCACCGAGATCCTGCGCCGGGCTCGCGACAAGGGCTGATCGCGGCGCCCCGCCCCGTCGCTGTCAGCGGCCGCCGATATGCTCGCGTGGGTGACCACCGAGACCAAGGGCGGCCTGTACGGCGCCGACACCATGGCCGACCCGTCCGAGCGTGACCTCGCCGAGACCGTCGACGAGACCCCCGAGGTGCCAGACGACTCCGATCCGGTCGCGGCCCCGGAGCGTACGGTCGAGCTCACCGGCAAGGTCGTCACCATCACCGGCGGCACCGGCTCGTTCGGCTCCACGATGGCCCGGCACCTGCTCGCCAACGGCGTGGCGCAGGTCAACGTGCTGAGCCGTGACGAGGCCAAGCAGGACGCCATGCGGCGCCAGCTCAACGACGACCGGATGCGCTACTTCCTGGGCGACGTGCGCGACGCGCAGTCGCTGGACGCCCCGATGGAGGGGGCCGCGTACGTCTTCCACGCGGCCGCCCTCAAGCAGGTGCCGAGCTGCGAGTTCTTCCCGCAGCAGGCCGTGCTCACCAACGTCACCGGCAGTCACAACGTCATCGAGGCGGCCGCCCGCGCCGGCGTCGCGTCGGTGGTGATGCTGTCGACCGACAAGGCCGTCTACCCCGTCAACGCCATGGGCATGAGCAAGGCGCTGATGGAGAAGACGGCCCAGGCGTACGCGCGCAACCACCCCGCCTCCACGATGACGGTGAGCATCACGCGGTACGGCAACGTGATGTACAGCCGGGGCTCGGTCATCCCGCACTTCGTGCAGCAGCTGCGCGACGGCGCCCCGCTCACGGTCACCGAGCCGACCATGACCCGGTTCCTGATGAGCCTCGACGACTCGGTCGACCTGGTGCTGCACGCGTTCTCGAACGCGCTGCCCGGTGACCTGTTCGTCAAGAAGGCGCCCGCCACCACCGTGGAGACCCTGGCGCGCGCGGTCGCGAGCCTGCTGGGCGAGGACGACCCGAGGCTGGAGGTGATCGGCGCCCGGCACGGCGAGAAGATGCACGAGTCGTTGCTCAGCGTCGAGGAGATGGTGCAGGCCGAGGACCAGGGCGACTACTACCGGGTGCCGCTCGACGCGCGGGGGCTGCAGTACGAGGTGTACTTCGACGAGGGCGAGCGCCGCATCCCCAAGGACCGCGACTACACCTCGGCCAGCACCACCCAGCTCGACCTGGAGCAGACCAAGGCGCTCCTCATGACCGTGCCGGAGATGCGCGCCGCCGTGGAGGGTGGACCGGTCCGGTGAAGGTCGCCGTCACCGGCGCGGGCGGGTTCCTGGGCTGGCACCTCCGTGTACGGGCGAGGGCGCTGCGGCCGGACCTGGAGATGGTGCCGGTTGCGCGGGAGACGTGGGGTGACCTAGGCCGGTTGCTGGAGGGCGTCGACGCTGTCATCCACCTGGCCGGGGTGAACCGGGGGGCCGACGACGACGTACGCGAGGGCAACCTCGCCCTGGCCCGTGACGTGGCCGCGGCCGGGGTGCCAAGGGTCGTGTACGGGGGCTCGGTGCAGGCGGGCAACGGGACGCCGTACGGGATCGGCAAGGAGGGTGCCGCGCAGATCCTGGCCGGGGGCACCGACGCGCTGGTGGATGTACGGCTGCCGAACCTGTTCGGGGAGCACGGGCGGCCGCGGTACAACTCGTTCGTCGCCACCTTCGCGGCCGACGCCGCCGAGGGGCGTACGCCTGAGAGCCTGACCGACCGGCCCATCGGGCTGCTGCATGTACAGACGGCGGCTCAGACTCTGCTGGACGGGCTCGAGCAGAGCGCGGGGATCGTAGAGCCTGCGGCGCACCCCACCAGCGTCGCGGAGGTCTGGGAGACCATCGCGAAGATGCGCGAGACGTACGCCACCGGCGACGTGCCCGACGTCACCGACGAATTCCGGCTGGACCTGTTCAACACCTACCGGGCCGCGCTGTTCCCGGCGGGCTACCCGATCGCCCTCACCCCGCGCGCCGACCAGCGCGGCCGGCTGGTCGAGACCATCCGCACGCACGGTGCCGGCGGGCAGGCGTTCGTCTCCACGACCAACCCTGGGTTCACGCGCGGCGAGCACTTCCACCTGCGCAAGATCGAGCGGTTCGTGGTGCTCGACGGCCGGGCCACGATCTCCTTGCGGCGGGTGCTCACCGACGAGACCGTGTCCTTCGAGGTCTCCGGCGACGAGCCGGTCGCCATCGACATGCCCACCATGTGGGCCCACAACATCACCGCAGGCGACGGCGTCGCCACGACGATGTTCTGGACCCACGAGCTGTTCGACCCCGAGCGACCCGACACGTACGCGGAGCCGGTGCGGGCTCAGCCGTGACCGACAGCGCGGGGCCGGAGCGTACGGAGGACGGTCGCTGGATCGTCGTCGACGGGCGCCGCTGGCGGGCGAGCGACCCCGCGATCCCGGAGAAGCTGCGGGCGGAGCTCGTCGCGGAGCTGATGCGGGCCCGGCGGCTGGTGAAGTCCGACCCCGAGACGGCCCGGCCCCGGGTGCAGGACGCGAAGGTGGCCCTCGGCGAGCGCGGTGCCCCCTGGTGGGAGCCGACGGAGGCCGGTCTCCGCGCGAGGGCGGCCGCGACGATCCGTACGCTCCTGCGCCAGCGTCACCCCAGCACCATCTGCCCCAGCGACGCCGCCCGCGTGATCGGCGGGGAGGGCTGGCGCGGCCAGATGCCGATGGTGCGCGAGGTCGCCGGCGAGCTCGCCGCGCAGGGTGTGGTCGCGGTGCAGCAGCGTGGTGAGCGCGTCGAGATCACCGAGGTCAGCGGGCCGATCCGGCTGGCCGCCGGCCCGGGACTGATCCCCGGCTGATCAGCCCTTCAGCTGCTCGTGCAGCTCGGTGCGACGTGCGTAGAGGGGCGCCAGCAGCGCCGCGTTCTCCTCGGCGTTGGTGAGCGCGACGCCGACGTCCTCGGCGTCCATCGGGCCGGTCTCGTCCTGGCCGATCTGGTCGAAGGCGGTGTCGTTCTCGCCGCCCAGCAGGCGGATCTTCTCGTTGAGATCCTTCAGCTCGTTGCGCAGCTCGTCGTGGGACGCGGTCACGTCGGTTCCTCTCGTCGGGTCCCCCATCATCACACCCCGGTGCGGCTGCGCCCCAGCCGCGTACAGCTGGAGCGGTCTGACATCGCGCCGAGACTGTCAGAGCTGACTGTTAGCGTGCGGGCATGACCGAGCCTGATGTGCAGCAGCTCCTGATCGACATGGTCCGCCAGCACGGCCACGGGGTGGTGGCCACCGTCTCGCCCGGAGGGCTGCCCGAGGCCGCGTACGTGGGTCTCGTCGCGACTGACGACGGGGTGCTGCTGTTCACCAGCAGCGAGGACGCGCGGAAGATGGAGAACCTGAGGGCCCAGCCTGAGATCGCCGTGGTCGTCGGCGGTGACGAGGGGGCGAGCGTGCAGGTCGAAGGTGAGGCACACGTCACGGAGGGGGAGGAGCGCGAGCGGCTGGCGGCCACCTTCCTCGCTGAGCAGCCCCGCTCCCGCGCAGACCAGCCCGGCATCGCGCTGGTGGCGGTCCGGCCGCGCTGGGCTCGCCTGTGCGACACGCGGACCACGCCGCGCACCCAGGTCCAGGTCCGGCTCCCGGCGGAGGACCGCTCGTGACGAAGGTGATGACGGTGGTCGGCACGCGCCCGGAGATCATCCGGCTGTCGGAGGTGATCAAGCGGCTCGACCGCGAGGTCGACCACGTGCTGGTGCACACGGGGCAGAACTACGACCCGCTGCTGAACGAGGTGTTCTTCCGCGACCTCGGGCTGCGGGCGCCCGACCGGGTGCTGGGTGTCCGCACGGACTCGCTCGGCCAGGTGCTCGGTGACGTCCTGACGGGTACGGAGCAGGCGATCCGCGACGAGCAGCCGGACGCGCTGCTCGTGCTCGGCGACACCAACTCCTGCATCGCCGCGGTGATGGCCAAGCGGATGCGCGTGCCCGTCTATCACATGGAGGCCGGCAACCGGTGCTTCGACGAGAACGTGCCGGAGGAGACCAACCGCCGCCTCGTCGACCACGTCGCCGACTACAACCTCGTCTACACCGAGCACGCCCGCCGCAACCTCCTCGCCGAGGGCCTGCAGCCGCGCCGCATCCTCAAGACCGGCTCGCCCATGAAGGAGGTGCTCGACGCCCACCGCGCCGAGATCGACGCCTCCGACGTGCTCACCCGGCTGGACCTCAGCTCCGGTGCGTACTTCCTCGTCAGCGCGCACCGCGAGGAGAACGTCGACTCGCCCGACCGGCTCGACGCCCTGCTCGACTGCCTCGCCGCCGTCGTCGACGAGTTCGGCCTGCCGGTGCTGGTCTCCACCCACCCGCGCACGCGCAAGCGGCTCGACGCCCTCGGCCGCACGCTCGACGGCGTCACCTTCCACGAGCCGCTCGGGTTCCTCGACTACAACCACCTGCAGCTGCACGCCGCGTGCGTGCTCAGCGACTCGGGCACCATCGCTGAGGAGTCCAGCCTGCTCGGCTTCCCGGCTGTGACCCTGCGCGACTCCATCGAGCGCCCCGAGGCCCTCGACACCGGCGCGATCCTGATGACCGGCCTCGACCGGGCGAACGTGCTGGAGGCCGTGCGCATCGAGATGGGCGGTGGCCCCAAGGAGGTGCCCGCCGACTACGCGATCGGCAACTGCTCCCAGCGCGCTGTGAGCTTCATCGTCTCCACCGTGCGCCGCCACAAGCAATGGAGCGGTCTGCGCTGAGCGGTCCCGCGACGACCCGTACGCGCCTCAGGCCCCCGCCGCCCGGGTCCGCTGGATCGCTTCGTACGCCGCCTGCGCCTGCCAGCGCTGCGCCACCAGCGCGTTCGCCTGCTTCTTGACCGCGTTCTTGTCGATGCCGCGACCCCGGTCGACCACCGCCACCAGCCGACGGGCCGCGTGCAGCAAGGCGATCAGTGCCGCCGTCTTCGGGCTGGCGGGGGCACCTTCACGGAGCACGGCATCGATCTGGGCGAGCAGCTCCTGGTCGTGCCGGGGGTCGATGCTGACGCAGCGGGTGACCGGGATCACACCCCAGCGCCCTCCCCTTGACCCGCTCCACCTGCTCTGTCGTCACCAGGTGCTGCGCCACCCGCTTGGTGACCCCTCGGCCCAGGCGCTCCACGGCCCACGCCGGGCGCCACGACGCCCTCCCATGCAACAGGTCGTACGCCGGGCGCAGCACGGTGGTCGGGTGGCGGCACGTCGGGGTCGAATACGAGGCGGTTCTCCCGCACGTCCTCGCCGGTCTTTGTGCGCCGGACGTGCCCGGCGAGGGCTAGATCAGCCGGCACCCCGCTGGCGAGCGGGAAGTCCGTGTCGAAGCCCATCGTCAGCCGCTTGCCGGTCTCGTCGTCGGTCAGCAGCAGGAGGTCTTCGCACACGAGCATGCGGACCACCCAAGCACTCGCATCAGGTCAGGACGTGGCCCCGCCTGCCCGGTCGGCCTGGATCGCGTCGTACGCAGCCTTCGCCTGCCAGTACTGCTGCATGAGGGTCTTCGCCTGTGCCTTTACGGCCCGCTTGTCCACCCCGCGCCCACGGTCGACCACGGCGACGAGCTTGCCCAAGGCGTGCAAGAGCGCGACCAGGGCGGCGGTGGCAACGGTCGACTGACCGCCCTCGAGCAGGGCTGCGTCGATCTCGGCGAGCAGCTGCTTCTCGTGCTCCGTCTCGATGGGCACATAGCGGGTGACCGGGAAGATGCCCATCGCCCGCCCCGCGACGCGCTGCACCTGCTCCTCGCGCACCAGCTGCTGGTAGATCCGCTTCATGGCGCCGCGCGCCAGGGTGCGCACCGCCGACTGGCGGCTCCACGACCGGCGTCGGCCCAGGCGGTCGTACGCCTCCCGCAGCAGCGGGTGATCGGGCGCCGGCACCTCGGGGTCGAGCACCACGCGGTTTTTCCGTACCTCTTCACCGGGCTCCGTGCGCCGCACGTGGCCCGCGAGGGTGAGGTCGGTGAGCAACGCACCTCCGAGGGCGAGGTCGAGCTCGTCGCCGTACGCGAGCTTCTTGCCCGTCTCGTCGTTGGTGAGCAGCAGCAGGAGGTCTTCGCACACGAGCATGCGGGCAGCCTAGTCAGCGCGCCGGTAGGGTGCCCGCCGAGGAGGCACAGTGCTCACACGACGCGGTCTGCTGGCCGGCGCCGCCACGAGCGGCCTCGGGCTGTCGGCGTGCTCACGGCGGCGTACGGACCCGGTGGTGGTCTACACCGACCAGGTGCCGGGGCGGTTCGGCGACCACCGCGGCGATTGGATCATCGAGAAGGCGGAGCGGGCCGGTCACACCATCGAGCTGCTCCAGATCGAGGGCCCCGAGCTCGGTGCCCGCTTCGCCGAGGAGGCCGCTGAGCCCCGCTGCGACGTGCTGCTCGGGTACGACACGGTGGCGCATGAGCTGCTGCGGCAACGGAACCTGCTGGCGACTCGCACGCCGGCCTGGGCGGCGGGCCTGCCAGGCCCGTACTGGCCGCTCACCCGCGACCCGGTGCTGCTGATCTACTCCTCGGCTGCGTTCCCGGGCGGCCGCAACGCCCCCGCGGACTGGCCTGACCTCTGGACCCGCCCCGACCTCGCTGGGCACTACCAGGTCGAGACGGTGCTGGAGCCGTACGTGCGGGTCGCCCTCTACGGGTTGTTGCACCGGTATCGCGACGACGCGGGGCAGGCCGGCGTCTCGAAGGCCGGCTGGGACGCCCTGGCGACCTACTACCGGTACGGCCTGCGGCCCAGCAACCGGTGGCTCTACCAGCGCATGGACGCGGGCGAGGTGTACGCGGGAGTGACCGACCTGTGGTGGTGGCGAGCGACCTCGGCCGGCGTCGCCACCCAGACGGACGCCGCCACACCGGCGGTCGGAGTGCCCATGCTCGACCAGCACATCTCGCTGCTTGCGGCCGCCCCGCACGCGGAGCGGGCGGCGGCGTTCGTCGACTGGTACGGATCCCCGGCGGTGCAGGGGGAGGTCTCGCGGACGTTCGGGCTGCTGCCGGCGCTGCCCGCGGCCCAGACGGTCGGCGACCAGGGCGTGGTGCAGGCCGGTCGCCGCTTCACCGAGCAGCGGATCGACTGGGCGTACGTGGCACGTCACAGCGACGAGTGGCTGCGGCGCGTACGGACCGACTTCGGGCTGCGCTGAGGCTCAGGCGCGCGCCCGGCCGAGCACGGTGGCGACGGTCTGCCACACGATGCGGGCGTCGCCGGCCAGGGTGCGGTGGCGCACGTAGTCGACGTACAGCGCGACCTTGGCCGGCAGCACCACGTCCAGGTAGTGCTGCTCCGGGTCGTCGGCTTCGGCCAGCTGGGCCTCCTCATCGACGAAGGCGAGGGAGGCGGGGTCGGTGATGCCGGGGCGTACGGAGAGGATCAACTCGCGGGCCTCGGCCGGCCACTCGGCCACATAGCGGGGCACTTCGGGGCGGGGGCCGACCAGGGACATGTCGCCGCGCAGCACGTTGAGCAGCTGGGGCAGCTCGTCGAGCTTCGTCCGACGCAGGACCCGGCCCACGGGGGTGATCCGGTCGTCCCCGGCGGAGGTGACCTCCGCGCCGGCGCCGGCGACGCGCATGGAGCGCAGCTTGAGGATCTGGAAGGGCTTGCCGTGCAGGCCGACGCGCGTCTGCCGGAACAGCACCGGCCCCCTGTCGCCGGCCTTGACGGCCACGGCGCAGGCGGCGAGGACGGGCGAGGTGGCGACCAGGCCCACCGCAGAGACGAGCACGTCGGTGGCGCGCTTGGCGTCGATGCTCACGACAGCGCCCGGCGTACGGCGTCGATGACCCGGTCGGTGTCGGCGTCGGTCATGCGGGTGTAGATGGGGAGGCTGAACGTGCGCTCGTACAGGTCGGTGGCCACGGGGAACTGCTCGGGCACCAGACCGTACGTGTCTCGCCAGTAGGGCTGCAGGTGCAGCGGGATGAAGTGCAGCGAGGTGCCGATGCCCTCCGCGGTGAGTGCCTCGACGACCGCGTCGCGGTCGCGGGGGGCGTCGGGGTGGACGCTCACCACGTACAGGTGCCAGGCGTGGCTCGACCCCTCCGGCGCGTGCGCAGGCAGGGTCAGCGGCAGCCCGGCCAGTCCCTCGTCGTACCGGGCCGCGATCTCCGCCCGCCGGTCGCGCAGCGCCTGCGCCCGCGTCAGCTGCACGCGGCCGATGGCGGCGGCGATGTCGGTGAGGTTGTACTTGTAGCCCGGCGCCACCACCTCGTAGAACCAGCTGCGCTGCGAGACATCGCTGTAGCGGTTGAAGATGTCGCGCGAGATGCCGTGGAGTCGCATGGTGCGCATCCGCTGCGCCAGCTCGGCGTCGGCGGTGACCACCATGCCGCCCTCGCCGGTGGTGATGGTCTTGGTGGCGTAGAAGCTGAACACCGTCGCGGCGTGCCCGTTGCCGGTGGCGCCGACGAGCGTGCCCTCGTTGAGCGTGGGGAAGGAGTGGGCGGCGTCCTCGACCACGGTCAGGCCGTGACGGCGCGACAGGTCCGCAAGGCCGCGCTGGGAGACCGGCAGCCCCGCGAAGTGCACGGGGGCGACGGCCTTCGTACGCTCCGTCACCGCTGCGTCGGCCGCGGCGAGATCCATCTCGTAGCTGGGGTCGATGTCGACGAAGACCGGGTCGGCGCCCAGGTAGCGCGCGGCCTCGGCGGTGGCGGTGAAGGTCCAGGTGGGCATCACGACCTGGTCGCCGGTGGCGATCCCCACGGCCTCGTACGCGAGGTGCAGCCCCGCCGTCGCCGAGCTCACCGCGACGGCGTGCTGGGCCCCCACGTACGCGGCGAACTCCTCCTCGAACGCCCTCGCCCCGGGGCCGGTCGTCAGCCAGCCGGAGCGCAGGGTCGCCACGACCGCGGCGATCTCCTCCTCACCGATGTCGGGCAGGGCGAACGGCAACGTGCTCATGACGGCCGAGCCTAGTGCGGTACGCGTCGGGGCTGGCGCTAGCGTGCCGCGTATGAGCCTGCCCGGCGCCGTGACGTTCTAGGGCCTCCGTCTGCCCATGGCCGGCCCCGGCCCGTCTTCCGGATGGCCGATCCTCGAGGGCGGCCGGGTGCTGATGCCCGCGACGTCGGCGTGGCGCTCGAACTACGACCGCATCGAGAAGGTCGACCTGGTCGAGGACATGATGCGGCCCGACGTCTCGCCCAGCGCAGCCGACTACTTGGGTGACCTGCCGCTGATGCCGCAGCCGTGGATCGCCGCCGTGGACGCCGCCGGTCACGGGTTGCAGACCCTGCCTGGCGCGGTGCCGCCGCCGCGGGGGGTCGACGTCGACGCGGCCGATGCGGCGCTGAGGCGGGTGGCACCCCCGCCATCGAGCATCTCGAGGCTGCCCTCGCCGCCGGCCGGCACCAGGACGTGGCCGACCGCACGTAGACCGTCCCCGACGGTCCTCGCCACGGCCGGCTGCTGATGCAGCGCGCCGCGGCACTGGTGGGCCTGGGGCGGCTCGACGAGGCCCGCGAGATCCTGGGGTCCGGGGTCGAGGTGAACGACCTCCGCGAGGGGACGCTCGCGCTGAGCGACCTGTGGCGGGCGGTCAATCCCGGCGAGGAGCTGCCGGAGGCGTACGACTTCAGGATGCGACCCGACCAGCCCTAGGCCGGGCCGGGCCGCGCGGGCCGGGGGGATGGCGACTGCGCGACCCGGCACGGCGTCTGGGGGGTCGCCCGTCGGTCGGCGGAGACCGGACGGGCCCATACGTCACGGGTGACGTACCGAAACCTAGGCAACGACGGCGGCGGAGGGAAGACCCCCGGGTGAACTGCCGGTGACGGGGCGGTATCGGTCACTCCCCGGGCGTCGCGAACCTCGTCAGGAAGGCGGTCACCACGGCCGGGTCCCCGGCCACGACCGAGTGTGCGTCGAGCGGCTGAGCCTCGAACAGGGCCCGGGTCCAGGTGGTGGAGCCCGCCCGGACCACGGCGTCGGGGGCGGGGTGGGTGGCCCGGCTCACCGTCAGCCCGGACTCGGTCCAGTCGACGGCGTACGTATAGGTGTCGGGCTTCGGAAGCCGCTCGTCGTACAGCTCGAGCTGCAGCGCGAGGGCGGTCTCGGGAGGTGCCCCGGCCATGGTGCGCATGGCCTGCACGGCGGCGTCGGGGGTGAGGCCTCCGTCGGGACGCCACGTGGGCGAGGCGTGCGCCCAACGTGCCACCTGGTCCGTGATCGGCTGGAGCGCGTGACCCCAGTCGGTGAGCTCGTACGCGTTCCCGCGCGCCGGCGGCGGCAGGGTGACGTGGCGGACCAGGCCGCGCGCCTGCAGCTCCTTGAGCCGGGTGGTGAGCACGGCCGGCGTGATGCCGCGCACCAGGTCGGCGAGCTCGCCGAAGCGCTTGGGGCCCAGGAACATCTCGCGGAGGATCGGGTACGTCCACACCTCGCCCATCACCTCGATGCCGTGCGCGGCGGCGCACGCGTCTCCGTGGTCGGCGTAGGAGCGCTTGCTGGGCATGACGCCATGCTAGCCGGATGTCACTCTTGACGCCATAGTGATCACTATGAATAACATAGCGTCATGACTCAGAGCCCGAACGTCTCCACCGTCACCTCCGCTGACGGCACCCGCATCGCCTACACCCAGCTGGGCTCCGGCCCTCCGCTGGTGATGGTCCACTGCGTCGGCGTGGACCGCGCCTCCACCCCGCAGCCGACGCTGCCCGAGGCGCTGGCGGAGCACTTCACCGTCGTCACGTACGACCGCCGTGGCAAGGGTGAGAGCCCGTCCGAGGCGCCGTACGCGGTCGAGCGCGAGATCGAGGACCTCGCCGCGGTCGCAGGGGTGCTGGGGGGCGAGGTCGACGTGTACGGGTTCTCGTCCGGCGCCGTCCTCTCGCTGCTGGCCGCGAAGGGCGGAGCGCCGATCCGCCGGCTGGCGCTGCTGGAGCCGCCGCTGATGCCGGAGTCTCGGGACGAGGAGAAGGCGCGCCTACAGGAGCTGATGGCGACCGACCGAGCCGCGGCGAGACGGTACTTCGACACTCAGATCGTGGGTGTGCCGGAGGAGATCCTCGACCAGATGCCCGTGACTGACCGCGGTCTGGCCAACGCCCCGTCGATCCTGCACGAGATGGAGTTCCTGCCCGGGACGTCCGCCGAGACCTTCCGTGGGCTGGAGACGCCCACGCTCCTGATGCGCTCCGACCACACGGCGCCGGAGATGGCGGTCTGGGCCGGGGAGCTCGTCGAGACGATGCCCCACGCTCGGGCGGTGGAGCTGCCGGGGCAGTGGCACGGCGTGGATGACGCGACGCTGGTGACGGCGATCCGGGACTTCCTCGTGCGTTAGCCGCGACGCGGTTCGCCCCCGCAGGCGATCGGTGACGGCTGCACCAGCGTCGAGCTGGGGGCACGCCTCGGCGTGTCGAAGCAGGCGGCCACCAAGACCGCGTAGGCACTGGAGGAGTGGGGCTGGCCCGGCCCGAGCTCAACGCGCGTGACCGCCGGGAGCGCACCCTCGTGATCACCGGGCGAGCGGTCGACGAGCGAGCAGGAGTCGGGTCGAGAGCCGCCTGCGTCACCGCGACCGCCTGCATCCTGCGACCGAGGTCCTGCGCCTCGGCCTGAGAGATCCTCTCCATGACCAGACCCAAGCAGTCGGGTCTGACATTTTGCGAGGTCGCTCTCAGAGGCGCTTGTAGAGCTGCACGGAGAGAGGGTCGTTGACGTACGGGTCCCAGCTCCGGTCGACCCCGTCGGGCAGGGGCAGGTAGCCCTGCGATGCGTACAGGCCGGTGGCCGCCACCTGCAGCGATCCCGTCAGCAGCACGACGGTGGCGATGCCTTCGGCGCGCAGCCGGTCCTCGACGTGGGCCAGCGCGAGGCGGCCCAGGCCCTGGCCCCGCCGCCCGTCGACCACGAACATGCGCTTTAGCTCGACCGTCGGCCCCTCCAGCCCGGCCACCTCACGACGGCGCCAGCCGATCATCGCGACCGGCTCCGAGCCGTCGTACGCGACCAGCAGCTCGCCCGCCGGCGGCGCGAGGTCCTCGACGGGAAGAGGCCCGTCGTCACCGGAGCCGTAGAGCTCGGCGTAGTAGGCCTGGACGCGGGCGATCATCGCCTGGGGATCGGCGTGGTCGAGGCGGCGCGGCTCGAAGTGGATGGGCATCAGGTCACCGTAGCCGGGCCGTCGACCAGCAGGTCGGCCAGCTCCCAGGGCCGGTTGGCGGCCCAGTGGGCCTGCTCCTGCGCGGCCCAGAGATCCCAGTACGGGTCGAAGCCGCCGTGGTCGCGCGCCAGGGCGCGTGCCTTGCGGGTCTCGGCGTCGAGCTCGATCCACATCGTGAAGGTGGCCAGGGGCACCGAGCCCGGCGTGATCGCCCCGCAGCCCTCCACGACGATCGGCCGGGTCGGGTCGAGCGGGACCCAGGCGGTGGGGTGGTCGCCATCCCAGTCCCAGCCGTGGTAGCCGGGGTCTGCTGTGCCCACGATGCGCGGCACCTGGGCCGAGGCGGCAGCGAGCCCGTGCCAGCCCGGGTAGACGGAGTCGAGCGAGACCACCTGCAGCCCCTCAGTGCCGGCGACGGCATGTGCACCCGCCCCGGCACCGGTGGTCGTGCGACGCGACCAGAGGCGTGCGACCTCTGCTGCGAGTGATGTCTTGCCCGCGCCCGAGCCACCGTCGATCAGCACCACCGGACGCGTCGCGGCAGGCTGGTCGCCGGGCCCGGCCGGGGGCGCGTCGGCGCCTCCCCCAGGGACGCCCCCCAGCGCCGACATGCGCGCGACGATCTCGGCCGCCGCGAGCTCGTACGGCACGGGCGCGGGACGGCCGGTCATCGCCAGACCGCCCAGAACGTGCCCGCCAGCACCGACGCCGTGAGCGCTGCCGAGACCACGAGCACGCAACCGAGAATCAGCACCGCGTCGGGGCGGCCGACGGTGGAGGGGCGGGCCCAGGTACGGGTCTCGCCGCCGAACCCCCGCGCCTCCATCGCCGTGGCCAGCTTCGACCCTCGGCGCAGCGCGATCACGAGCATGGCGAACGCCATCGTCGCGAACCGCCGCAGCGCACCCGTGTCGCCGAGCCCGCGCGCGCGTCGGGCCAGGGCCAGCGAGCGCCAGTCGTCGGTGAACTGCCCGAGCAGCCGGAACCCCGCGAGCGCCCCGAGCACGAAGCGCGCTGGCAGCCGCCACACCTGGGCGAGGCCGTCGGCCATGTCGGTGGGGTCGATGCCGCTGAACAGCAGGATCGACGGCACGCCCAGCGCCAGCACCCGCAGCATCACCGCGACCGCGAGCCGCAGGGAGTTGTCGGTGACATGGATCAGGAACCAGTCGAGATGGACGGCTCCCCCCGGCTTCCCGTACAAGGCCATGCTCACCGCGCTCAGCGGCGCCATCGCCAGCACCGGCCAGACCCGGCGCGCGATGAACCCCGGCCGGAACCCGAGACCCAGCGCGATCAGCAGCACCAGACCCACCGCGACCGCGCCGCTCACCCAGTCCAGCGTGACCAGCAGCGGCAGCGAGAGGATCACCGCGCCGGCGATCCGGGTGACGGGGTTGACGCGGTCCAGCACCGTACGCGGCGTCTCGTTCCCGCGCTGGCTGACCGCCTCCTGGCCGCTCACGGCGCCTCCCGCACCAGGTGGACGCGGTTCTCGCCGAGCACCTCGATGTAGTCGGCGTCGTGGGTCACCGAGAGCACGGTGGTGCCGCGTGTGAGGAGGGTCTGCACGAGGCGGACCAGGTCGAGCCAGGTGGTCCGGTCCTGGCCGAAGGTGGGCTCGTCGAGCACCACCACGTGCGGCTCGGTCGCCAGCACCGTGCCCACGGAGAGGCGGCGCTTCTCACCGCCAGAGAGCGTGTACGGGTTCGCGCGCGCCAGCCGCGTCAGGTGGAGCAGCTCCAGCAGCTCGGCCACCCGGGTGTCGACCTCGCTCGCGGGCCGGCCGAGCGCGCGCAGGCCGATGGCGATCTCGTCGGAGACGGTCGAGGTGACGAACTGGTGCTCGGGCTCCTGGAAGACCGTCCCGATGCGGGTCAGCAGCTCCTTCGAGCGCCAGCGTGCCGGGTCCGTACGCCCCGCGGGCGCCAACCCCGCCGCCGCCTCGACCCGGCCACCCAGCGCGGGGAGCAGTCCAGCCAGGGTGAGCGCCAGGGTGGTCTTGCCCGCACCGTTCTCGCCCGTCAGCACCGTGGAGAGCCCGGCGGGCAGCTCGACGTCGACACCCGTACGCACCGGCCGGCGCGCGTCGTACCCGATCGTCAGCCCTCGCCCGGCCAGCGCCCAGCCGTTGGCGGCGACGTCGGCCCGCCGCTCAGTCCCCGTCGGACGCCCCGGCACCCAGGCACCCATCGCGGCGAGCTCGTCGCCGTGGTCCCGGAACACGGTCTCGGGCGGCCCGTCGACGACCACCCCGCCCCCGGCCGCCAGCACCACGACCCGGTCGACCAGCGGCAGCCAGGTCTCGATGCGGTGCTCGACGACGACCAGTGTGGTGCGGCGGTCGGCGACGGCACGGCCCACGGCCGCGACGACCTCGCGGACGCCGTCGGGGTCGAGGTTCGCCGTCGGCTCGTCGAGCAGGAGCAGCTCGGGCCGCATCGCGAGCGCTCCCGCCAGCACCAGCCGCTGCTTCTGACCGCCGGACAGGTGCTCGGTGCTGCGGTCGAGGGGGACCTCGAGGGAGACCGCGGCCAGCGCCTCCCGCACGCGCGGCCAGATCTCCTCGCGCGGCACGCACAGGTTCTCCAGCCCGAACGCCACGTCGTCGCCGACGCGGGCGAGCACCACCTGGGAGTCGGGGTCCTGCATGACGAGGCCCGTACGCCCTCGCTGCGCGGCTGGGCGCTCCCCGTCGAGCAGGAGCGTCCCGGCCTCCTCGCCCTCGTCGGCGCCACCGAGCACCCCAGCCAGGGCGTGCACCAAGGTGGACTTGCCGGCGCCAGACGCCCCCAGCAGGAGGACGCGCTCGCCCCGCTCGACGGTAAGGCTGACCTCACGCGCGGCCCACGCCTTGCGCCCGGCGTGCCGCCAGCCCCAGCCGTCGAGCCGGACCAGAGCGTCTGACACTCAGACGTCCACCCGGGCCTCGCGGCCGGACTCGAAGCGGGAGAGGGCGCCGGTCGCGGCGAGCGCGCGCACGATCAGCCACCCGACCAGCCCGGCAAGGATGGCCCCGGACACGAGGAGGCTGACGAGGTAGACGGCGTTGTACGCGGCGCCCTTGGCGATGTTGCCGAGGAAGAACTCCAGCACCCACGCGCCCGCCCCGGCCCCCGCGCCGGCCAGCATGGCAGGCACCAGGCCCCAGCGGCGGTACGCGAAGATCAGGAAGACCAGCTCCGCACCCAGGCCCTGCGCCAGGCCGGAGTAGAGGGTGCTGATGCCCCACTGGTTGCCGATGGCGGCGCTCACGGCCGCGGCGATCAGCTCCACGGCGACCGCGGCGCCGGGCTTGCGGATGATGAGCCCGCCCAGCACCCCGCCGATCAGCCAGATACCGACGGCGAGACCGCCGAAGCCGGGGGTGACGGCGTTGAAGACCTCATAGCCGGCGCCGCCGACGAAGTTCCAGCCCACGAAGACCAGGCCGGTCGCGACGCCGAGCACGGCGGCGACGACGATGTCGATGACGCGCCAGCCCCGGCGGGCGGCGGGTGCGGGTCGCGTACGCGCCGCGGTGGAGTCGTGCGAGTCGTGCGTGGTGGTCATGTGACGTGCCCTCTCATGGCTCGTCACGGGTGCGGCACCGACCCTCGGTGCCTCGAGATGCCTCCCTGCGCTGGCATGACCCAGATCAGGTTAGACGGTCGAAGGCGGCACGCCTTCCTCTCAGCCCGGTGGTCCCCGGACTCCCGTGTACGCCGATCAGCATACGGCCTGCTCAGCGTGCGACTGGCAGCCGTTCCGCCACGCCGGGCTCGAGTGGGCAGGCGTACGACCCCTGCGGCAGACCCAGGAACGTCGACGACAGGTGACGACGACCGCCGGGCACGACAAGGTAGTCGGTGCCGCGGACGGTGCGTACGGTGCCGCGCGCCAGTGTCTCCCGGTCGACCGACCAGCCCTGAGGCCCCTCGCGCCGGGCACCGTTGTCATCGACGACCAGGCGGGCCGACGAGGCGCGTGCCCAGCCGTACAGCTGGGCCGCGAAGACCAGCAGCAGCAACCCGTACACCACCGCGTTCACCCATCGTCCCTCGCTGATGCTGCCGATGCTGATGATCGCCGAGATGGCGACCCCGAAGGCGAACAGAGCAGCGAAGCCACGAGCGATCTTGTCGGTCGTTCTCGAGGTGACGGGTGTCATGCCTGAGGGCCCCGCATGCGGTAGCGCTCCTGAATCTGTCGTCGCAGGTTGGTGAACTGCTGCTCCTGCTTGGCGAGCTGAGTCTCCAGATAGGTCTGGCCCTCGGCGAGAAATGTCTGGGCGTCCTGCAAGAAGGCGTCGTCGACCTCGGGCAGCTGATCGGGCGCCAGGAGCGCTGCCACCGCCTCGCTCACGGCTTGTACGGCAAGCTCACGCTGCTGCGGGTCGGGGATCAGGGCTCTGTCGATCTCCACCGTGGGCGCGCCGCCGACTGGGACCGTGATGGTGACGTACCGGTCGCTGCTCGCGGCCGTGCGGTCCCCAGCCGCTTCCCCTCGTTGGCGAGCGGCCGCCTGCAGAGATTCTGTGAGCTTCGTGACATCGGGCTTCATGGAGCGTCCTTCCTGTGGAGAACGGGGGTCATCAGATGGGCCACGCCGGTGGCTCCCAGCCCTTCGGGTCCCAGTCTGGCAGCGCCGGCACCGGGTCGCCGCAGATGCTCTTGCGCTGGTTGCGGATGACAGCCTGCAGCCACTCGATGCACCAGTTCAGGCCAGCCAGGAGGAGGCTGACGATGATGCCGAGCACCGCGATCGCCCCGGCAACGGCGAGAACACCGCTGTCGACAAGCGCCCCGAAGATGGCTCCGAGGCCACCCCCCGCAAGAACAGCAATGGCCATGATGACGACCGCCGCAATCACCGTGAAGGCGGTGACCAAGAAGGTGATCCAGGCCACGACGATGCGCAGCAGGTCGACGATGTAGTCGATCAGCTGCAGCACGTTCTCCGCCAGCCACAGGAGAAAGTCTGCGAGAGTGTCCCAGAAGCCCATCTGACATGCGACGTTCGCGTTCATGGCCTCAGCGGCCAGACCAGACCACACGGTCACATCGGTCTTCGTGCCCTGGAACGCCGACTCGGTCGACTTGATCTGGTCGTGGGCGGCGTGGATGCGGTCGACCTGTGCCAGGACGGCATCCGGGTCGAAATCAAGCCTCTCCACCCATTCCCGGACCGGCGGCGGCGTGATCTTGAGCACCCCGCACACCCAGTCCATGGTGGCGACACCGTTCCAGTCGATGGCGTCCTGCATCACCATGCTCATGGGGTCATCCTCTCGGCCAGGCTGGCGTTGCTGCTCTCGGTCGCGGCGTAGGACTGCGTGGTTCCCTGACCGCGCGCCTCGAAGGCGGACGTGGTCCGTTGCAGCTCACCGAGCACGTCAGGGAGCATGGCCAAGACGTCGTTGAGCTTGGCTTCCGCCTGCGCCATCTCTCGAGGCAGCTGCACCTGGGAGCCGCCTACGTGGGCCGCGGCGGACGTGACTCCCTGCTTGAGCGACGCCGCTGTGCGGCTGACCATCTGCTGGATCGCTCCGACGTCGAACGTCATGTCATTCATGGGGTCTCCTCCTCGCAGGGAACCATAGGCGTCAGCCAGCTCACAGCGCGGCGAGGTCCTCCGGTGACGCTCGCGGCATGGACTGGCTGGACGCCCTCGGAGGCCTCGTGGACGCGCTGATATGGGCGGTGATGCTCGCCGTTCTGTCCGTGATGGTGGGGAGTCCGGCCCGGAGGGTGCTCGGCGTACGGGCCGGGTGGCCGCGCACGGTCGTCGTCTGCGCCATCGCGATCCTCGCCCTGCTCCAGACGGCCCGCCCATGCTGGTCTCCGGGTGGGTCCCGGTCGAGGGGGCCGGCGGGGCGGGCGGGGCGGCGTACCTGTTCGTGCTGATGCTGTGGACGTTCGCGCTCTCGGCGACCGTGCTGGTAGTGCTGGGGATCGAGGTGCCGACCGGGTCGCTGCCGGGGGCGCGTGCCCTCGTCACGGGGTGGGGGAGGCGGTGGCGCCGCGGCCGCCGCTACACGCAGATCATGGCGATCGCGGCTCTCCATGGGCTGTCGGCGCCGCTGCGTGGTTTCCGCCCTGCCGAGGGGGACAGCGACCGCCTGGCGCGCAGCCTGCGCGACGCCCTGCAGGACGCCGGGGTCACCTTCGTGAAGCTCGGCCAGATGTCTCCACGCGGGCCGACCTGCTGCCGGCGGCGTACGTGCGGGAGCTCACCTCGCTCACCAACCGCGTGCCAGCGCAGCCGTGGGAGTCCGTACGTGCCGTGGTCGAGGCCGAGCTGGGCCGCCCCGTCGGCGAGGTGCTGGCATCGGTCGACCCGGACCCCCTGGCGTCGGCGTCGCTGGCCCAGGTGCACACCGGGCGCCTCGTCGACGGCCCTGAGGTGGTGGTCAAGGTGCAGCGCCCATGTACGCATCGTGGGCCACCCCGACGACCGCGCCTTCCTGCTCGGGCTGGTGCAGCAGCTCGTGGTCGCCGTGCTCGCCGCGGCGGGCGTGGTCGGAGGCATCCTGCTCGCGGTCGCTCTCGGCGGGCCGCAGCTCGCGCCCGGCCTCGGGGCGTACGCGCTGGTGGGAGCGCTGCTCGCCTTCGCCGGGTTCGTGCTGGGGCTGCGAGCGGTGGCGCTGGTGTACGCGGGTCGCCCAGGCTGATTGCCGTACGCGCCCTTAGGCGGGCGCGATCTGACGCTGCATGATCCAGGCGTGCTTGCCGACCTGGCGCACCCGGTCGAACCCCAGGTCGTCGAACAGCTCGGCGGTGCCGCTGAACAGGAACCGGTCGTGGGCCACCCGGCCCGCGGTGGTCTCGGAGATCACCTCGACCAGCCCGCCACCGCGTGCCGTGATCGCCGCCAGGGCGCCCTCGACGGCCTGCCGCGCCACTCCACGCCTCCGGTGGCGCCGGTCGGTGAAGACGCAGGTCAGCCGCCAGTCGGGAGCGGGCGGCGGCTCCTTCTCGTACTCGCGGCGGTGCTTGATGTCGAGGCTCGCCGCCGGTCCGTACTGGCACCAGCCTTGCGCGTTGCCCTCCTCGTCCAGCACCAGCGCGGCATGGGCCTCGCCCGCCCGCACCAGGCGCTCCTTGGAGAGCCGGTGGTCGGGCCCGTGCAGCTCGCGCGGGTGGAATGCGATGCACCAGCAGCCGCCGTACACACCGTTGTTGCGCTCCACGAGCTCAGCGAACTCGCCCCAGGTCTCCGGGGTCAGGTCGACGACAGCCATGGAGTGAGGCTAGGCCCGGTTCCCGGCGATCTGCGTCCGGTTTCAGCGGAAGTAGCCGGAGACGTCAACCACGACCGCTGCGGTGCCCGACGACCCGTTGCGCACCGCAAACGCCGACCCGCTGGTCTTCACCAGGGTCGCGTTGGCGACCGTCTGACCCGCGACGAAGTTCACGGTCGAGGCGAGCGGGGCGGTGCCACCGGGGTACGCGGTGGCGAAGCCGGCCTGCCGGGCGTCGGTGACCGTGAGGTTCGCGAACGCGGCCTGGGCTGTGACGCCGGTGAGCAGCGGGACGGTCGCCGAGGCGCCGGCCCCCACGGACCCGGGGCGGGTGTCGAGGACGCGCACGGGTGACAACGGCACATACGTGCCAGGCAGTGTCGCGGTGCCGCCCCGGAGGTAGCCGGCGAAATCGACCACCACGTGCACGGGGCCGGGGGCGCCGTTGCTGATGGTCACCTTGCCTCCCGAGCCGAGCGTGGCGACGGTGAGGTTGGAGACCACGTCGCCCACGCCGAAGTTCACTGTGCTGGTCGCGGGCCGCCCCTGCCCGGCCGGGTACACGGTCACGTAGCCGGGGGCCGCGCCCTCGGTCGTGGTCACGTTGAGCACGGCGGCACCGGCGTCGGCGGGTACGGCGCCGGAGGCGGCGAGGTCGAGCGTCACGGTGCCGTACGCGGGGATGACCGCCGTGGTGCGGGTGTCGAGCACTCGACGCGGGGTGAGCGGCACCAGGGTGCCGGCCTCGGTGGTGTCTCCGCCGGTCCAGTAGCCGGCGACGTCGGCGACCACGTCGGCGTTGCTGATGTTGCCGTTGCGGATCGCGAGCCGACCGTCGGCGGCCAGCCGCGCGATGACCAGGTTCGGCACCGCGCGCCCCGGCACCGCGCTGACCGAGGAGACCCCCGGGAGCGTGCTGTCGGTCGGGTAGACCGCGAGCCAGCCCGGGTTCGCCGTGTTGAGCACGGTCACGTTGAGGGCGACGGCGGTGGCCCCGGCGGGTACGCCGCCGCGCCCGGTCACCTGAAGCAGCCCGTCCTGCTGCGGGCCGATCGCTCCGGGCAGGCCGAGGGCGCTCCGGGTGTCGAGGATGCGGGTCGGGGCGAGCGCCTGGAACGTGCCGGGCGCGGGGGGCTGCTCGATCGGGCCCACGGGCGCCGAGGTCTGCGGCGCCGCGGTCAGGAAGTCGGGGTGCGACGAGGTCACGGTCACCGTGAGGGTGGCGCCGAGGTCCGCGTGCACCGGCGCGTACGTGGCGGCGGTCGCCCCGGCGATCGGCGAGCCGTTGCGCGCCCACTGGTAGGCGTGGGTGGCGTCAGCGGGCGTACGGGTCGGCTGCGCCGTGAGCGCCTGACCGACCTTGGCCACCCCGGTCACGGTCGGCGTACCCGCCGTGAGGGGAGCCTTCGTGGAGCCGCCGCCGGTGAACAGCAGCCGGTTGGCCGAGCGGGCGCCCTTGACGGCGCCCACCGTGGCCTTGCCGACGAGCTCGGCGGCCACCTCGGCCGGGGTGATCGCGCCCCGGGCCTGCAAGACCAGCGCCGCGGCGCCGGCGACGTGCGGGGTCGCCATCGAGGTGCCCTTGTAGACCAGGGTGCCGTCGGTGGTGCGCCAGTCGGCCGACGTGATGCCGACCCCTGGGGCGTACAGGTCGACGCACGGCCCGTAGTTGGAGAAGGACGCCTCGGTGTCGGTGCTGTCGATCGCCGCCACCGTGATCGCCTCGCGGGTCGAGGCGGGGTAGCGGGTGCAGGCGTCGACCGATCGGTTGCCCGCGGCGATCACCGTGGTGACGCCGTCGGCGACGAGCGCGCGTACGGCGTCGTTGACTGCCGATCCCGTGCCGAGCGAGATGTTCGCCACGGCAGGGGCGCCGGCCTCGTGGTTGCGGATCACCCACTCGATGCCGGCGATCACCTCGCTGTCGGAGCCCTCGCCCGCGCAGTTGAGCACCCGCACCGGGGTGATGGTCGCGCCCTTCGCGATGCCGTACCTGGTGCCCGCGAGCGTGCCCGACACGTGCGTGCCGTGGCCGTAGCAGTCGGTGGTGCCGTTGCCGTCGCTGATCGAGGTGAATCCGGTGTCGACGCGCCCGGTGAACTCCGAGTGCTGGCGGGCGATGCCGGAGTCGATGACGTACGCGGTCACGCCGGCACCCGTCGGGCCGTACGCGTAGCTGCCGTCGGTGCCGGTGCGCTGGTCGACCCGGTCGATGCCCCAGGTGGCGCCGCTCTGCACGCCATCGGCGGTGACCTTGGTGTCGGGCTGCACCCACTCGACCTCGGGCTTGGCCTGCCAGGCGGCGACCTCGGCGGCGGTGAGCTGGGCGGCGAAGCCCGGGAACGCGGCGCGGTACTCGTACACCATCCGCTTGCCCAGCGAGCGGGCGCTGACCGTCTGCGCCTCGGTGTCGGGGCCGGGGCGGAGCTTCACGATGTACGGGGCCGTGGGCTCCTCCGGTGCCGCGTGTGCGGGCAGACTGGTGGTCAGCAGGGCCAGGGACAGCAGGGTGAGCGCGGCGGCGCGGAGACGTGGCACGGTTTCCTCCCGGGGGTCGCGCGGAAGGTACCACCGTCGCTGACAACGAGCAGTCAGGTGAGGGGATGCTCATCCCAGTCTGCCTCCAACCGGATGCCGGGGTCGAGCTGGCTGCTCAGCTCGGACGAGGTCACCGCCCAGCCGTGGACACCCCCAGTCGGAGCAGGTCGACGACCGTGTCGGAGACCCTGTGGGCGGTGGTCTCGACCGTGAGGTCGTCGCTCCGCTGTGGACGTGGAAGTCGTACAGCCTCTGGACGGTGCGACGTCAGGCGGGGCGGTGACCCACGGCGAACACGCGGCGGAACCCGTACACGGTGCCCGCGGTGGTGGCGGGGTACGCCTCCCGCAGGCGCGGGCGCAGGTCGGCGATGAAGCCCTCGGCGTCGGCCTGCGAGAGCACGTCGAGCACCGGGCGGAGCGCGGACCCCTTGACCCACTCCAGCACCGGGTCCTCGCCGGTGAGCACCTGGTTGTAGACGGTCTCCCAGGTGTCGACGACCAGGCCCTCGGAGGCGAAGAGCTCCCCGTAGCCGGCGGCGTCGAGCACCGGGCTCTCGCGCAGCTGCAGGTGGTTCGTGGCCTCGGCCCAGCGGGGCTCGGCGAGGAGCTCGCGCAGCAGGGTGTGAGAGGGAGCGGCGAAGTTGCCGGGCACCTGCACGGCCAGCCAGCCGTCGGCCGGCAGCTGGGCGGCGATGGCGCGGAGGCGGGCCGGGTTGTCGTCCACCCACTGATAGGCAGCGTTCGAGATCACGATGTCGGCGCCCGCGGGGGGCACGAAGGTGTTGAGGTCTCCCTCGACGAAGGACAGCTGCTTCGTGGCGTGCCTGGATGTACGGGCGAGCATGGCGGGGTCGTTGTCGACGCCGACGATCCGGGCCATCGGCCAGCGCTCCGAGAGCGTCGCCGTGAGCTGGCCGGAGCCGCAGCCCAGGTCGTACACGAGGCGCGGCGACTCGGCGGCGACCCGGGAGACGAGCTCCCCGAACGGGCGCGACCGATGGTCGGCGAACTTCGCGTACTGCTGCGGATCCCACATGCCGCCGATTCTGCCTTGTCGGCGCGGGGGTCCTGCACAACCGGTGCGGATCCGAGCAGTCCTCGCTCCTGGGGGCACCTACGCCACTAGGCGCACCGTTTGTGCAGGCGGACCACGCCCAGCTCCGGCTGCCAGACCTCGATCTCGGGGCTGATCCGCCGCTTGGACACCCCTGTCGCATAGATGGCCGAGAGGCACTGTCGGGTGTGGCGCCAGTCACCGAAGGTCTGGTGATGGGTGAGGCGGCTGGTGAAGAAGCCACCGGCACCGGCAGGCAGGTCCCGGCCCCGGTCGGCTTCATAGCTCAGCACGCCGGTGTGGTGCGCCCTGCTGTCGGCCTCGATGATCCAGGCGTCGTCGACGAGCATGTCCACCCGCCCGATCCCCGTGATCTGCACCTGCGTACGCACACAGATGCCCTTCTTCTGCAGGTCCACGCGGATCCTGGTCTCGGTGCCGGACTCGGCCCGCGGGTCGAAGTGACGCAGGAGGGCGTAGCGACGCCCGGTGAACGACGCCATGATCTCGAGCGCCTGCCCGTAGCTCAGCAGCCCCTTGTTGACCGCTGACTCCAGCACCATCAGTCCGGCCTCGGCGCCGTGGTGGCGCAGCACCTGGGGGATGCAGTGTGGCAGGTCAAGCACAGGGTCACGCCCGGGCCAGCCGGCTGTCGGCAGCCGGTGGACGGCCAGCAGGTCGCCGACCGGGAGCGCGGCGCGGGTGGTGATCGCCACATGGAGCCCCACGTGGGCGGGTGTCCAGACGCCGTGCAGGCGGCACGCGCTGAGGCAGCCGATGCGAGTGCCGGCTCTCAGTGCACGGATGACGTCTTGGCCGGCGGACGGCTCCGCATACCAGCCGCGGGCACAACGGACGAGCAGTCCTGCATCGACCAGGGCAGTCATTCTGTGCCGGCTGATCCCCGCCGCCAGCAGCTCGTCATAGTGATGGACTCCAGGCATCTTCATGCTGGCGACCATGGGCACCCGGCTCCGGATTCGCCGACTGTCCACAGACCTTCTGGCTGGACCGGGTCTGTCCACAGGAAAGGCATCTGCACAACCGGTGCGCATACGTGCGCAGGTCTCCCCTGGAAGGGGGAGCGCACCTAGGCGCACCGTTCGTGCAGACGCCCGGGCCCTAGGGTTTCCCCATGGCGCGGATCCGAGTCGGTACATCGGGCTGGACCTACCCCTACTGGCGCGGCGACTTCTACCCGCAGGGCCTGCCGCACCGGGCCGAGCTCGCCTACAACGCCCAGCACTTCGACACCGTCGAGCTGAACGGCTCGTTCTACTCGCTGCAGCGCCCCACCTCGTACGCCCGCTGGGCCGCCGAGGCGTCGGCGGAGCGCGACGACTTCGTGTTCGCGGTGAAGGGCAGCCGGTACGTGACGCACATGCTGAAGCTGCGCCACGTACGCACCGCGCTGGCCAACTTCTACGCCTCCGGGGTGCTGGCGCTGGGGGCCCACACCGGCCCGTTCCTGTGGCAGCTGCCCGAGCGCCACGCCTTCGACGCCGACCAGCTGGCCGCCTTCTTCGCCGAGCTGCCCCGCACCACCGCCGAGGCGGCCGCGCTGGCCGCCGAGCACGACGACAAGCTGACCGGCGACCGGTTGCTGCTGGAGCCCCCGGTGGACCTGCCGCTGCGGCACGCCCTGGAGCCGCGGCACCGCTCCTTCGAGTCGGACGAGGCGCTCGCGGTGCTGCGCGAGCACGACATCGCCGTGGTCACGGCCGACACCGGCGGCCGGTTCGCCCGGCTGGACGGCGTCTCCAGCGACTTCGTGTACCTCCGCCTGCACGGGCCGGGCGGGCTGTACGACAGCCCGTACACCCCCGACCTCCTCGACGAGTGGGCCGCCCTGTGCCATACGCACCGTGACGAAGGGCGCGACGTGTTCGTCTACTTCGACAACGACGGCCACTGCCACGCCCCCCGCGACGCGATGGGCCTCCAGGCCCGGGTCTGAGCCGCACGACCCCGTACGCCCAAGGGCCCCCACCGCTGATCGCGGCAGGGGCCCAGGGAGTGACGAAGAGCTACTTGAGCTTCGGCTTCACGTCGTTGGTGTAGATGCCCGTGAGGGTCGTCTTGAGCTTGGCCAGCCTCTCCTTCGGGTCCGCCTTCTGCGTCAGGATGTCGGCCGAGGCCATGCCGATCTCGCGGTCGCCGCCGGGCAGGAAGACGCGGGCGTAGTCCTGGGCGCGGGTGTGGGCGAGCTGGTCGACGGCCACCTTCGCCTGCGGGCGCTTAGCGATGATCGCGCTCATGTCGGCCGACTTGCGCACCGGCATGTAGCCCGTGGCGTCGGAGAAGGCGACGGTGTTCTCCGGCTCACCGAGGAACTTCAGGAAGTTCGCGGCCGCCAGCTGCTGCTCCTTGGTGATGTTCTTCGGGATGCCGAGGCCGGCCCCACCGGTCGGGCACACCATGTCGGTGGCCTTCGAGCCGCCCGGCAGGAAGCCCACGCCCACGTTGAACTTCGCGGCCGACAGCACGCCGACCAGCGAGCCCGTGGAGCCGACGAACGAGGCGACGGCGCCGGAGGAGAAGTCAGCCGCGGCGTCCTTGGCGCTGACGCCGGCCCACTTGTCCTTGTACACGGAGTCCTGCGTGAACTGCAGCACCTTGACGACCTCGGCGGAGTCGCAGGTGATGTCCCAGTCCTTGCTCAGCTGGCCGCCCTCGCCCCAGATCTTGTTCTGCAGCGACCAGGAGTCGTAGTCGGAGGCGGCGGGGTACATGTGCGCGAACTGGATGCTCGGGTTCGCGGCCTTGATCTTCGGGGCCCACTCGGCGAACTCGGCCCACGTCTTCGGGGCGCGGTCCTCGAGGCCCGCCGCCTTGAACATGTCCTTGTTGTAGTAGAACAGCGGCGTCGAGCGCGCGTACGGCATCGCCCACTGCTTGCCGTTGTAGCTGTAGTCCTTGTACAGCCCGTCGACGTAGTCGCTGGTCTTCCAGTCGAGCTTCTTGATCAGGCCGTCCAGCGGGATGATCGAGTCGTTGATGAAGTAGCGGAACCACCAGACGTCGGAGAACACGACGAGGTGGGGGAGCTGGCCGCCCTGCTGAGCGGTCTGGAACTTCTGCGCCACCTCCTCGTAGTTGGCGCCGGCGGTGACCAGCGTCACCTTGGTGTCGGACTGCGCCTTGTGGAACTTCTCGATGAGGGCGGTCTCGACGTCCTTGGACTTGCCGGGGTGGTTCGACCAGAACGAGATCTCGGCGGCCGGCTTGACGTTCGACCAGTCGGTGTCGGCGGCGGCCGACGCGCTGCCACCACCGCCCGGCGTGGTGACCGCCGGGCCGCTGCAGGCGCCCAGGGCCAGGGCCCCGAGCCCGGCGCCGCCGAGGGCGAGGAAGTTGCGCCGATCCAGAGGAGCGGTCATGGGTGTGGTTCCTTTCGGTCGGTCGTGACTTAGTTGGCGACGGAGCCCTGGGTGAGCCCCGCGACGATGTAGCGCTGGAGGAAGGCGAAGATGACGAGCACCGGGAGGATCACGATGACCGAGCCCGCCATCATGATCCCGTAGCCCTGGGGCCCGGACTCGTTGGACTGCAGCAGCGTGAGGCCCACGGGGAGCGTCATCTTGTTGGGGTCGGTGGTGATGATGAGCGGCCAGATGTACTCGTTCCACTCCGCCACGATGGTGACCAGCGCGACCGTGGCGATGCTCGGCACCGAGACCGGCACCACCATCCGCCACAGACGCTGCCAGTGGCCGGCTCCCTCGACCTCGGCGGCCTCCAGCATGGAGCGCGGGATGGTCATGAACTGCTGGCGCAGCAGGAAGGTGCCGAAGGCCGTGCCGAGGCTGGGCACGATGATGCCCCAGTACGTGTTGAGGCCGTTGAGCCCGGCGATCAGCACGTAGTTCGGGAGGATCGCCACCTGCGAGGGCACCATGAGCGCCACCAGGATCAGCACGAAGATCACGTTCTTGAAGGGGAACCGCACGAACACCAGCGCGTACGCGGTGAGGATGGCCAGCAGCACCTTGAGGGCGGCGCCGATCGCGGTGACGATCACCGAGTTCAGGAAGAACCGGCCGAAGGGGGCGGTCTTGAAGGCCTCGGCGTAGTTCGTCCAGCTCCAGTCCTCAGGCAGCACCTTCAGGTCGAGCGTGACGATCTCGCTGGCGCTCTTGAAGCTCGACAGCACCATCCAGAGCAGGGGCAGGAACACGACCAGGGTGACCAGCACCATCGGCAGGTAGCCGCCGAGCACCCGGGCGACGGGTTTGGATCGCTGCGCGCTCATGCGTAGTGCACCTTCTTGTCGGCCCACACGATCTGAATGATCGTGAACGTGATCAGGATCAGGAACAGCACCACCGAGATCGCGGCGGAGTAGCCGGCACGCTGGTAGGCGCCGAAGCCCTGCAGGTACATCTCGTAGATCAGGGTGCGGGTGCCGTTCGAGGCGGGCGTCATGATGCGGATCAGGTCGAAGGCCTGCAGCGACGAGAGGATCGTGGTGATGGTGAGGAAGAACGTCGTCGGCCCGAGCAGCGGCATCGAGATGTGCCAGAACCGGCGGAACCCGCTGGCTCCGTCGAGGGAGGCGGCCTCCTGCACGTCGGTGCTCAGCCCCTGCAGGCCGGCGAGGTAGACGACCGCGCAGTAGCCCAGGTTCTTCCAGACGTAGACGATGATCACCATCGCCAGCGACAGGTTGGGGTCGTTGAACCACCGGGGGCTCTCGCTGCCGAGGCTGCGGAGCACGTAGGCCAGGACGCCGTACACGGGGTCGAAGATGAACAGCCAGACCAGGCCGACACCGACGCCCGACAGCACGTACGGGGCGAACACGGCCGCCCTCGCGAAGGTGCGGCCCTTGAGCTTCTGGTTGAGCACCAGGGCGATCAGCAGGCCCAGCAGCATCGACCCGCCCACGGTGCACAGCGCGAAGATCGCGGTGGCCTTGAGCACGATGCCCGCGTCTTCGCTGGTGAAGAAGCGGGTGTAGTTGTCCAGCCCCACCGGCGTCGCCGAGGCGGAGCCGAGCGTCCAGTTGAGCGTGGAGAAGTACATGTTCATGATCAGCGGGCGGTAGGTGAACGCGCCGATGAGGATGAGGTTCGGCAGTGCGAGCGCAAGGAACCAGAGGGCTTCCTTGCGGGCCCGGGCGCTGGACCGGCGCGTACGAACCGGCGGCGCGCTGTGCGGTGCGACCGTCATGTGACCCCCTGTTCCTTGTCGGGCGGGACGATCAAACCACGCCCCAGGGGGTGGTGGGCGCGCCCAGCCCGCGACCGTCACCGCACCGTGACTTTTGATGGGACAAAGTTTGGCCAGGCGTTGCCGATTCGCCGCTCGCTGTTGGTGTCTGACAGGGGTGTCTCCCCTTGTCACAGGCTTGTCATGTCATCTCCGTGGAGCAGGCCATCGGCAATCAGCGAGTCGAGGCAGGTCTCGGCCTGGCGGCGGTCTGGCCAGCGGGCGAGCAGGTCCTCGCGGGGCAGCGGGCCGAAGTCGCGTACGGCACCGAGAAGCACGCCCCGGCACTGTCGGTCGGTGCCGTGCCAGGCCTGGCCGCGGCGAGGCGGCCCGTCGTACGCGGGGTAGCCGGCCTCGCGCCAGCGGCAGAGGTCGGCCACGGGGCACTGGTCGCAGCGGGGTGTACGGGCGGTGCAGACCAGTGCGCCGAGCTCCATGGAGGCGACGGCCCAGCGGGCTGCCGTGGCCGGGTCGTCGGGGAGGTAGCGGGCGGCAGCGGACCGCTCGGCGGCGGTCGGCGTGGCGGCGGGGAAGGCGACGCCGGCGTCGATGCGGGCCAGCACGCGGCGCACGTTCGTGTCGAGCACCACGTGCCGCTTCTTGTACGCGAAGCTCGCCACCGCCGCCGCCGTGTAGTCGCCGATACCGGGGAGGGCGAGCAGATCCTCGTACGAATCGGGCACCTCTCCGTCGTGGCGCTCGGTGATCACGGTGGCGGCCTGGTGCAGGCGCAGCGCCCGACGTGGATAGCCCAGCCGGCCCCAGGCCGCGACCGCCGCGCCCGACGGCTCGGCGGCCAGCGCGGCCGGGGTCGGCCAGCGCTCCATCCAGGCGGCCCAGGGCTCCAGGACGCGCGCGACCGGCGTCTGCTGCAGCATCAGCTCGCTGACCAGTACGCCCCAGGGCGTCGCCTCCGGTCGTCGCCAGGGGAGGTCGCGCGCGTGGGCGGCGTACCAGTCGAGGACCCCGGACACGACCTCGGCTGGGGCTGTCGTCACGGGGGAGAACGTACCTCCCGCCGCCCGCAGAGACGTTCCCGCGGGAACGTCTCAGGTCCAGCCGGGACGTCGCTCGACGTTCCCGCGGGAACGTCTGAGGCATGCAGCTGCGCCCGTTCTCGACAGGTGCGCCCGCCATCGTGGGAGCGTTCACCCGACCCAGGCGCATCTGCCTGATCCGGGCGCGTCACCCCGCGACGGCTAGCGCGACTCTGCCCGGAAGTCGTCGTACGTGATCATCAGAAAATCGAGGAAGAGTCGCCGGAACTCAGGGTGGGCGAAGTAGCGGTCGCGGATGTCGGAGTTGCGGTTGCTGCGGTCGAGCATGACGTCGTCGGCGTTGTCTTCCAGCACGATGCGGTACTGGGTGCGGTCGTTGTTCTGGGCCACCTTGCGGAGGTCCTCGTGATGCATGATGTCGATCCGCGCCTGCTCGAACAGCAGTTTGTCGGCCTCGGTGAGGTCGGCGCCGTACTTCTCGTTGATGACCGCGATCAGGGCCGACAGCTTGTCCATCTCCGGCTCGGTCTGCGGGCCCAACCCACCGCCGGGCAGCGCCTCGCCGGGGGTGTCGTCGCCGGTCAGCTCGATGGTGGTGTCGCCGGTCACCGACAGCCGCAGGTGCGTCATCTGCAGCTGCTGGCTGATCTGGGGGAACGCCTCGTCATCGGCGCCGGGCAGCTCGGTGAGCAACAAGCGGCCGTAGAGGTAGAGCTTCTCCAGCGCCGGGTCGACGAACGGCATCACCTGGGCCAGGAATGCGTACGCCCTGCAGAACTGGCTCAGCGTGCCGCGGAACGACTCCTGGGCGTCCTCGTCGAGGGTCAGCCAGCGGCCGGAGGCGGGGAGGAGGTTCCCGTATACCTCGCTCTGCCGGCTCGGGTCGTCGCTGAGCAGCGCGAGCACGGCGGCCTCGACCTCGGGCTCGGAGAGCACCTGCGCCGACCACAGGTCGTGGCTGAGGTTGTAGAGCACGTTCGGGTCGGTCGGGGTGGCGAGCGACTCCTCGTAGAACGGCTGGAACGCCTGCTGGATCTCCTCAGCCGTGTTGGCGAAGTCGAGCACGAAGGTGTCGTCCTTGCCCGGCGTGGTGCGGTTCAGCCGGCTGAGGGTCTGCACGGCCTTGACGCCGGCGAGCTTCTTGTCGACGTACATGGTGTGCAGCAGCGGCTCGTCGAACCCGGTCTGGTACTTCTCGGCGACGACGAGCACCTGGTACTCATCAGAGCGGAACCGCTGCGGCAGCTGCCCTTCGGGGAAGCCGTTCAGCTCCGCCTCGGTCCACTGCTTCTCGGGCAGGTCGGGGTCGGTGACCTGGCCGCTGAACGCGACCAGCGCCTTGAGCGGGTGCGCGCCCTTGTCGTATCCCTTGAGGGCGATGTAGCGGTCGATCGCCTCCTTCGTACGCACCGCGTGCAGCCGCGAGCGAGTGACCACCATCGCCTTCGCCTGACCGTTGATCTTGTGGGCGGTCTTCTGCCGGAAGTGCTCAACGATCACCTCGGCCTTGGCGTCGAGCTCGTACGGATGGAGCGACGCGAACCTCGCCAGGGCGGTCTTGCCCTTGCGGGTGTCGAGGTCGGGGTCGAGCGCCCCCTCGGCGTTGGCGAGGCGGTAGTAGACGCCGTACGTCGTGTAGTTGCGCAGCACGTCGAGGATGAACCCCTCGGCGATGGCCTGCCGCATGGAGTAGACGTGGAACGGGTGCTTCGCCCCGTCGTCGCCGACCTGGCCGAACAGCTCCAGGGTCTTGGGCTTCGGGGTGGCCGTGAACGCGAAGAACGAGAGGTTCTTCTGCTTGCCGCGGTGGGCGGCGCTCTGCACGATCACGTCGGACGCGTCGGCTGCCTTCTCGGCGGCGCTCTCGGCCTGCTCGGCGGCGGCGAGCAGCGCTTCCGGCCCGCCGAGCACCTTCTTGAGCTCCTTGACGGCCTCGCCGCTGGTGGAGGAGTGGGCCTCGTCGACGATCACGGCGAACTGCCGGCCGGCGACCTCCTTGGCCTCGCCGCGAGCGGCCTCCTCGGCGGCCGCGTTCACGACGACGGGGAACTTCTGCAGCGTGGTGATGATGACGCGGGCGGCATTGCCCTCCAGCGCCTCCTTGAGCTGGCGGGAGTCCTTGTCGACACGCACGATGGTGCCGGGGGTGTGGTCGAACCCGGCGACCGTGTCTTGCAGCTGCTTGTCGAGCACCTTGCGGTCGGTGATGACGACGACCTTGTCGAAGATGGGCGCGTCCTGCGCGTCGTGGAGGCGGCTCAGCTGGTGGGCGGCCCAGGCGATGGTGTTGCTCTTGCCGGAACCGGCGGAGTGCTGCACGAGGCGATCGGTGCCGGCACCGTCCTGCTTCGTGGCGGCGAGGAGAGCGCGCACGGCGTGCCACTGGTGGAACCGAGGGAACAGGATGGCGCCGCCGCTGGCGTGCACGAAGTTGCCCAGGATGTCGAGCCAGGCGTCGCGCTGCCAGACCTGCTCCCAGAGGTACGACGTCTGGTAGCCGCTGCCGCTCGTCGGGTTGCCCGCCGTGCCGGGGTTGCCAGCGCCGGCGCTGCCCTGGTCGAAGGGGAGGAAGCGCGTCTCGACCCCGGCGAGACGGGTGGTCATCGAGACGTGGTGGGGGTCGACGGCGAAGTGCACGAGCGTGCGCTTGGCGAAGATCAGGTCGGCGGGGTTGCGGTCGGTGCGGTACTGCTCCCGCGCCTGCTCCACCCCCTGCCCGGTGAGGGGATTCTTCACCTCGGCGGTGGCGACCGGGATGCCGTTGACGGCGAGCGTGATGTCGAGGGAGTCCATCGGGCGTGACTCCGAGTGGTGCAGCTGCCGCACGATCGCCAACCGGTTCGCGTCGTAGCGCGCCGACTGCTCCTCGTTGTGCCCCGACGCCGGCTTGAAGTAGCACAGCCGCACCTCGACACCCAGGTCTTTCACCGTGCCGCGCAGCACGCTGACGGTGCCGCGGTGGTCGATCTCAGCGGCCACGCGCTTGAGGAACTTGACCTGCGCGGCCTCCTCCCCGCCGTGGCGCCGGACCAGGTTCGCCCACGCCTTCTGCTGCGTCTCCTGGACGAAGGCGATCAGCTCGGCCGGGAAGAGACCTAGGCTCCTGTCGTACGCCTTCGGCGCGACCGATGCCCAACCGGTCGCGAGGAGGTGGGCCTCGATGTTGGCCTCGAACGTCTGCTCAGTGGTGACCGTCATTCCTCACTCCGGGATCTTCGTCGATGCGGTGGTGACGTCCAGCTCGCCCGTGACTGCGGCGGTGATGAGGGACTGCTTGTACTCCTGGAGGAGCGTGATCCCTGTGCGGAGAAGGCGTTGCTGGGAACGCGTGCTGCTTAGCGACATTTCGGCGCGCTGAGCGGTCTCCACTTGCTGGGTCAGAGAGAGGTTGGGAACCGTCACTTTCAAATACGACGCAATGTTCAAGTTCTGGATACCCGTCGTCTGCGTGGAGTGCGGCTCCTGCTGGCGTGTGGCATACAGGGCTCCCAACACCAGTGAGAGATAGCGTCCATCGCTGTCGGCAGCAGGTCGTAGCCGAGAAACGAAGTTACTGCACAGAGTGGGATCTGATACTTCCGATACAAACGCCGGGCATCCCACAGGATTTCTCTGAGTGCCGCCGGACCGCTCCAGAAGCACATCTCCTGCCCTCAAGGTCCTTGAGAACACGTGGCTTCCTGGCGCGCTCCTGAGTGTCGTAGGGGGAGAGATGCGGAACTCGTCGCGGCAAAAGTCCGCCACGCGGACGACTGCAAAGTCCACGTCTGCGGTGCCGGCCTCGTCCCCCCAGAGGCCCATCCGTTCATCCCCGACCAGCCGACGAAGGGGCACTCGATCGTTGCCGTCCAGCATCCGATCGGCAAGCGCAGCGCCTGCTTCGTCCGCGAGCAGCGTAATCTGCCGCTCTCGAGCGGCGATGATCTCGTCGATCCGGGCGACGCGGTCGTCGAGGAAGTCCGCGATCCGCCGCTGCTCCTCATATGACCAGAGCGGAATGGGAGTCGATAAAAGTCCGCTACTCGACAGACCATATCGCGAGATTCCGCTTGAGTTATTTGCGAAGTGATCCCTCACTGGCCTGGATCGCGTTGCCCAGGTCAGGTATCGCGGATGGGTTTGGGGGAGCGGTCGGGCGATGGCCAGGTGGTAACCACAGACGAAGTCCGGATCGGTGGAGGTCACGTAGGCGGATATGCCGATATCTGATGGATCTTCGGAGTCCTTGGTCAGGACGGTGTCGCCGACCTCCAGGTGGAACCGTGCAATCTCGTCGGCCGTAGCCGTGGCCCGCATCGACGTGGGGGACGGCTGGACGAGGTCGTTCTTGTAGACATCGACGTAGTTGCACAGCTGGACGGGCGTCTCCTCCTCGCTGGACAACTTGTCAACGCTGCTGACCCACACGGTCGCCGCATGCCGCAGGGGAATGGTGTTCACAGCCCCAGTCCTGACATCCACCCTTGTATCTGCGACTCCAGCTCCTTGATCTCTGCGGCGATCTCCTCGACAGGGCGCGGAGGCTCGTACACATAGAACTGTCTCGTGAACGGGATCTCGAAGCCGAGCTTGGTCTTGGTGTGGTCGATCCAGGCATCGGGAACGTAGGGGTGGATCTCGTCGGTCAGGTGCCTCTCGGCGGCATCGAGCAGTGCCTGTTCCCGAGTCGCGGTGTCGAGGTCGAACCACTCGGCGGGCAGTGAGATGTTCTCCTGGTCGCGGAGATCGGCGTCCGGCTCCGGACGGCCTCCCTTGAGTACCACTGGCGCGTCGGGGTCGGTGATGGCGCAGGCGGCGGCGTACGCCTTCTTCTGCGGCGTGGAGAGGCCAGGTGCGTCAGCGAGCAGCGTCTTCTCCGACTCGTACTTCTTACCGAGCAGCCCGGCGAACTGGTCGAACGGCGGGTTGCTCACTGCTGCCTCGGTGACCTCCCAGCGGCGGTGCAATGGACGCTCCACAGTCACGCGCTGGAAGCCGAACGTCTCCCGGGGAAGCACCTTCACGCGGGGGTCGTCGGCGAACTCGCCCATCGCCCCTCCAAAGAGCGCGACGATCTCGTCGATGGCGTCGTCGGTGAGCTCCTTGCGCTTGTCGCCGAGGCTCTTGCGCATCTTGGTGCCCATCTCCCGGGCGTCGATGAGCTTGACGAGGCCGCGCTCGTCGTCGGCCTTGGCGTTGGTGAGGATCCAGACGTACGTGGAGATGCCGGTGTTGTAGAACATCTGGTCCGGGAGGGCGACGATACCTTCGAGCCAGTCGTTCTCGAGGATCCAGCGCCGGATCTCGCTCTCACCTGACCCGGCCTGCCCGCTGAACAGGGGTGACCCCGACAGGACGATGCCGACACGTGACCCCAGGGGGCTGGACTCGGTCACCGGCTTCATGTGGCTGAGCATGTGCTGCAGGAAGAGGAGCGACCCGTCGGAGACGCGGGGGAGCCCGGCGCCGAAACGTCCGGCCATGCCGAGCTTCTCGTGCTCGTCCTTGATGGGCTGGGCGTAGCCCTTCCAGTCCACGCCGTAGGGCGGATTGGCGAGGATGTAGTCGAACTTTTCCGTGGCGAACGCGTCGCCGGTGAGGGTGTTGCCGTTGCGCATCCGGGCCGGGTCGATGTCTTGCATCATCAGGTCGGACTGCGCGATCGCCCAGGTCTCGTCGTTGAGCTCCTGCCCCGCGACCTGCACGAACGCCTTGGGGTTGAGGCTCTTGATGCGCTCCATCGTCACCATGAGCATGCCGCCGGTGCCGGCGGCGGGGTCGTACAGGGAGCGCACCGGGATCTCGTTCTGGGCGAGGTCTTGCGCCGTGCGGCCCTTGACGAGCAGGTCGGCCATGAGCCGGATCACCTCGCGCGGCGTGTAGTGCTCTCCGGCGGTCTCGTTGCTCATCTCGGAGAACTTTCGCAGCAGCTCTTCGAAGATGTAGCCCATCGCCTCGTTGCTGACGATGGCCGGGCGCAGGTCGAGGTCGGCGAAGTCGGCGACGACGCCGTACAGGATGCCGGCCCGATCCATGCGGATGATCTTGTCGTCGACGTTGTAAGCATCCATGACCGCCGCCGCGTCGGGGGAGAGCGAGGCAATGTACTTCGTCAGGTTGTCGGCGAGGTTCTTGTCGTCGTTCAGCAGCGTCGGGAACGTGAGCGGCGAGGTGTTGTAGAACCGGTGGCCGGAGATCTTCTTCAACATCTTGTCCTGGCCCGGCCCGATCTCGGCGAGCCCGGTGGCGAACTTGATGACCTCGGCCTTCGTCGGCGCCAGGGCAGCATCCATGCGCCGCAGTACGAGGAACGGCAGCATGACCGACCCGTACTCGTGCTGCTTGAACGTGCCCCGCAGCTTGTCGGCGATCCGCCAGACGAACGCCACCTTGTCCTGAAACCCCTGCGGTGCCATGCCATCCCTTCGTCGCCGACGAGCGGAGCCTAGTTCCTCACGGACTCCGCTGCGGCACGTGTCTGGGGAAGGGCAGCGCCGGGTGACGGAGGCGGCATGCTTACCCGCAGCAGCGCCGCCGGCTGGTCGGCGACCCCGTTCGACTCTGGAGAGAGACATGCCTTTCCAACTGCCCAAGATCCTGAACCCTGATGCTGAAGGCCAGGCGGTACGAGTGCTCAAGCACTACTTCAAACCACTTGAGGGCAGGAACCAGGGCTTCACCGGTGGGTGCTGGGACACCTTCGATCCGAGCGAGACGCGTGCCGCCTCGGCCAACAGGTTCACCGCGGACGACATCGTCGCGTGCACCCTGCTCTCAGCGCCGATCCCTGGCCGCGCAGCGGTCGAACTGCTCGAGGACCCGGAGCGGAAGTTCAGCAAGATGCTCGAGGCCATCAGGGAGGACCGTGAGTTCGTCGAGCTGAAGTGCGCTGAGAAGGGTTCGGAATTCGATCCAGTGCACAGACTTTGTAAAGCGCTTGATGATCTGCCCGGCATCGGGGAGACCCGTGCCACGAAACTGCTGGCGCGCAAGCGGCCCCGGCTGGTGCCCATCGTCGACACTGTGGTGCGCAAGCACGTCTTCCAGGACTCCCCGCGACAGTGGCAGCCTCTGCTCGAAGCTGTCCAGGCCGACGACGGAGCCCTGTGGAAACGGCTGGTGCATCTGCGGGGGGCGGCGAAGCTGGACCATCGGGTGTCGGTGCTGCGCGTGTTCGACGTCCTGGCGTGGATGGAGGGGAGCGGCAATGCCGCGAAGCTTAATCAGCCGATCGTTGCCCCTGATGAGCCGCCGGAGTAGTCGAGAGACGCAATCACGTAGGGCGACAGGGGGGAGATCACCGTCGCAAGACGTTCCCGCGGGAACGTCTCAAACCTCACCACGGGCTGGGCTCGAAGTCCTTGATGAAGCAGCCGTACAAGTCCTCCCCGGCCTCGCCGCGGACGATCGGGTCGTACACCCTCGCCGCGCCGTCGACCAGGTCCAAGGGCGCGTGCCAGCCCTCGTCGGCGATGCGGAGCTTCTCGTGGTGGGGGCGCTCGTCGGTGATCCAGCCGGTGTCGACGGCGGTCATCAGGATGCGGTCGGTCTCGTACATCTCGCCCGCCGACGTGCGCGTCAGCATGTTCAGCGCCGCCTTCGCCATGTTGGTGTGCGGGTGGCCGGGGCCCTTGTAGCGCCGGGAGAACTGGCCCTCCATGGCCGACACGTTCACCACGTACGCACGCCTGGCTCCCCGCTGCACCGCCGCCCGCATCGCCCCGCGCAGCCGCGACACCAGCAGGAACGGCGCGGTCGAGTTGCACAGCTGCACCTCGAGCAGCTCCAGCGGGTCGACCTCGTCGACGTGCTGCGTCCACGAGTTGCTGCGCTGCACGTCTGGCAGCAGCCCGCCCGCGTCGACCGCCGTACCCCACCGGTGCGCGAGCGCCGACGCGTTGCCGCCGGTCAGCGCCAGCGCGGTCATCTCGGCGGCGGTCTGGGCGCGGGCGTCTGCGGTGCGTACGAGGTCGGCGGCGTGCTCGTCGCTGGTCTCGCCGTCGTGATGAGCCGCAGTGGCATCACGCAAGGTCCCCGCCAGCGCCGCCGGGTGCGCCTCCGAGATCCGGTCGAAGGTCAGCATCTCCGGCATCGCCAGCCCCGCTGGCAGCGGCTCGCTCTCGGCGTTCACCAACGGTGCGTACGAGCCGGGCGAGCGCCGTACGGTCTGTGCCGCGTTGTTGATGAGGATGTCCAGCGACCCGGCGGCGGCGACCTCGTCAGCCAGCGCGATCACCTGGGTGGGGTCACGCAGGTCGATGCCCACGATGCGCAGGCGGTCGATCCAGTCGGCGGCGTCCTCCTGCATCGCGAACCGGCGCATCGCGTCCTTGGGGAATCGCGTGGTGATGGTGAGGTGGGCGCCGTCGCGCAGCAGCATCAGCGCGATGTACATCCCGATCTTCGCCCGCCCGCCCGTGAGCAGGGCGCGCTTGCCGGTGAGGTCCGTACGCTGCCGCCGCTTCGCATGACTCTTCGCCGCGCAGGTCGGGCACAGCCAGTGGTAGAACGCGTCGACCTGCGTGTAGTCCTCCTTGCAGATGTAGCAGTCCCGCGGTGTCACCAGGTGCCCGGCGACCTCACCCGGCTCGGTCTCGGTGAGCAGCACGCCCTTGGTCTCGTCGTCGATCCGCAGGGGCGAGCCGGTCGCCGTCGACTCCAGCACCTCCCGGTCGCGCTGCTGGTCGGGCAGCCGCGCCGCGCGGCGCTTGGCCTTGCGGATCACCTTCGACATCCGCCCCGCGGCCCAGCGCAGGGCGGTCGCGTCGGGGGAGTCGTACGGCAGCTCGACCACCTTCTCCATCGCCCGCAGCGCGGTCTCCAGGTCGGCCGGGTCGAGGCGGTCGGTGACGGTGCGGGTGGCGAGGCGAGACCCCGTGTACGCCTCGTCGTCGGTCACCTCGCGCACCACACCCAGCAGCGTCGCCTGCTCGGCCGTGAGCCCGCCGCTGACCCAGTCGGTGTCCGGGCCGAGGTCGATCTCAGCGATCACCAGCGCCCCGGACTCGTCGCCCCGCGTGGTGCGGGCGCGCGGGTCGGGCCGGTCGTGCACGTCGACGGCGACCTCCGTGCCGTCGAGGTCGACCACCCTCCGGGTCTTGGTCAGGTCGTCGCCGGGCAGCCGGTGCAGCCGGGCCCAGTCGCCGGCGTCGAGGTAGAGCGAGGTGTGGGCGATCGCCTCCGGCCCCGGCCCGAGGCGCACCTTCTGCGCGAGCGTACGCGTCGTGGTGCCGTCAGCCGCCGTGGCCTCCCGCAGCCGCAGCCGGGAGTCGTCGACGTACCGGTCGCGGATCGTCGTGGCCTCGACCGCCGCCGCGACCTCTGGCAGCCCGTCGAGGAGGTAGCGACGTTCCCGCTCGACCCGTGCGTACCTCAGCCTGTCCACCGGAGCATGGTAGAGGTCACCACTGACACCGACCGCTCGCCCTCTCGTCTTCAGCCGTGGAGGAGATGGGTGGCGTGCTCCCGGAGGTACTCCCTGAGATACGGCGGGTCGAGGTCGACGACGCCTCGCCGGACGGATCTGATCATGCCTGCGGCAAGCAGCCGGTCTCGGTAGACCCCGACATACTGTGGGCCCCGGCTCATGCGCTGAGCGATGTCGCTGATACGGGACGGGCCATCATCCTGTGCCATGTGCACCAGGAACGTTCGATCTACGTCTGAGAGGTCGTTCAGCGCTGGGCCATGAACGAGGTTCCCGAGTCGCACTCGGGCAGCTGCCACGCCGTCGGCAACGTCAGCCTCCGAGATCACGTCACCGCTCGCTCGCCGCCACACGTGATAGCCGACGAGCTGGATCATGAAGGGGTAGCCGCCGGTCGCATCGGCGCAGCTCGCCAGAGCTGAGTCATCGATCGTCCGACCGTTCTCGAGCATCGTGGTGCGGAGCGCGTCGGCAACCTCGGGCAGCGACACTTCACCCAGCATCACCCGCTCGGCTCGACGAAGGAAGGTCGCGACATCCTTGTTGAGCAGGTCGTCGACGGCGGTAGGCAGGCCAGCCATGGCGAGAGCGATCGGCCTGTCCTCGCGAATCAGATGCTGGACCTCCGCTGCCAGGGCGGTCAGGTCCTCGTGGGCGACGGCATGCACCTCGTCCACCGTCAGCAGCAGCCCCTGCCCCGAAGGTAGGGCATCCAGCAGACGCCCAACCGTGGTGCGCCACGCCTCGTCGTCGCGTGGCGGAAGATCACGTGACATGGAGCCGCCGACCAGAGCTGTTGTCACACTGGCGGAAGTGAGGCGCCCTCGGGGCGGATCAGCCTCGTCTGCCCAAGTGCGCACCTGATGCTGGAGCCTTTCCATCAGGCCTGGGCGGGCTGTGTCGTCGACGACGACCCAGCCAGCCGTGCGCGCCACGTCCCCCAGCTCCGTCAGCATCACGGTCTTCCCGACCCCGCGTGCCCCCGTCATCAAGGTGAGAAGGCCGGGCGCGCCCGGACCGTCGTCGAGGCTCTCCGAGAACTCCGCAAGCACGGCTTGCCGCCCGACGAGCAGGGGAGGCGTGGCGCCCGCGGTGGGCTTGAAGGGATTGGCCATGCCCGCTCTCCTTTTCACCGTTTATACTGTTTATACAGTTTATACAACGGGGGGAAGGACGTTGCGAGCGACCGTCGCCCAACGCTACCTCACGAACGACAGCGTCACCGGCGTGGCATCGGTCTCGGTGGTGCCCCGGTTCGGCGTCACAAGCTTGGTCGTGACCTGGCCGCTCACGGTGTCGATCTCCAGCGTCCGCACGGGGTTGTCGGCTGAGTGCAGGCACGTCAGGTAGGAGACGATCGTGTTGCCGTTCACGCCGGTGTCCAGCCGCGTGCCCCACTGGCCGACGTGGCCGGAGAACACCATCTTGATGTTGGGGTAGATCTTGATGAGGTTGTCGTAGAGGTACTGCGGGCTCGTTGCTCCGTACTCCGCACCCTGCCCGATCGTCAGGCCAGCGGTGAGGTAGGAGTGGGTGACCACGATCACGTTGCGGTGCGGGTTCGCCGCGACGAGATCCTTGGCCCAGCTCACCGCCTCGCGCCGCGGGTAGAGCTCGAGGGTGACGACCATCCAGTCCACGCCGCCGGCGCTGAAGGTCTGCGCCATGTTGTCGCTCTTGCCCGGCTCGAACGTCGTGGTGACGTTCTTGAAGCGGCTCACCGGGAAGGTGCCGTTCCACTCGTCGGTCTGGCGCACCAGCAGGGTCGAGCGGCACTGGTCGGCGCCGAGCACACGAGGGCAGCCGGGGCTGTCCTGGTACGCGGACCCGCCCGGCGCCGGGTTCGCGGGGTCGCCGTTGTAGCCGACGGCCCGGGTGTCGTGGTTGCCGGTGGCCGCCTGGTACGGCAGCCCCGCGGCATCGAGCACGTCGAAGGAGGCATCGGCGACCTCGTACTGGCTCGGGGCGACCCATCCCCAGTTGGTGACGCCGCCGGAGTGCAGCACGTAGCGCAGGTTGAGCGCGTCCTCGTTGGCGGCCAGCCACTCCGTACGCCGCCGGAAGCGGTTGTCTCCCGGCGTGGTGGTCTCCATCTGGGTGTCAAGCATGACGGCCAGGCTGAAGACGGTGTCGGTGGGGTTCGTGGGTGGGGTGGTCGGGGCCTGGCCCGGGGGGGCCCAGAAGATCACGGCCTCCCTCGACCAGCCGTCCGCGGTCAGGGCGTCCTGCGCGGCCTGGCTGACGGCGTACTGGTGCTTCGCGCCCTTGATGAAGGGCACCACGGCGACGCCGCAGCCGGTCGCGGTCGGCAGCGCGTGGAAGTTGACGCCCTGGTCGACGTAGCCGTACGTGGCCACGGCCCGGTCGAGCTCGTGACCTGGCCGGAGCCAGACGAGGTCGTTCGACGAGGACTTGTAGAGGCGGTGGATCTCGACCAGCCCGGTGGCCGGCGTGGTGCTGGCCGTGAACGGGACGCCGTTGACCACGGTGAACCCGTACCGGTTGGTCGCGGTGTCGGCCTCGTTCTTCCACGCGGTGAGGAGCGTGGCGCGGCTCGTCGGGTTGGAGCGCTGGTAGACGGCGTCGTCGAGCGCGTCGCAGGCAGAGGCGGCCGACGCGGGCGCGGCAGCACCGGCCCCATGCCCAGAGCGGCACCCGCACGGTGGGAAGCAGTGGATCGGCGCAGCGCGGGATGACAGAGTGAGGGGAGACCCAGAACCCCACCGAGGAGACCGCGCCCGTGCGTACGCCGGCCAGCACCTACCGCCTGCAGATCACCGAGCAGCTCGACCTGCTCGAGGCCGCCAAGCAGCTGCGCTACCTGAACGCGCTCGGCGTGGACTGGGTCTACCTCTCCCCGGTGCTCGGAGCGGGCACCGGGTCGGAGCACGGCTACGACGTCACCAGCCATGCCAGCGTGGACCCCTCCCGCGGCCGCGGCGCCGGTCTGGCCGCCCTCTCGACCGAGGCCAAGCGGCTGGGCATGGGTGTGCTCGTGGACATCGTGCCCAACCACGTCGGCGTCGCCCGGCCGTGGGAGAACGAGTGGTGGTGGCACGTGCTCACGCACGGGCGCGAGTCGCAGTTCGCCTCGGCGTTCGACATCGACTGGGACTACGGCAACGACAAGGTGCGCATCCCGGTCGTCGGCGATGACGACCTCAACGAGGACGGCACCATCGAGAACCTCCGCGTGCTCGGTGGCGAGCTGCACTACCACGACCAGCGGTTCCCGCTCGCCCCGCACACCGCCGAGGGCGTGACGGTCGAAGACCCGAACGGCGTCCTCTCTCGCCAGCACTACGCCCTGGTGAGCTGGCGCGAGGCCGACCGCACCCTCAACTACCGCCGCTTCTTCGCGGTGAACACCCTCGTCGCGATCCGGGTCGAGGAGCCGGAGTGGTTCGACGCCTCCCACGAGGAGATCCGCCGCTGGTTCGACGAGGGCCTGGTCGACGGCCTACGCATCGACCACCCGGACGGCCTCCGCGACCCGGCGGCCTACCTGGCGCGGCTGGAGGAGCTGACCGCAGGGGCGTACGTGCTGGTGGAGAAGATCCTCGAGCCCGGCGAGGAGCTGCCGACGCGGTGGGCGACGGCGGGCACCACGGGGTACGACACCATGGCGCTCGTCGACCGGGTGCTAACCGACCCCGCCGGGGAGCGCCCGCTCACCGAGCTCGACGACGAGCTGCGCGGCGCCCCCGTCGACTGGGCGCAGATGATCCATGACACCAAGCGCGCCGTCGCCGACGGCATCCTCGGCTCGGAGACCGCCCGTATCGCCCGCGACGTACGGCTCGCGGTGCTCGACGAGGTCACCGACGAGGTGCTGGTCGACGCGGTGGCCGAGGTGCTCGCGTGCTTCCCGGTCTACCGCTCCTACCTCCCCGAGGGCCGCGACCACCTGCTGGAGGCGCTCGACACGGCCCGTACGCACCGCCCAGACCTCGGCCACGCGCTCGACGTGCTGACGCCCGTGCTCACCGACGGCTCGACCTCGGCGGCGGCGCGGTTCCAGCAGACCTCGGGCATGGTGATGGCCAAGGGCGTGGAGGACTGCGCCTTCTACCGCTGGTCGCGCCTCACCTCGCTCAACGAGGTCGGCGGCGACCCGAGCGTGTTCTCGGTGCCCGTCGCCGACTTCCACGCCGCGATGGCGAAGCGGCAGCTCGAGTGGCCGCTGGCGATGTCGGCCGGCTCCACGCACGACACCAAGCGCGGCGAGGACGTGCGGGCCCGGATCGCCGTGCTGGCCGAGCTGCCCGAGATGTGGGCCGGTGCCGTACGCCGCCTCCAAGAGCTCGCCCCGATGCCCGACGCCGGGTTCGCCAACCTGCTGTGGCAGGCCGCGGTGGGGGCATGGCCGATCTCGCGCGAGCGGCTGCACGCGTACGCGGAGAAGGCGATGCGTGAGGCCGGCGACCGCACCGAGTGGACGGCCGTCGACGAGGCCTACGAGACCGCGGTGCACCAGGCGGTGGACGCGGCGTACGACGACGAGGCCGTGGCCGAGGTGCTGAACGGGGTGCTGGCGCAGGTCGTCGACCCGGGCTGGAGCAACGCGCTGGCCTCGAAGCTGCTGACGCTCACCATCCCGGGCGTGCCCGACGTCTACCAGGGCAGCGAGCTGTGGGAGCAGAGCCTCGTGGACCCCGACAACCGGCGGACGGTCGACTTCGGGCTGCGCGAGCAGATGCTCGGTGAGTGCTCGCACGCGCGGCTCCAGGGCGGTCTCGACGACTCCGGCGCGGTGAAGCTGCGCCTGGTGCACGAGGTGCTCACCACCCGGCGCGACCAGCCGAAGGCCTTCGAGACGTACGAGCCCGTGCACGCCTCCGGTCCCGCCGCCGAGCACGTGATCGCGTTCGACCGGGGCGGCGCCGTGACCGTGGCGACCCGGCTGCCCGTCGGGCTGGCCGACGGCGGCGGCTGGGGCGACACCACCATCCCGCTGCCGCTCGGCCGCTACCGCAACGTGCTCACCGGTCAGGTGATCGAGGCCAGCGGCGCGGATGTCCGGGTGGGAGACCTGCTCGGGCGGGTGCCCGTCGCGCTGCTGGTGGCGCTGCCGGAGTTCATGCGGTCGCGGACCCCGTACGACGTCTGGGCGCCGGACCGGGAGTCGATGACGCTGCACGTGCGGCCGGCGGGCTCGCCCGAGCTGGAGCCGCAGCCGATCCCGATGCGGCGCCGGCCCGGGGGCTGGTGGGCGCCGAGCGAGGAGCCTGTCGAGGGCGAGAACGACTACGGCTACTCCATCGACAACGACCCGACGCTGCTGCCGGACCCACGCTCGCGGCGGCAGCCGTACGGGGTGCACGGCATCTCGCGCACGTACGACGCGGCGGCCTTCCCGTGGACCGACGAGGGCTGGGTGGGGCGGCCGCTCGCGGGCTCGGTGGTGTACGAGCTGCACGTGGGCACCTTCACGCCCGAGGGCACGCTAGACGCGGCCATCGGCAAGATCGACCACCTGCGCTCCATCGGCGTCGACTTCATCGAGCTGATGCCCGTGAACGCCGTGAACGGGGAGCACAACTGGGGCTACGACGGGGTGCTGTGGTTCGCCGTGCACGAGCCGTACGGCGGCCCGGAAGCGTACCAGCGCCTCGTCGACGCCTGCCACGCCGCGGGCATCGGGGTGATCCAGGACGTCGTGTACAACCACTTCGGCGCCTCCGGCAACTATCTGCCGCGCTTCGGCCCGTACCTGGCGGCGGGGGAGAACCCGTGGGGCAACCTCATCAACCTCGATGGGCACCACAGCGCCGAGGTGCGCCGCTACATCATCGACAACGCGCTGATGTGGTTCGAGGAGTTCCACGTCGACGGGCTGCGGCTCGACGCGGTGCACGCGCTGCTCGACGAGTCGGAGATCCACCTGCTGGAGCAGCTGGCCATCGAGGTCGGCGACCACGCGGCGGCGCAGAAGCGGCCGCACATCCTGATCGCGGAGAGCGACCAGAACGATGTACGGCTGGTGCTGCCTCGCGAGGCCGGCGGGCTCGGCATCGACGCGCAGTGGAGCGACGACTTCCACCACGGTTTGCACGTGGCCCTGACGGGGGAGACCACCGGCTACTACGCCGACTTCGCACCCCTGGGGGCGCTGGCGAAGGTGTTTACCAGCGGCTTCTTCCACAACGGCACCTGGTCGTCGTTCCGCGGCCGTGACCACGGGCACCCCATCGACACCGACCGGTTCCCCGGCTGGCGGCTGGTGGTGTGCAACCAGAACCACGACCAGATCGGCAACCGTGCCCGCGGTGACCGGTTCACCGAGAGCCTCGACGACGACCAGCTGGCACTCGCAGCGATGATGACGCTGACGGGTCCGTTCACCCCGATGCTGTTCATGGGGGAGGAGTTCGCGGCGAGCACCCCGTTCCAGTTCTTCACCTCGCATCCGGAGGTGGACCTGGCGAAGGCGGTCACGGAGGGCCGGCTGCGGGAGTTCGCGCGCATGGACTGGGATCTCGAGCAGGTGCCCGACCCGCAGGACCCCGGCACGTACGAGCGCTCGAAGCTGGACTGGTCGGAGGTGGACCAGGGCCGGGGTGCGGTGCTGATGGAGGTGTACCGCGGCCTGGCCCGGCTGCGCCAGGAGGTGCCCGAGCTGACCTCACCGCAGCTGGGGCTGGTGCAGACCGAGGTGGACGAGCAGGACCGGTGGCTGGTGGTCCGTCGGGGTGACGTGATCGTGGTGGCTAACTTCGGGGGGCGCGACGCGACGATCCCGATCGGGCACCTGCCGTACCGGGTCGCCTGGCAGACCCCGGGCCAGGGCGTGTCGCTGGACTGGGAGTCGGTCCACGTACAGGCGCACTGCGGCGGGGTGCTGGTGCCGCAGGGCCGCTGACGGGCCCTGCGGTGGAGCCCGGCGTGGCTGAGGGCTGAGGCTTCCGGCCGTCCCTACGATGCGGCCATGGCCAAGGTGCCGACGAATGTCTACTGGATGCGCCGCGGGCTGGTGCTCCTGCTGGCGCTGCTGCTGATCGCCGTCGTTGCCTGGGTGGCCGGGGCGTTCCGAGGCGATGACGCAGCGACCACGGGGCAGCCCAGCGCGGCCCCGTTGTCCCCTGCCACGACCGAGGCGAGCATGCCAGCCAACCCCACGGCCCCCGAGTCGAGCCTGTCGTCGGCAGGCACGGCCACGCCTCCCGTCGGACCCACCAGCAGTGCCAGCGTCACCGCGCCCAGCAGCGCGCCGGTGCCCAGCGCACCGGGGAGTGGCTCGTCGGCTCCGGCTCCGACCAGCGCGTCTCCTGCCACCACGGCGGCCCCACAGCCGCCCCCCACCACCTCGGCACCACCGCTCACACCGGCGTGCACGGAGGTCAAGACCCGCGTCGAGGTCAGCGGCCCGAAGCAGGTGAAGGTCGGCACCACCGCTGAGCTCGTGGTGACGACGACCAACGCCAGCGCCGCCCCGTGCGTGCTGACGCTGTCCGCGCAGACGTTCCGCCTCGTCATCACCTCCGGGTCGGACGAGATCTGGTCCACCCGCGACTGCCCCGGCTGGGGGCCCGAGGGCCAGTTCACCGTCGCTCCTGGCGGGAACGTGGAGTGGCGCACCACCTGGGACCGGCACCGGTCGCGTACAGGCTGTCGCGTGGTCCCCGACGACCTGCTCGCCGGCACGTACGTGGCCACGGCCACCCTCACCGGGTCGACGCCGGGCCGGCACGTGATGCTCCTGGTCTGGTGACCGGCTCCCTCCCGTAGGGGCCCAGCGGTCGCGCATAGTGACCCCATCGGTTTCTTCTCGCGCGGCAGGTCCCGCACCCCGCAGCCCGAGCTCCTCGGCGACGTGATGGGAGCACAGCAGGCCGAGCAGCGCGGGCTGCAGGACACGCGGACGCCGCTCGTGGTCGGCACCCCGGTGGCGGCCAGCACGACCAGCACCCCCGGCAGGCCCGGGAGGGAGGCGCGCAGGTAGGCGACCGCGTACGGCGCCACCTCGGCCGAACCGCCCAGCCAACGCACGACCGGTTCTGCCGCCGCCGCCAGGGCGACGGCCGAGGCGATTCCGAGCAGCAGCGCCAGCCACATGCCGTCGACGCCGATCGCGAGCGCTCCCGCCCGGTCACCGGCGCCCAGACGACGTGCGGTGGCGGCCGTCGTGCCGTACGCCAGGAAGATCGCCAGCCACGACGGTCGAGAGCACCGCCGGCGCCAACCCGAGGCCCGCCAGCGGCAGCGTGCCCACGTGACCGACGATCGCGGAGTCGGCCAGCAGGAAGACCGGCTCGGCGAGGAGGGTCGCGAAGGCCGGGACGGCCAGGGCCAGGACCTCTCTGTCCCGCTCGTTCAGTAGCCGTGGCCGCACGTTCGCGGTCCCGGGCGTCAGCTGATCCGGTAGGCCGCCTCGGTGAGGCGCATCAGGCCGTCACGGATGGCCCTGGCGCGGGCGTCGCCGACCCCCTCGACGCCGACAAGATCGGCGCGGGAGGCGGCGAGCACACCCTGCAGCCCGCCGAAGTGGTCGAGCAGGCGCGGGGCCAGAGTGGCCGGCAGGCGGTTGATCTGGAGCAGCTGCCGCAACCCCCGGGGGCTGAGGCGGCAGTCGAGCGCGCCAAGCCCCAGCGTCGACGCCACCGATGACAGGTCGAGCAGCTGCTCCTCGGGCAGGTCGGTGAGCGATGACAGGTCGGTCGCGTCGGGCATGTCGTCAGGGTGGTAGTCGAGCTGCAGGTGGGTCGCGAGGTGGGCCGACCCGACGGTCGCCTCCTGCAGCTGCAGGTCGAGCAGGCGGCCCTCGGCGCCGAGCAGCACCACGTATCCCGAGACCTCGGCGGCCAGCCGGCGCACCAGCTCCAGGCGCTGAGCCACCACGGCCACGTCGCGCACGGTCACCTGGTCCGAGACCTCCAGCGCCGACAGGGCGTCGGTGACCTCGCGCAGCCGCTCGTTGTAGCGGGCGAGCGCGTTCAGCGCCTGGTTGCTGCGGGCGACCAGAGCCTCGGGCCGCTCGACGACGTGACGCGCATGGTCGAGGTAGAGCGCGATCGTCGCCATCGACGCCGACACCGTCACCACAGGAGCGCCGGTCTGCTTGGCGAGCCGGTCGGCGCTGGCGTGACGGGTCCCGGTCTCGGCAGTCTCGATGGACGGGTCGGGGGCGAAGTGGACGCCGGCCCGCACGATGCGGGTGAGGTCCTCGGTGACGACCAGGCCACCGTCCATCTTCGACAGCTCGCGCAACGAGGTCGGGGCGAAGGGGGTATCTAGCGCGAACCCCCCGGTGGAGACGGCGCGGACGGAGGGGGAGTCGCTGAGCGCGATCAGTGCACCGGTGCGTCCGTTGACGATGCGGTTGAGGCCCTCGCGCAGAGGCGTCCCGGGCGCCATCAGCGCCTGGTAGCGCCGCAGTCGGTCGGTGGGGGTCACGCGCGCCTCACGGGTCGGGGACAGGTCGCCGTCGATCCTACGCGCGGTGCTGACGGGGGGCCGTTGACGTCGCCGCGAACTGGTTGGGTGGCGGTGTGAGCGAGGACCGTGAGGCTGTGGTGGCCTTCTACGAGCGCTATCTGCAGAGGTGCAACGAGCACCGGTTCGCGGAGCTCGGGGAGTTCGTCGCCGACGACGTCAACGGGCCGTCGGAGGGTCTGCAGGGGTACGCGGAGGGGCTCAAGGCCGTCGTCTCTGGCTTTCCCGACTACCGGTGGACCTCCAGCACGTGGTCGTGGAGGGCACGTCGCTCGCCGCCCGGCTGACCGGCGCTGGCACGCACCGGGGCGAGTTCCGAGGCGTGGCGCCGACAGGCCGGACGGTCCGGACCCAGGAGCTCGTCATGTACGAGCTCGCCGACGGGCGCATCGTCCGCTGCTGGGGCGATCTCGGCACCACGGTGCGAGACGCGCTGGTCTCGGGCGACTGACCCCTCAGCTGACGCAGAACTCGTTGCCCTCGGGGTCGCGCATCACCGTGAAGTAGTCGACGTCGCGAAGATCGCCGTCGGCCACGACGTGCAGCACGGAGGCACCCAGCCCCACCAGTCGCGCCACTTCCGCATCGACCAGCGCCGTCCGTTGCTCGCGGGTCAGGCCGGCGTCGCGGCCGGTCGGGTAGAGGTCAAGATGCAGTCGGTTCTTGCCCGCCTTCGGCTCCGGCACCTGCTGGAACCAGAGCGTGGGCGGTGCACCGGACGGGTCGAAGAGCCGGTCGGTGTAGGCCGCCTGATCGCCCAGCCGCTGCCGGAAGTAGCGCTGCCAGGGCTCCTCACCCTCGGGCGGTGTGCCTGTCCACCCCATCGCCGCTGCCCAGAACCGCGTCAGCCGCTCCGGGTCGGAGGCATCCACGGTCACCTGCCAGAACACCGCCGTCACCCCTCGGCCGTACGGTCTCGGGGCCGGGCGTCGCGTCGCAGCCCCAGCGTGGCCAGCGCCTCGGCGAGCGTGGCCGCCTGCACCACGCGCATCCCCTTCGGCACCGCGATCCGCTCCCCGGGGGCAGGGGTGGGGCAGATCGCCGTGGTGAAGCCCAGCCGGGCTGCCTCGGCGATGCGCCGCTCCAGGCCGGCCACCCGGCGCAGGTCACCGGCCAGACCGACCTCGCCCAGCGCGACCACGCGGGCCGGGAAGTTGCGGTCGGTGGAGGCCGACGCCACCGCCACGGCGACGGCCAGGTCTGAGGCCGGGTCCCACACCCGGGCGCCTCCGACCGTCGACACGTACACGTCGCGGTCGTGCAGCCGCAGCCCCAGCTTGCGCTGGAGCACGGCCAGCACCATGGGGATGCGCCCCGGGTCCATGCCGTTCGTCGCCCGCCGTACGTTCTGTGCCTGCGTCTCCGCGACCAGCGCCTGCACCTCTGCGAGCAGCGGCCGGCGCCCCTCCATCGTCACCGTGACGCAGGTGCCGGGCACCGGCTCTTCGTGGCGGGTGGTGAACAGGCCGCTCGGGTCGGGCACCTCGACGATCCCAGACTCCGCCATCTCGAAGCAGCCGACCTCGTCCGCCGGGCCGTACCTGTTCTTCGTCGCCCGCACCATCCGGAACCCTGAGTGCCGGTCGCCCTCGAACTGCAGCACCACGTCGACCAGGTGCTCCAGCAGCCGTGGCCCAGCGATCGCTCCGTCCTTGGTCACGTGCCCCACGATCACCGTTGCCATGCCGCGCCTCTTGGCGACCCGCACCAGCGCCCCGGTCACCTCGCGCACCTGGGTGACGCCGCCGGGTGACCCCTCGGCCTCCGCGGTGCCGATCGTCTGCACCGAGTCGGCCACGAGCAGCGTGGGCTCGACCTCCTCGATGTGGCCCAGTACCGTGCCGAGGTCGGTCTCCGAGGCCAGGAACAGGTCGTCGGCCAGGTTGCCCGTCCGGTCCGCACGGAGCCGTACCTGTGCCGCCGACTCCTCGCCCGTGACGTACAGCACCCGACGACCTGCCCGGGCCCAGCGCGCGGCCACCTCCAGCAGCAGCGTCGACTTGCCGACACCGGGCTCCCCGGCCAGCAGCGCCACCGCTCCGGGCACCAGCCCGCCGCCGAGCACCCGGTCCAGCTCACCGACGCCGGTCAGCTCGCGCGTGGAGGCGGTGTCGCTCACCTCGCTGATGCGCACGGCCTTGCTGACCGGGGCCGCGGCGCTCACCTCCCGCAGCTTGGGCGCCCCGGCCTCCACGACGCTTCCCCAGGTCTGGCACTCGCCGCACCGCCCGACCCAGCGCAGCGACGTCCACCCGCACTCGGTGCACCGGTAGCTCGCCTTCGCCTGCTTCACCATGCCGAGCAGCCTCTCACTGGGCTCTGACAGTTTCCGTACGTGCCGTGCACCGCGAGAGCCGCACTCCCGTGGCTGCGGCCAGCTCGGCCAGCTCGGGAGGCGACACCACCTCGAAGTCGGCATCGATCTGCGCCAGCAGCATCAGGGGCCAGTCCAGGCTGTCTGCGGCGATCCGCCAGACCGCGACCGTGCCGTCGGCCGTGACGTCCCCCCAGCCATTGGTCGCTCCCCGCACCACCTCCAACGACGTGTGGAACCGCACCTCGACCGCATACCGGCGCGCCTGGCTCTGACGCCCCTCCTGCACGTGCGCCAGTGCCGAGCCGCCCGGGATCTCGCGCGGCACGAACCGGGCACCCCCCGCCCTGACCTCCGCCATCCGGTCGACCCGGAACGTCCGCCAGTCGTCGCGCCCGAGGTCGTACGCGACCACGTACCACCGCTGCTCGAAGCTCACCAGGGCGTGCGGCTCGACCCGCCGCTCCGAGGCCTCGCCGTCGAGGGGCCGGTATGTGAACCGCGCGCCCTCCCGGTCGCGGCACGCCCCGGCCAGGGTGGTCAGCGCCTCGGCATCGATGACGGGTACGCCTCGGGCGAGCCCTGGTGTCGTCGCCGTCTGCAGTGCGTCCATCCGCCGTCGCAGGGCCGGTGGGAGCATCGCGATCACCTTGGTGAGTGCGCTGATCGCGGCGTCGCCGCCCCCGTCGACGACCATTGCGGCCGACGAGCGCAGACCGGCTGCGATCGCCACCGCCTCGTCGTTGTCGAGCAGCAGCGGAGGCAGCGCCTTCCCGGCCCGCAGCTGGTACCCGCCGGAGACGCCGCGGATCGCGTCGACGTCGTATCCGAGGCCGCGCAGCCGCTCCACGTCGCGGCGCAGGGTGCGCTCGCTGACCTCAAGCCGGGCCGCCAGCTCGGGGCCGGGCCAGTACCGGTGGGTCTGCAGCAACGACAGCAGCCGCAGCATCCGTTCGCTCGTGGACATACCCCCAAGGCTAACCAGATAGAGGCCAGAAACTGTCCGTTTGCCCGACGGCGTCTCCGTCCGCTCTCGTCGTCAGCCAGGGCACGCCGGGTTACGGTGACGGCATGACCGAGACGTACCCGACCCTCGTGCAGACCGTGCTCGACACCACCGATCCCCGCGGGCTCGCCGAGTTCTACCGCGAGCTGCTCGGCCTGGTCTATCGCCCCGGCGACGAACCCCCGGCCCCCGGGCAGGACGACCAGCTCGGGCGCGACTGGCTCTGCCTCCGTACGCCCGACGGCCGGCCCCTCCTGGCCTTCCAGGCGGCTGACGAGGTGCGGCCGAGCACGTGGCCCGACCCTGACGTGCCGCAGCAGCTGCACCTCGACCTCACGGTGGCTGACGAGGCTGAGCTGGTGCGGCATCGCGACCGTGCCCTCGCCCTGGGCGCCACCCTGCGGCTCGACCGGAGCGACGACCCCGAAGAGCCGCTCTTCGTGCTCGCTGACCCAGCAGGTCATCCGTTCTGCTTGTACGTCGGCTGACCCGGCCTGGCGCCTGCAGTTCGGCCCTGAGTCGACTGTGGCGCATCCTGTGCGCGGTCCTGCTGGCGGGCCTCTTCGTGGTGGCCTAGCCTCGGCCCGCCGGGCTTGCGCCTGCGGGGCGGCCATCCCAGGGGGCGGCAGCGCCACCGTGAACGGCGAGACCGCCCTGGTGCAGTGGGACGGCAAGACCGAGCGCATCGACATGGTGGCGGGTCTCCGGGTCGGCCGACACCGCTGCCTGGATCATGCCGACGCCCGCGGGGGCCACTTTCGCCCTGGGCGACAGCGGGTCGTTCGAGAAGCTGGCGCATCATCGGCCGCACCGAGAACCAGAAGGTCTACCTCACCGCGTACTCAGGTCTGCTGGAGCCCGGAGCCATCACCGAGGACGTGGTCTTCGCTCAGAAGGCCGATGAACCCTTCCAGGAGACCTACGACGTGGAGGTCTACCGGGGTGAGTGGATCGGCCCGTGGGTGCTGCTGGTGGCGGCCGGCGCCGGCGTGGTGGCGCTGGTCGTCAGATCCGTACGTCGCCCTTCTCCGTCACGAAGGTGACCGCGTCCAGGCCGGGGTAGCCGCTGGGCGAGTCGAACTCGAACGCGACACCGTCGAACTGCGCGTCGATCGGGCTGCCGATCCAGTCCTCCACGCGCTGCTTGTTGCCGGCGATCTCGATCTTCTTGAGGCCCACCGTCGCCTCGAGAGCGCTCGGGCGAACATCGGCCTCGCTCACCCACGAGATGAAGTACGGCAGCTGCGGGTCGGCGATCAACCCGCGCACGCCGATCTGGCGCCACTCCAGGGCGCGGCCGTCGGGGAACCGGCGCAGGCCCTTCACGGCCGAACGGTCGAGCCGCTGCTCGTACTCGCCGATGTCGTCGACCGACACCACCCAGCCGAGCCAGCCGCCGCCGAGCTCGGAGCGTGCCCGCACGGCCTGCCCGTACGGCGCCTTGTCAGCCGCCGGGTGGTCGAGCACCTCCACGATCTCGAGGTAGCGGCTGTCGGTGAGGGCGATGAGCCGCATCCGGGTGCCGAAGGTGGGGTGGATCCCGCCGTCGCGGGATCGGACGCCGAGCGCGTCCTCGAACCGCTCCGCCTCGGCCGCCAGACCGTGGGGGCCCACTGCGTACACGACGTGATCCACATGCATGGCCCTATTCTTGACCCCCCCGCCGCTCTGGTGAAAATCGGCTCGTCGCCGCTGCTGCGGAAAGCGCTCGACATGCCTCTGGCAAGCCAGGATGCGCCCGGGCGGTGAACGCTGGTCCTGACGGCAGCGTGCGGTGAGGCACGATCGCCGCTGACCGGGACGCCCTGCTCGGCGCTGGTGGGGCCGATACCCTGACCTGCGTGACGGACGGTACGCAGCCCGAGGGCGCCACCCCTCAGGCGCCCCCGACGGTGAGCCCGGCCAAGGTGCTGCTCAGCACCTCGTCGGTCTACCCGGAGACCACGGCCAGCGGTTTCGAGCTGGCCGCGGCGCTCGGCTACGACGGGGTGGAGCTCATGGTGGGCATCGACCCCGTCGCCTCCGACGGCGACGCGATCGAGAAGCTGCGCGACTACCACGGCGTGCCGGTCCTCGCCATCCATGCCCCGACCCTGCTCGTCACCCAGGGCACCTGGGGCGACGACTGGGAGAAGCTCGCGCGCTCGGCGGAGATGGCGAAGCGCCTGGGCGCCGACACGGTGGTCGTGCACCCGCCGTTCCGGTGGCAGGGCACGTACGCGAGTGGTTTCGAGGCGGGCATCCGTCGGCTCAACGCCGACACCGGCATCCGGTTCTGCGTCGAGAACATGTACCCCTGGCGCACGCCCGTACGGAACTTCAAGGCCTATCTCCCGAGCTGGGACCCGAGCGAGCTCGACTACGAGTGGCTGACGCTCGACCTGTCGCACGCCTCGACAGCACGCGTGCAGGCGCTCGACCTGGCCAAGGCCTGGGGTCCGAGGCTGCGGCACCTGCACCTCACCGACGGTGTCGGCGGCGTGATGGACGAGCACCTGCAGCCCGGGCACGGCGACCAGCACGCCGACGAGGTGCTGCGCTACCTCGTCGGCGCCGGCTTCGACGGGCACGTCGTGCTGGAGGTCAACACCCGCGGCATCGGCTCCCGCGGCGCCCGCGAGCGAGCCCTCGCCGAGTCCCTGGGGTTCGCGCGGCTGCACCTGGGTCAGCTGCAGAGCAGCCCCAGCGCCGGGTAGCACGGCGTGACGGGCAGGCCGCGGTACGGGCTCGAGGTGCTGATCGTGCTGGGCCTCGGGTTCGGGCGCTCGGCGGTGTACTCGCTGCTGTCGCTGCTCGAGAAGCTCACCCGGCCCCAGCAGCCGCTCAACCAGCAGACCACCACGATGAACTCCTCCGTGGTGCCCGACCGGCCCTGGCTCGACCTCTCCTACCAGGTCGCCGGGATCGTGCTCCCGCTGTTCCAGGCGCTCCTGGTGCTCTACCTGCTGCACCTGTCGCACGGGCGCGCCCGCGCCCTGATCGGTTTCGACGCGCGCCGGCCGGTGCCGGACCTCTTGCTGGGGCTGGGGGTCGCCGCCGGCATCGGCATCCCCGGGCTGGGCTTCTACCTCGCCGCCCGCGAGCTGGGCGTGAACACGAGCGTCGCCCCGGCCAACCTCGCCGAGCACTGGTGGACGGTCCCGACGCTGGTCGGCCTCGCCGCCATGAACGGGATCATCGAGGAGGTCGTGATGCTCGGCTACCTGTACGTCAGGTTCCGCGACCTGGGCTGGAGCACATGGCTGGTGGTCGGCGTCTCCGCGCTCATCCGCGGCTCGTACCACCTCTACCAGGGCTTCGGCGGCTTCGCCGGCAACATCATCATGGGCGTCGTCTTCGGTCTGGTGTACCTCCGGCTGCGCCGGGTGATGCCCCTGGTCGTCGCGCACACGGCCATCGACATCGCCGCCTTCGTCGGCTACGCGCTGGCGAAGCCGTACCTGCCCTGGCTCTGACGCGGCGCTCACCTGCATCCTCTGGTCGCTACGAGCGCCATGCGCCAGATATGGCACGTGGTGCCGGTGGGAGCCAGAAGATGCAGGTGAGAACGTCGCGGCCGCCGCAAGCGCTCCCGGTAGGATCGGGCACCATGCGCGTTGGAGTCTTCGGTGCCACCGGTCAGGTCGGTCAGGTCATGCTCACGCTGCTCGCGCAGCGCGACTTCCCGGTCGACGAGCTGCGACTGTTCTCCTCGGAGCGGTCGGCGGGCAAGCAGATCGAGTTCAAGGGCACGCAGTACGTGGTGGAGGACACGGCCACCGCCGACTTCGCCGGCATCGACATCGCGATCTTCTCCGCGGGCGGGGCCATGAGCCTCGAGTACGCCCCGAAGGTCGCTGCCGCGGGCGCGATCGTCATCGACAACTCCTCGGCGTGGCGCAACGACCCCGAGGTGCCGCTGGTGGTCTCCGAGGTGAACCCGGAGGACGCGACCAACCCGCCCAAGGGCATCATCGCCAACCCGAACTGCACCACCATGGCCGCGATGCCGGTGCTCAAGCCGCTGCACGACGAGGCCGGGCTGGCCCGTCTGGTGGTCGCGACCTACCAGGCCGTGTCGGGCTCCGGTGTCGCCGGGGTGGCCGCGCTGGCCGACCAGTCGGCCGCCGCTGGTGACGCCCGGGGCCTGGCGATCGACGGCTCCGCCGTGGCCGCGGGCGACCCGGCGCCGTACCAGAAGCCGATCGCGTACAACGTGGTGGCCCTCGCCGGCAAGCTGCTCGACGACGGCTCCGGCGAGACCGACGAGGAGCGCAAGCTGCGCAACGAGTCGCGCAAGATCCTGCACCTGCCCGAGCTGCCGGTCGCCGGCACCTGCGTGCGCGTGCCCGTCTACTCGGGCCACTCGCTGTCGGTGCACGCCGAGTTCGAGCGGCCGATCACCCCCGAGCGGGCCACCGAGCTGCTGGGCAGCGCCCCGGGCGTCGAGCTGGCAGACATCCCCAACCCGCGGGAGGCGGCCGGCCAGGACCCGTCGTACGTGGGTCGCATCCGCACCGACCAGTCGGTGCCGGACGGCAAGGGCCTGGTGCTGTTCGTCAGCTGCGACAACCTGCGCAAGGGCGCCGCGCTGAACGCGATCCAGATCGCCGAGCTGGTGGCCGAGGGGCTGGCCGCGCGATGACCCTGGCGCTGCTCGGTGCGGGCGTCATGGGTGAGATCGTGCTCGCGGGGATCCTCCGCGCGGGCATGAGCCCCGACGACGTCCTGGTCACCGAGCGGCGTGCGGGCCGCAGGGCCGAGATCGAGGAGCGGTACGGCGTCCGCGTGGTGTCGAACATTGACGCGGTCGCCGCTGCCGACGTGGTGGTGCTGGTCGTCAAGCCGCAGGACGTCACCGGCGTGCTGGACGAGATCGGCCCCTCGCTGACCGACGGTGCACTGGTGGTCTCGATCGCGGCCGGTGTGGAGACCGCGACCCTGGAGGCGCACCTGCCTGAGGGCGTGCCGGTGGTGCGGGTGATGCCCAACACCGCCGCCGCGGTGGGGGAGGGGATGGCCGCCGTGAGCCCCGGGTCGTCGGCCACCGAGGCCCACCTCTCCCGCGTCGAGGACCTGCTCACGCCGATCGGGCGCGTCGTCGTGGTCGAGGAGCGCTACCAGGACGCGGTCACGGCGATCTCCGGGTCCGGCCCTGCGTACGTGATGCTCGTCGCCGAGGCCATGATCGAGGCAGGGGTGCAGGTGGGCCTGTCCCGCGACGTGGCCGCCCAGCTGGTGGTGCAGACGATGTACGGCTCCGCGAAGCTGCTCAGTGAGACCGGTGAGCACCCCGCGGTGCTGCGGGAGAACGTCACCTCCCCGGCCGGCACCACCGCCGCCGGGCTGCGGGCGCTGGAGGACCACGGGGTGCGGGCGGCGTTCATGGCCGCCGTCGAGGCCGCCCGGGACCGCAGCCGCGCCCTGGCCGAGGCGGCACGGACGATCTAGCACCGCTCGCGGGGAGACCGCGCGGGTGAGTATGAGCGGCGACGCTCTGGATCCCGGGCAAGACACGCCGAGGGTGGCGGAACTGGTGCTCGTACAAGTCGCGCAGCGTCACAGCAACCACTAGCATCACGAGCACACGCACCGCCGGAGGGGAAGCCGAGCGGGACGCGATCGAGAAGGACGTGACCCGTATGACGCAGCCGACTCCCATGAGCGACGGCGTGACCCTGATGACGGTGGCCGAGGTGGCCCAGATCATGCGGGTCTCCAAGATGAGCGTGTACCGCCTCATCCACTCCGGGCAGCTGGAGGCGGTGCGCTTCGGCCACACCTTCCGGGTGCCCAAGGAGGCCGTCGACGCCTTCTTGAAGCAGTCATACTTCCAGGCCGGCTAGGCCTGACTGGCAGCGCTCCGGCCTGACCGGGTAGGCTGCCCAGGTTGACCCGGGCGCCGTTGCGTCTGGTGTCACTCTCCAAGCACTGAAGATCTGTGGCCGGCACGTGCCGACCACGACGAAAGGCACTCCGTGGGTTCGGTCATCAAGAAGCGTCGCAAGCGCATGGCGAAGAAGAAGCACCGCAAGCTGCTGAAGAAGACGCGCGTCCAGCGTCGCCGCGCGGGCAAGTAGCCACCGGCCGTGAGCGCCGAGCAGCCCCCTGCGGTGGCGGCGCTCGCGCGCGTGGTCGTCCTCACCCGTGAGGGCTGCCATCTCTGCGACGAGGCCGTGGCCACGGTCCAGGCCGTGACCGCTGACCCGCCGACGCCCTGGCGGGCCGTCGACGTCGATGCCGATCCGGAGCTGCGCGCCCGGTTCACCGACCATGTGCCCGTCACGTACGTCGACGGTGCCCTGCTGTCGTACTGGTTCCTCGATGCCGACCGTCTGCGTGACGCGCTGGCCGGCTGACGCCAGGGTCCCGGCATGGTGCTGACACCCCGTCCTTCCAGCAGGCCGCTGACGAGGTCGAGGCGTACGCGGACGAGCAGCTGCGCCACCGGGGTTACCAACGCGCCATCCGCAGCGCGTGGTGGCGGCCAGCTGCCCTGCCGCCGTGCCTGGAGGTGGTCCGGGTTCTTATCAGCGACGCCGATGGCTTTCATGCCGGGCCCAGATCCCGCCCACGCTGGCGGCCTTCCGGGGAGGGCGCATCCACAAGCAGGAGAGGCTCGACCTTCTCGACGCCTTCGAGCAGTGGCTGACCTCGGTCGACCCGGCCCGGCTGCGCGGGCTGCTGGCCGAGCCGCCGCTCTTCATGACCGAGCCGTGAGGCCTGCGGTCAAGGGGCCTTGAGTCGAGCGGATATCCTGACCAGGACCCACGCCGGAGGAGCCTGTGACCACGACCATCGTCCACCTGCTGAGGCACGGCCAGGTGGAGAACCCCGACAAGCTGCTCTACGGCAGGCTGCCCCACTTCCATCTGTCCACGCTCGGCGTGCAGATGGCCGAGCGCGCTGCCGCGTACCTCGCCGACACCCCGCTCACCCACCTGCGCTGCTCGCCGCTGGAGCGGGCGCAGGAGACGATGGCACCGATCGCCGCCCAGCGCCCCGATCTGGAGGTGGTGCTCGACGAGCGCGTGCTGGAGGCGGAGAACCGGTTCGAGGGCAAGGTCTTCGGAGGCAGCTACCGCTCGCTGCTCAACCCTCGTATGTGGTGGCACATGCGCAACCCGCTCACTCCCAGCTGGGGCGAGCCGTACCCCCAGATCGTGGCGCGCATGTCGGCAGCCGTCGCCGACGCGGCCGAGGCCGCCGGCCCCGGCGGTCAGGCCCTGATCGTGAGCCATCAGCTGCCGATCTGGACCATGCGCTCGTACGCGGAGGGCCGCCGCCTGTTCCACGACCCCCGGCGCCGGGAGTGCACCCTGGCCAGCATCACCTCGCTGCACCTGGTCGAGGGGCGCATCACGCGCGTCACGTACGCCGAGCCGTCCAAGGACCTGCTACCGGTCGCCCGCACCAGAAAGTTCGTGGCCGGCACATGACGCTGTCCCGCCGTGCGTTCGCAGGCGTCGTCGCTCTCGCGGCGGCGGGCTGCAGCGCACGCAGCTCCGACTCCGGTTTCGTCGAGGCCGAGCCGTCGTACACCAAGGTCGAGCAGGCGCAGCGCCGCTCGATCCCGGTGCTGGACGGGGTCACCGTCGACGGGGCGCAGCTCAGCACCAGCGCGTACGCCGGCACCGTGCTCGTGCTCAACGTCTGGGGCTCCTGGTGCGCGCCGTGCCGCAAGGAGGCGCCCGACCTGCAGGCCGCCGCCACCCAGCTGGCCGGCAAGGCGCAGCTGCTCGGCATCAACACCCGCGACCTCGACCCCGCCCCGGCGCAGGCGTTCCAGCGGGCGTTCGGCATCACCTACCCCAGCCTGTACGACCCCAAGGGGCAGCTGCTCCTGGGACTCTCAGCCGACCTGCCGCCGACGGCCATCCCGTCGACCCTCGTCGTCGACGCGCGGGGGAGAGTGGCCGCGCGCATCATCGGCACGGTCACCACCTCCACGCTGGTGGGCCTGGTCGACGACATCGCCAAGGAGCGCTGAGATGCCGCTGGAGACCTGGGTGCAGTCCGCCCTGGGCGGCACGATGCTGCTGGCCGTGCCGGTAGCCGTGCTCGCCGGCCTGGCGTCGTTCTTCTCCCCGTGCGTGGTGCCGCTGGTGCCGGGCTACCTCTCCTACGCCAGCGGCATCGCCGCCACCGACATCGTCGACGGGCGCGCGTCGCGGCGACGGATGCTGCTCGGCACCAGCCTGTTCGTCGCCGGCATCGCCGTGGTCTTCGTCTCCACGGGTGCCCTGTTCGGCGGGCTCGGCGCCGCGCTGATCGCGCACCAGCGGGCGGTCAGCATCGTGGCGGGAGTGGTCTCGATCGTGATGGGCCTGGCCTTCGCCGGCGTGCTGCCGATGCTGCAGCGCAACCTGAAGCCCGGCTGGGCGCCCCGCATGGGCGTCTGGGCGGCACCGCTGCTCGGGATGGCCTTCGCCGTCGGCTGGACTCCCTGCATCGGCCCCGCACTGTCGGTCGTCCTCACTCTGGCCGTCAACGAGGCCTCCTCGCTGCGGGGCGCGGTCCTGGCGCTGTTCTACGCGCTCGGCATCGGTCTGCCCTTCCTGGTGATCGGGGTCGCCTTCGTACGCCTCGCCGGCGCTGTCTCCTGGGTGAAGCGCCACCAGCGCGCCGTGATGCGCGTCGGCGGCGCGGTGATGGTGGCCGTGGGCGTGGCCCTGGTGACGGGCTGGTGGGACGTCTGGATGGCCGACATCCGGCAGTGGGCCGCACAGTTCCAGGCGCCGATCTGATGAGCGCTGACCTCGAGGCCGAGACCTCGCGCGACATCGCGGGCGCCCGCGTCCGGCGGCCCGCGGCCGAGACGGCACCGCCCGGGGGCTTCTGGGGGACCGTGAGGTACGCCTGGGCGATCCTCACCAGCATGCGGACGGCCATCTTCCTGCTGCTCGCCCTCGCCGTCGCGTCCATGCCCGGCGGGCTGCTGCCGCAGCGCCCCAGCAACCCGTTCGCCGTGACCATCTGGATCGCCGAGCACCCCACCGCCGGCCCGCTGCTCGACAAGATCGGCATGTTCGACGTCTTCGCCTCGCCCTGGTTCGCGGCGATCTACCTGCTGCTGTTCATCTCCCTGGTCGGCTGCATCGTGCCGCGCTGCGCCGTGTACGCCCGGGCGCTGCGCGCACCCGCCGCATCGCCGCCGCGCCCTGTCGACAGGCTCGGCTCCGCCAGGGCGTACGCGGCCCCGGCCCAGCCCGACGCCGTGCTGGCGGCCGCCCGCGACCACCTGGCCGCGCGGCGCTATCGCGTGAAGGTGGACGGCGACACGGTCTCCGGCGAGCGCGGCTACACGCGCGAGCTCGGCAACCTGCTGTTCCACGTCGCCCTGCTGGGCGTGCTGCTGTCGATCTTCGGGTCGAGCTGGTTCGGCTACAAGGGCACGGTGGCCGTGGTCGAGGGGCAGGGGTTCGCGAACACGCTGACCCAGTACGACGACCTCGCGCCCGGGGGCGGGTTCACGCCGGCGAAGCTGACGCCGTTCACGCTGCAGCTCGACACGTTCACGGTGCGGTACGAGACCGGTGAGGTGCAGCGGGGGGCGGCGCGGGAGTTCGCTGCCGACGTACAGGTCACCGACGCCTCCGGCACCCGGCCGGCGACGATCCGGGTCAACCAGCCGCTGCGCATCGGCGACACGTCGGTGCATCTGGTGGGCCACGGGTACGCGACGGTGGTCACGGTGCGGGACGCGGCCGGCAACGTCGCGTACTCGGGGCCGACGATCTTCCAGCCCCTCGACGGCAACATGCGCTCGGCCGGAGTCATCAACGCCCGCGATGCCCGCCCGCAGCGGCTCGCGTTCGAGGGCTACTTCCTCCCCACCGCGGTCGTCGACCAGCAGGGGCCGCGCTCGTTGTTCCCCGACGCCATCTACCCGGAGCTGTTCCTCAACGCCTGGTCGGGGCCGCCGGTGGCTGAGACGGGAGTCGCCACCTCGGTGTACACGCTGGACAAGACCGGCCTCACCCAGATGCGCGTCGGCAACGACCTGGCACGCCTACGGCTGCGTCCCGGCGACACGTACGTGCTGCCCGACCGCGCCGGCACCGTCACCTTCGAGGGCTACCAGCGGTGGGTCAAGCTGCAGGTCTCCCGCCAGCCCGGCATGCCGGTGATCCTGTTCTTCGTGGGCCTCGCCGTGGCCGGGATGGCGCTCAGCCTGTCCGTACGCCCCCGGCGGATCTGGCTCCGCGCCGCCGATGACTACGGTCAGACGGTGCTCCACGTCGCCGGGGTCGACCGGGTGGACGGACGCTCGGGGGTCGCCGAGGACGCCGCCGCCCTGGCCGCGGCCGTGGGCGGTCAGCCCTTGGGCGTACGGGACGACCCCGCAGCAGCCGAGGGGCGCGAACCCCGTGCGGGGGAGCAGGATGAACCCTTGACGGCGAGCGGCGTGCAGGATGGGCGTGGACCGGCACCCCACGAGGACGGCGAGCCCCCGAGCTCGAGTGACGACAGGAGCGACACATGACGGTGGCCAACTTCTCGGCCCTGGCGATCGTGACGTCCGCTGTGCTCTACCTGGTCGCCATGCTGTGCCACGCCGCCGAGTGGGCGTTCGCGCGCGGCACCGTGCGGCAGGCCGAGCCCGCCCAGGTCGGCGGCGCCGGGGGCGTGGCCGTGCTGGACCACGACCCCGAGGCCCCGGCGGCCAGCGATCGCACCGAGATGTACTCCCGCACGGGCGTCGCCCTCACCCTCGTCGCGTTCGGGTCCCACCTCGCCGGCGTCGTCGCCCGCGGCATCGCCGCCGGGCGGATGCCCTGGGGAAACATGTACGAGTTCGTCACCGCCGCGTCGCTCGCCGTCGTCGCCCTCTACCTGACCGGTGTCTCCCGGAGCAGCCTGCGGTGGCTCGGCCTCCCGGTGACGCTCGTGGCCGCCGTGCTGAACGGCCTGGCCGCGACGGTGTTCTATGTCGCCGTCGGCCCCCTGGTGCCGGCGCTGCACTCGGTGTGGTTCATCATCCACATCCTCGCCGCGATCACCGGCGGCGCCGCCTTCAACGTCGGCGGGCTCGCCGCCATCCTCTACCTCGTCAAGTCACGCGCCGAGCGGCGCGGGGCGGTCAGCGGCTACCTCGCCAAGCTGCCCTCGGTGGACGCCATGGACCGGACATCGTACCGCTTCAACGCCTTCGCCTTCCCGGTCTGGACCTTCACCATCGCCGCCGGAGCCATCTGGGCCGAGTACGCCTGGGGCCGCTACTGGGGCTGGGACCCCAAGGAGACCTGGTCACTGGTCACCTGGGTCCTCTACGCCGGCTACCTCCACGCCCGCGCCACCGCCGGCTGGCGCGGTCACCGCGCCGCTTGGCTGTCGGTGCTCGGCCTCGCCCTGTTCTGGTTCAACTTCATCGGCGTCAACCTGCTGGTCTCAGGCCTGCACTCGTACGCGGGGATCTGACTCTGCTATCTGTCGCCCTCCGGGCTCCGCGGCGTCGGGGCTATAACCCCCGTCTTCCCTCGTCAAGCTCGCGGCGGCTTGTCGCTCGGTGCCGGATGTGCGTCGAAACCCGTCCTGCCTGAGCTTGCGAGGGCAGGCGTTCCAGGGCTGCTCAGGCTTTTGAGCGGCCCAGCATCCTCGCGGCGACCGGGATCCGGATCCTGGTGGGCGCCACGTAGGAGACCAGGGCCAGCAGGTTGTTGTAGAGCCCGTCGATGACGTACGGCTTCCCGGCAGCGAGAGCGTCGAAGCAGGTGTCGATGACGTCGTCGACCGTGCGGCGCCGGCTCAGCATCCCGTCGTCACCGGCGTAGCTGAAGAACCTGGTCTCCGTCGGCCCCGGGCACAGCGCCAGCACCGTGACGCCGGCCGGCCGGAGCTCGGCCCACAGCGCCTGAGAGAACGACAGCACGTACGTCTTCGTCGCCGCGTACACGCCCATCCCTGGCAGCGCCTGGAACGCCGCGGTGGAGGCGACGTTCACGACGGCCCCTCGCCCACGCGCGACCATGCCCGGCGTGACCGCCCGCGTCAGCTCGGTCAGCGCCAGCACGTTGAGGGTGACCTCCTCGGTCACGCGCGCAGGGTCAGCCCCGACGAAGTCTCCGACGGTGCCGAACCCGGCGTTGTTCACCAGCACCTCGATGTCACGCTCGGCGAGGTCGGCGACGAGGGCCGCGCGCGCCTCGGCGTCGCTCAGGTCGCACGGGAGCACGTCGACCTGCACGTGATGGCGCGACCGGAGCTCGGTCGCCAGCTCCTCCAGCACGCCGACGCTGCGCGCGACCAGGATCAGGTCGAGCCCGTCAGAGGCCAACCGCTCCGCGAACCCGCGCCCGAGCCCACCCGAGGCACCAGTGATGACAGCCCACTCACCCATGGCCACAGCCTACGGCGCGGTGCGGCGGCCGCCGTCCCAGCTGGCGAGCGGCAGGTCTGGATCGGGTAGTCGATCACCTGCCCGCGGTGCAGGATGGCGCTAGCCAGATGAGGGGATGCACGATGACGCGCACACGCTGGGCCGCGACGGCTCTCACCGCCGCAGTGATGCTCTGGTCCATCCTGTACGCGCCGGGATCCTGGGCCGTCGGCGTCCCGCCGGCCCCGGCGCCGTCGGCGCCCACGCCGAAGGCCGCGTCCCAGTCCGCGGGCACGTTCGTGCCGATCGACCCCCTGCGGCTGTGGGAGCACCAGGACGTGGGCCCCGGTGGCACCCTGACAGCGCACCTCTCCGGCCTAGCCGAGGTCCCAGAGGGCGCCATCGGCGCCGTCGTCCTGAACGTGACCGCGTACCCGCTCAGCAGCGGTTACCTCACCGTCTACCCGTCGGGCGGGTCCCGCCCTCTGGCCTCCAGCATCAACTACGACGCCGGCCGGCCCGTCGCCAACCTGGTCACGGTCAAGGTGGGTGCAGACGGGGAGGTGGCCTTCTACAACCACAGCTCCGGCGCGGCCGCCATCTACGCCGACATCCAGGGCTACTACCTCAGCGGCGACGGCACGGCTGCCGGGTCCCTGCGCCCCATGACCCCCGTGCGCGTCCTCGACACCCGCGACGGCACCGGTGCACCGCAGCGTCGCCTCACGAACGAGGCGGTGACCCTGGCGCTGGGCGGCCGGTACGGGGTCCCGACGAACGCATCGGCCGTGCTGCTGAACGTGACCGCCGTCGAGACCACCATTCCCGGCTACGTCACCGCCAGCCCGGCGGGGGAGCCCCGCCCCACGGCCTCTGCCCTCAACTTCCCAGGCAACGGCCTGACCCGGGCCGGGGCCACGGTCGTGAAGCTGGGCGCCGGAGGGGCCGTCGACCTGTTCGCGGCCTCCACCGGGCGCCTCGACCTGGTGGCGGATCTCTCCGGCTACTACGTGGGGGGCACCCCCACCGAGCCCGGCACCTTCGTCTCCCTGTCCCCGCGCCGTCATCTCGACCAGGTCCTGGGAGGTGGCCAGCGGGTGACGGTGGGCGTGGGAGGCACACCAGACATCCCCGCCGACGCGGGGGCTGTCGTGACGACGCTGACCGTCGACGCCGCCCAGCTTCCCGGCTGGTTCCGGGCCATGCCCAGCGGCAGCCAGGAAGGGACCGTGTCGAACCTCAACTTCGTGGAGCGGGAGACCCGGGCCAACCTGGCCGTCGTCAAGCTGGGGGCCGACGGGGCCAACTCGCTCATGAACGGGGCCAGCGGCAACGCCCGCGCCGTCAGTGACGTCTCTGGCTACTTCCGGGCATCCACGCAGACCTGGCCGTTGTTCACGGCCAGCTCTGTCAGCACGGCCGCCGGGACGACGTGCGTGCTGGACACCAGCCGGCAGGTCTGGTGCTGGGGCGACAACATCCACGGGCAGTTCGGCAACGGCAACCGGCGCAGCACCCCGATCCCGACCCGCCTGCGCAACCTGCCGCCAGACGTGACGCAGGTGAGGGTCTCCCACCGGCGCGTCTGCGTGCTGGCCGGGCCCGCGACCGGCGGCGACGTCTACTGCTCGGGGGCGTTCACCAACGACCTGAGCTCGTCGGGGCAGGACATGCTCACGCCCGTGAGGCTCGCAGGGTTGCCGAAGATCACCCACCTCAGCCTCGACACCTACAACGCGTGCGCCCTGGCCACCGATGGGCAGGTGTGGTGCTGGGACTTCGGGAGCGTCCCCGTCACCCCTCGCCCCCTGATCTCGAACGCGACGACGCTCGACGGCATGTGCGCCATCACGGCCGCGGGGACCGCGACCTGCATGATGATCCAGGACGACAGCACCCTCGCGCTGACGCCCGTGCCGGTGGCCGGGGTGAAGGCCGCCGGGGGCAGGTGCGCGGCCAACAGCTCCGGCGTGTACTGCCGCTTGCTGCCCACCAACCAGTGGACGCAGGTCAACATGCCCGGCGGGATGGTCGAGATCGACAACGACGTGCAGGACACCTGCGGCCGGACCACCGACGGCACGGTGTGGTGCGCGTACGGCGAGTGGGCGTCCGCTCTTCCGCAAGGGATCATCCAGCCGGCGCGACAGATGTCTCTCGGTGACCGGATGTGCGTCATCAGCCAGGCCAATGAGCTGAGGTGCGCCGACGGTCCGTCGGACACGGTGAGGCTGATGACCCTGGTTCCGGTGCTCGGCTTCCACTGACCGGGGGCCGCAGCCCAGCCCGTACGTGACGGGACCGCTGCCGATCCCCAGCCAGAGTCGTACTGTGCGACTGACAGGCCACAATGGGCCGGTGACTCATGTGAACCTGGTCCTCATCGGCTCTGGCAGCGGCAACTCCATCATCGACGAGCGGTTCGCCGGCAAGCAGGTCGCCCTGATCGACGACGGTGACCCCTTCGGTGGCACCTGCCTCAACAAGGGCTGCCTGCCCACCAAGATGTACGTCCACGTGGCCGACCTGGCAGCCGACATCCGCGATGCCCCGCGGCTCGGTCTCAGCGCCGGCGAACCGCGGGTGAGCTGGCAGGCCGTGCGTGACCGCATCTTCGGGCGCACGGACGGGATCGCCGCCGCCGGTGAGCAGCACCGCGCCGACCAGGAGAACGTGATGCTGCTGCGCGGGCGGGCTCGCTTCACCGGCGAGCGCGCGCTCCGCGTCGAGTGCTCCGACGGCGCCAGCGTCGACCTCACGGCCGACGCGGTCGTGATCGCCACCGGATCCCACCCCGCGGTGCCGGACATCGACGGCGTCGACGACCCCGCCGTGGCGCCCCGGCTGCACACCAGCGACACCATCATGCGCGTCGACGAGCTGCCCCGGTCCCTGGTGATCCTGGGCGGCGGCGTGGTCGCGGCGGAGTTCGCTCACATCTTCTCCGCCCTGGGCACGCGGGTGACGCTGGTCAACCGCAGCGACTGGCTGCTCCGCAACGAGGACACCGAGATCGCCGAGGCGTTCACGAACCTGCTCGGTCGCACCATCGATGTCCGGCTCGCCGAGACGCCCACCAGCATCCGCGCCGCGGGTGACAACGCGCTCGAGGTCCGTACTCGCTCGTCCAGCGGTGCCGAGCACACCTACCAGGCCGAGCTGGTGCTGCTGGCGACCGGCCGCACACCCAGCCTCGACCTCGGCCTCGACCTGGCCGGCGTGCAGCTCACCGACGCGGGCTACATCGCGGTCGACCGCTTCCAGCGGACCACCGCCGAGGGGGTGTTCGCCCTCGGCGACGTCTCCAACCCACAGCAGCTGAAGCACGCGGCCAACCAGGACGCTCGTGTCGTCGGCCACAACCTGCTCCACCCCGACGACATGGTGGAGAGCCACCACGAACCGATGCCGCAGGCCATCTTCAGCAACCCGCAGGTCGCCTCCGTGGGCTCGACCGAGCAGGCGCTGCTCGCTGCCGGGACCGCCTACGACAAGGGCGTCGCGCGCTACAGCGGCATCGGGTTCGGCTGGGCGTTGGAAGACACCGACCACTTCATGAAGGTGCTGGTCGACCCACGGTCCGGGCACATCCTGGGCGGTCACATCATGGGCCCGCAGGCGTCGACCCTGATCCAGCCGCTGGTGCAGGCCATGGCGTTCGGTACGCCGGCCCGCGAGCTCGCCCGGGGGATGTACTGGATCCATCCCGCGCTGACCGAGCTCGTCGAGAACGCTCTCCTGGACGCAGCCCCAGACCCGCGGTAGCCGTACCAGATCGGCGGTGTCGTCGCCAGGTCCGTAGCGAGACCGCCTACAGTCAGCATCCCCGACCGGAGGAGTGCTGTGCGATCTCGCGCTGTCTCAGCGACCGTGGCAGCCCTTCTGGCGGCCTGCGGCGGCCCCGCGGCTGTCCCCGGCGCCACAACGTCGCGCTCGGTGGACCTCCAGCCTGCCTCGGCCGGCGTCTCCACCGCGGTGACCGCGCCGGCTGGGTCGGCATCGGCGACCCGCCCCGTGCCCGCGTCCTCTGGCCCCGCCTCGGCAACCCGGCCCGTCCCCACGTCGTCAGCGATGCCCAGCTGTGAGACCGTGGCCGCCGCGATGGCCAGGCGTCAGCGGGTCGGCGAGCTGTTCATGGTGGCCGTGGAGGCCACCGCCTCGCCCGCGGAAGGAGCACGGGCTGCCCGCGCCGCAGGGGTCGGCAGCGTCGTCCTGCTCGGCACCAGCAGGGCCGGGATCGCCTCCGTGGCGGCCCTCACCTCCGGTATCCGGGCCGCCGTGCCGGGTGTGCTCGTCGCCACCGACCAGGAGGGCGGCACCGTGCAGCGCCTCCAGGGCGAGGGCTTCGAGACGATCCCGTCCGCGGCCCGCCAGGCGAGTCTCAGCGATGCCGACCTGCGTGCGGCGGCCAGCCGTTGGGGAGGCCAGCTCGCGGCCGCGGGGGTCCGCTACGACCTCGCTCCGGTGGCCGACGTCGTCCCGGCGGGCAAGGTCGGCTCCAACGCCCCGATCGGCCAGCTGAACCGCGGCTACGGCAGCGACCCGGCCGCGGTGGGGGCGAAGGCCGCCGCGTTCGTCAGCGGCATGCGCGCCGCCGGTGTGGCCACGTCGCTGAAACACTTCCCGACGCTGGGCGAGGTCACCGGCAACACCGACTACACGCCGGCCACCGACACGGTGACCACCCGCACCTCACCCGCCGTGCGCGCATTCGTGCCCGGCATCGTCGCGGGTGCCCAGAGCGTCATGGTGTCCTCGGCCGTCTACACGCGGATCGACCCCGGTGTGCCCGCGGTCTTCTCCCGCGTCGTAGTGACCGAGATGCTCCGCGGGGACCTCGGCTTCACTGGAGTGGTGATCTCCGACGACCTCGGCGTCGCCGCCTCGGTGGCGAGCGTCGCGCCGGCGGACCGGGCGCTGCGCTTCTTCGCCGCCGGGGGAGACCTGCTCATCAACGCGGACCCGGCCAAGCAGGCGGCCATGACGGCCAGCGTGGAGCAGCGGGCCGCTGCTGACCCTGCCTTCGCCGCTCGGGTCACCCAGAGCGCGGCACGCGTGCTGCGTCTCAAGGCCGGGGTCGGTCTCGCCACCTGCTCCTGAGGGTCAGGCGCCGACCTTGAGAGCGGCCATGGCATCACGAGCCGGCTGGACGTACTCCGGCGAGGTGTCCGGGATCGATGCGTAGAACAGGCTCGACGACTCAGCCGACGTGGCGACGATGAGCACGATCGCCAGCTCGCCCTTGGTCTTCAGGCCCTTGATGTCGAACGTGAGGTGCGACTCGGTCAGCCACGCCTCCTTGCCGTCGACGGTCACGGCCTTCGAGACCAGGTCCTCGCGCCCCACCTTCGCGTCGCCGTAGAACGCGCCGACGAGGCACTTCACCACGATGTCGGAACCTTCCCGGGGGGAGTAGAACCCATCGCCGGCGACCAGCTCACCGACCAGCACGGAGGCGACCCAGTCCTGCCCCTTGCCCGCGTAGTCCTTCTCGACCGTCACGGTCTGCTCGGCGACGTCCTGCCCGAAGGGCACCCGGGTGTCGGCCTGCGGCGCGCTCCAGGGGTCCGGCAGCTTGGGGTAGGACAGCATGCCGCCGTGGACGCGGCCGTCGTTGGGGTGGGCGACCGGTGTCGGCAGCACCTTCTGCTTGGGGCACGGGTTGGTCGTCCCGTTGCCGCCGGGCTGGCCGGGGCCGGCGGTGTCTCCGCCGCTCAGCGCGCGGACCACCAGGTACCCGATGAGCAGGAAGACCAGGGCGCCGACCGCCAGTGCGATCCAGATGCCGGGGCCACGCTTGGTCTGCTGCTGCGGGGCGTACGGAGACCGCCCGCCCAGGGGCTGGTTCGGCGAGTACGCGGTCTGGCCGACCGGCTGGCCGAGGGTGCCGTACGGCGGGGCCGCCTGGGGCGTGGGGGACAGCTGCGCCGACCATGTCGACCCGTTCCAGTAGCGGAACATGCCGCGCTGGCCGCCGGGATCTGGGTACCATCCTGCTGCTGGGTTGCTCACGGGGGTCAGTGTAGGAGCACGGGGTGCGCCCGCGGCGGCTAGGGTGCTGGCAGTTCCCGCGGCCGACAGGAGACCAGCGTGACATCGCCCCACGACCCCTGGGCCCGCATCGCTGCGGAGTCGGAGCTGCGGCCCCCACGGGGCCCGGTGCAGGAGGTGCCCGGCTCCCCGGCCTCTGCGCAGAGCCACGACGGCCAGGTCGGGCCCCCGGTGACGCCCATCCGGCTCGACGAGGTCCCCGCTGCCGCAACGACGGCCGTCCCGACCGGGCCCGCCCGGCCGACGGTCACCGACGTGCCGTACACCGCCCCGGTCGCCACGACGGAGCCGGTCGAGGTGGTGGCCGCGAACCCGTACCCGATGGCACCCGCCCCAGACCAGGGGCCGCCACCCCCGCTGATCACCGAGGTGCCGGCCCCGGCCCCTGACCCGGCGCCGCCGCTGGTCGACCTGCCCGAGAACGCCAGCGCCGCCCCCGCGAAGACCTCCTGGTGGCAGGTCATGCTCGGCAAGGGCGGCGCGGGGGAGTGAACCCCTCAGGGATCAGCCGAAGCGGCCGGTGATGTAGTCCTCGGTCGCCTTCTCGTCAGGGTTGGAGAAGATCTTCTCCGTGGCGTTGATCTCCACCAGCTTGCCGGGCTCTCCCTGGGCGGCCAGGTTGAAGAACGCCGTCCGGTCGCTGACGCGCGACGCCTGCTGCATGTTGTGCGTCACGATCACCACCGTGTAGTCCTCCTTGAGCTCACCGATGAGGTCCTCGATGGCGAGCGTGGAGATGGGGTCCAGGGCCGAGCAGGGCTCGTCCATCAGCAGCACCTCGGGCCGCACCGCGATGGCGCGGGCGATGCAGAGACGCTGCTGCTGGCCGCCGGAGAGGGAGGTGCCGGCCCGGTTCAGGCGGTCCTTCACCTCGTTCCAGAGGTTGGCGCCCTTGAGAGAGGTCTCGACGGCCTCGTCCAGCGTCGACTTGTTGCTGACGCCGTTGAGGCGCAGCCCCGCCACCACGTTGTCGTAGATCGACATCGACGGGAACGGGTTGGGCCGCTGGAACACCATGCCGACGTGACGGCGCACGGCGACCGGGTCGACGCCCGGGCCGTACAGGTCGACGCCGTCGAGGGCGACCTTGCCCTTCGCGTACGCGCCGGGGATCACCTCGTGCATGCGGTTCAGCGTGCGCAGCACCGTCGACTTGCCGCAGCCGGAGGGGCCGATGAAGGCCGTGACCGTCCGGGGCTCGACCGTCAGCGAGACGTCCTGGACGGCCTTGAACGACCCGTAGAAGATGTCGAGGTTCTCGACGTCGATGCGCTTGGCCATGTCACTTGTCCTTCAGCTTGCTGGCGCGGGCGATCGCGCGCGCCAGGAGGTTGAGGCCCATCACGAGCAGGATGAGCGTGAGAGCGGCGCCCCAGACCCGGTCGTAGCCGGGGAGCGTCTCGGCCACGTCGCGGCCGGTGTTGATCATCGTCGGCAGCGTGCCGATCGTCGGGCTGGTGGGAGACCAGTAGAGGTTGCGGGCGTAGGCGACGAGGATGAGCAGCGGCGCCGTCTCGCCCATGACCCGCGCCAGGCCGAGCACCACGCCGGTCGCGATGCCGGAGAACGCGGTCGGCACGACCACCTTCAGGATGGTCTTCCACTTCGGCACGCCCAGTGCGTACGACGCCTCGCGCAGCGAGTCGGGCACCAGCTTGAGCATCTCCTCGGTGGACCTGAGCACGGTGGGCAGCATCAGCAGCACCAGCGAGATGGCGGCCGCGATCACGCTGCGGCCGAGACCGAGGACGGTGATGAGGAGGGCGAAGACGAACAGGGCCGCGACGATCGAGGGGATGCCGGAGAGGATGTCGACCATGAAGGAGACGACCCGCGCCGCCTTCGTGCCCCGGGCGTACTCGATGAGGAAGATCGCACCCAGGATGCCGATGGGCACCGCGATCACGGCCGTGATGAGGCCGATCTCGATCGTGCCCACGATGGCGTGCAGCGCGCCGCCGCCGGCCCGGCGGTCCGTGGTGCCGGCCAGGTCGCTCGTCCACCACTCGGCGCTGAGGATCACCGGCAGGCCCTTGGAGACGATGCTGACGAGGATCCACACCAGCGGGATGAGCGAGATCACGGCCGAGGCGTAGACGAGAACTCGAACGAGGGTGTCGACGGTCTTGCGGGTGCCACCGGCACCGCGCAGGTCCATCGCGGTCTGGGTCGCGGCGCTCACTTCGTCTTCTTCCTGTCGGCGATCACCCGCGCGATCGCGTTGACCGCGAAGGTCACGACGAACAGCACGAGGCCGGCGGCGATGTAGGCGCCGGTCTTCGACGGGGTGTCGAACTCCGCGGCGTTGTTGGCGATCTTCGAGGCGAACGTCTCACCGCCGGCGAAGAGGCTGACGTTGATGCCGGGGTCGTTCGTGGTGGAGAGGATGATCATGACCGCGACGGTCTCGCCGAGCGCGCGGCCGAGGCCGAGCATGGAGGCGGCGACGACGCCGGAGCGGCCGTACGGGATCACCGCGGTGCGGATCATCTCCCACTTCGTGGCGCCCAGCGCGAGGGCTGCCTCGACGTGGTCACGCGGGGTCTGCACGAACACGTCACGTGACATCGCCGAGACGATGGGCAGGATCATGATGGCCAGCACGATGGAGGCCGTCATGACGTTGCCCGTGGAGGAGACGCCCGGGCCGAAGATCGGGATCCACCCCAGGGTGCGCTCCAGCCAGGCGTAGAACGGCGCGAGCGCCGGCCCCAGGAGCTTCAAACCCCACAGGCCGAAGACGATCGAGGGCACCGCGGCGAGCAGGTCGATGAGGAAGCCGATGACGTTGCCGACACGTGGCTTCAGGTACTGCGTGACCAGCAGGGCCGTGCCGACCGCGACCGGCACCGCGAGGATCATCGCGACGACCGACGACAGCACGGTGGTCCACAGCAGCCCGGCGATGCCGAAGGCCAGCTCGCCGCCGCTCACCTGCCAGCTGGTGGAGGTGAAGAAGTTCTCCTTGTTCGCCGCGAGGCTCGGGACGGCCACCCAGGCGAGGAAGGCACCGACGAAGACGACGAGACCCACGATGAAGAAGGCCGCGGCGTACGCGGCCCCGCGGAAAGCGCGGTCGGGGCCGTGACCGATGGGCGCGAGATCGACGCCCTGGGCCTGCGCCTGGGCGATGGCCTGCTGCTGCTCGGCCGCGGTGGGCTCCGCCTCCACGACCGGCATGGCAGCCACGGCAGGGGCGTCATCGGTCGCGCGCAGGCCGGTGCCGACGCTGGTGGCGGCGGCCGCCGGGGCTGCCGGCTCGGGGGTCGAGCTGTGCTCGGGTGCGGCAGCCTCGACGACCGGCTCGGCACCCGCGGTGTCGCTGGGGGTTCTGTTCACATCAGGACCTTCATGCTCGGTGGTCATGCTCCTCCGGGTGGGACTGGAGCGACCCCCGGCGCCTGTGGACGCCGAGGGCCGCTCCGTCGTGGATCGGTCAGCGACCTCGGGGACTACTTGATCTCCTTGACCGCAGCCTGCACCTTCTGCTGCATGGAGGAGGGCAGCGGGGCGTAGCCGAGGGCCTCCAGGTCGGCCTGGCCGTCCTTCGACGCGAAGAAGCCCAGGAAGTCCTTCAGCAGGGCGGTCTTGTCGGCGTCGAGGCCGGAGGAGCAGACGATCTCGTAGGTCACCAGGATGGCCGGGTAGGCGCCCTGGGCCTTCGTGGCGTAGTCGATGTCGAGCTTCAGGTCGTTGCCGGTGCCACTCACCTTGGCCGCGTCGAGCGCCTTGCCGACGTTGGCGGAGGTCAGCTCCACCGCGCCGGAGCCCATGTCGAGCTGCGAGATGCCGAGCTTGTTGTCCTTGGCGTAGCTCCACTCGAGGTAGCCGATCGAGCCCGGAGTGGCCTTGACGGCCTCGGCGACACCGGAGGACTTGTTCTTGCCCTCGCCCACGCCCTTCCAGGCCTTCGACGCGTCGGTCGTCCAGGACGACGGGGCAGCGGCCTTGAGGAACTTGGTCACGTTCTCGGTGGTGCCCGACTCGTCGGAGCGGAAGAAGACCGTGATCTTGTCGCCGGGGAGCTTGGCGTCGGGGTTGATCTTGGCGATGGCCGGGTCGTTCCAGGTGGTGATCTTGCCCGTGAAGATCTGGGCCAGCACGTCGGGGGTCATGACCAGCTTGGTGACGCCGTTCAGGTTGTACGAGAACGCGACCGGGCCGACGACCATGGGCAGGTTCCAGGCCGGAGCAGACTTGCAGCGCGAGGCGGCAGCGGTGGCCTCCTCGGCCTTCAGCGCAGAGTCGGAGCCGCCGAAGTCGACCAGGCCGGCGTTGAAGTTCTTGATGCCGGCGCCGGAGCCCGAGGGGTTGTACTCGATCTTGGCCTTGTCCTTGCACTGCTTGTTGTAGGCCGCGACGACTTCGTCGATGGCGTTCTTCTGCGCCGAGGAGCCCTCGCCGGTCAGCTTGCCGGAGGGGCAGACGAGCGCCGCGGCCTGTCCGGAGCTGTTGGCGTCGGGCGCGGGGGTCCCGCCGGGAGTCGTGGACGAGCTGCACGCGGTGAACGAAAGAGTGCCGAGAGCGGCGATCGCCGCGATCTTCGCTGCACGAGTGGTCACAACAGTTCCTTCGGGTCGAGATCCGGCACCTTTGGCCGGGGGAGCTGAGCGCTCCACGTCGCTGACGCTAGAGAGGGCATGTGACCGGATCTCCCGGCTGGGGTGAACGGGAGGTGAACGGGGGCGGTCACCCCTGGAGAGGTGGTCGGGAAAGCGGTTGCCCCCACCGGGAGAGTGCAGCATGATGGGCACGAAGATCGGTCGAAGGTGGCCGACAGGTGAACGAAGGAGCCTGCCCGTGCCCGTGGCGATGGTGACAGGAGGTAGCCGGGGGATCGGCCGCGGCATCACGGAGCGGTTGCTGGGCGACGGCTGGCAGGTGTCGATCCTCGCCACGCGGCCCGCGCCGGCCGACGTGCTCGACGCGCTGGGCGCGCTGGGCGAGGTGTCGTACACGGCGGGCAGCATCGCCGAGCCCGACGACCACCGCCGCTATCTCCAGCAGACCCTGGACGCGTTCGGCCGGGTGGACGCGCTGGTGAACAACGCCGGCGTCGCCCCGAGCGTGCGCGACGACATCCTGGAGGCCACCACCGAGGAGTTCGACCGGGTGCTGGGGATCAACCTGCGCGGCCCGTACTTCCTCACCCAGCTGGTCGCCAACCAGATGGTCGCCCAGCGCGGCGCCGAGGTGCCGACCGACCGGCCGTGCGGCACGGTCGTCAACGTCTCCAGCATCTCGGCCACGACGGTGTCGACGAACCGCGGTGAGTACTGCATCTCCAAGGCCGGGGTCGCCATGGCGACCCAGCTCTGGGCCGCCAGGCTCGCGCCCGAGGGGATCGTCGTGTACGAGGTGCGGCCGGGCGTGATCGCCACCGACATGACCGCAGGGGTTCAGGAGAAGTACGACGCGCTGTTCGCGAACGGGCTCGCCCCGATGCCGCGCTGGGGCACCACTGCCGACGTCGCCGGGGCGGTGTCGCTGCTGGTCAGCGGCCAGATGCCGTACTCCACCGGAGACGTCATCACTGTCGGCGGCGGCATGCAGATCCCGAGGCTCTGATGCAGTCGCTGACCGTGGCCGGGCGGGAGATCCCGGTCGTCACCGCGAACACCGTGGTGGTCGGCACCGGGGCTGCGGGCTACTGCGCCGCCGACCGGCTCGCGATGTTCGGCACCGACGACGTGGTCGTCGTCACCGACAAGATCCGCGCCGGAGCGTCCCGGAACGCGGGGTCAGACAAGCAGACCTACTACAAGCTGACGCTCTCGGGTGCCGAGCCCGACTCGGTGCGCTCCATGGCCGAGACCCTGTTCGCCGGCGGCTCCATGGACGGTGACATCGCGCTCGCCGAGGCCGCCTGGAGCGCGCGCTGCTTCTTCCACCTCGTCGAGTCGGGCGTGCCGTTCCCGCACGCGCGGTCGGGGGAGTTCGTCGGCTACAAGACCGACCACGACCCCCGGCAGCGCGCGACGTCGGTCGGCCCGTACACGTCGAAGACCATGGTCGAGCGCCTTGAGGCTCGCGTGACCGGGCGCGGCACCCGGGTGATCGACGCCTGCCGCGTGGTCGACCTGGTCGTGCGCGACGGGGCGGTGGTCGGGCTGCTGTGCCTCAAGACCGACGTGCCCGAGGGCGACGAGAGCCGGTTCCTGCTGCTGCGCTGCACCAACCTCGTGTACGCCACGGGTGGCCCGGCCGGCATGTACGCCGACGCGGTCTACCCGCACGGCCAGTGGGGGGCCAACGGGGCGGCGCTGCGGGCCGGGGTCCGCGGCAAGAACCTCACCGAGTGGCAGTTCGGGCTGGCGTCGATCAAGCCGCGGTGGAACGTCTCCGGCACGTACATGCAGGTCGTGCCGCGGTTTGTCTCCACCGACGCCGACGGCGGCGACGAGCGGGAGTTCCTCACCGAGGCCATCAGTGACCCGGGCCGGCTGATGAGCCTGGTGTTCCTCAAGGGCTACCAGTGGCCGTTCGACATCCGCAAGGCGCGGGACGGCTCCTCGCTGGTCGACCTGCTGGTCTACCAGGAGCGCGTGCTGCGCGGGCGGCGGGTCTTCCTCGACTTCCGTACGAACCCGGGCGGTGGGTCGTTCGACGCGTCGCTGCTCAGCCCGGAGGCGTACGACTACCTCGACCGTGCCGGCGTGGTCGCGCTGGGTGACTCGACGCCGATCCAGCGGCTGCAGCACATGAACCGGCCGTCGTACGACTTCTACCTGGAGCGCAACCCGCGGATCGACCTGGAGACCGACATGCTCGAGGTCGCCGTGTGCGCGCAGCACAACAACGGCGGGCTCGCGGTCGACCAGTGGTGGCACTCGAACCTGGAGGGCTTCTTCCCGGTCGGCGAGGCGGCCGGGGCGCACGGCATCTACCGGCCGGGCGGTGCCGCGCTGAACTCGGGCCAGGTGGGGGCGACGCGAGCCGCGACGTACATCGCCGCCCGACGCACATCGGCGCCTGCGGAGGACGGCGTGTACGAAGGTGCGGCCACCCCCGTGGTCGAGGCGGCTCTCGCCCTGCTGGACGCGGCCACCGGGCGCGCGGCCTCGGCCGAGGACACCACCGACGCGCTGCTCCGGGAGTGCACCGAGCTGATGAGCTCGCACGCCGGCGTGGTGCGCTCCCGGGCCTCGATCGGTGACGCGCTGGAACAGGTCAGGCACTGGCTCGATGCGTACGCAACCGAGGCTGTCGCCGACCCCACCAGCCGCCGCTCGGTCAACCGGCTGTTCCTGATCCGCGACATCCTCACCTCGCAGCGGGTCTACCTGCAGGCGATGGCCGACTACCTCGACCACGGCGGCCGCTCGCGCGGCTCGGTGCTCTACACCGACGAGGCGGGCACGCTGCCGCTCGACGGGCCCGGTGGCGTGGAGCTCGACCTGCCGGAGATCTTCCGCTTCGAGCTGGAGGACGGCCTGACCGACGTGATCCAGGAGGTCGCGTGGGACGGCCAGGGGGACCCGAGCTTTGACTGGCGCCCCGTACGCCCGATCCCGAGCGACGACGAGTTCTTCGAGAACGTCTGGCGGCACTACCGCGACGACAAGAACGTCTACTAGCCCCGTACGGTCCCGCGGGAACGTCTCTGGTCAGTCGCGGTCGGCGACCACGTAGGCGGTGCCCGCCGCAGCCGCGCTGGCGACGGCGACCGAGGGCCAGGCGCCGATGGTCTTGGCCAGCGGGTGGGACAGGCCGAAGGAGCCGATGTACAAGGCGGTGAGCCCGGCCGTGGTGGCAGGGCCCCGCTTGGCCAACCAGGTGCGCCCAGCGAGCGGCCCGCAGGCCCCGAGGACGGCGCCGCTCAGAGAACGGACGCCGGTGACGCGAGCGGTGAGATCGCCGCGTGACGCTCCTGCTCGAACGCGGTGTTGCCGACCTGGAACGCCCAGACGGTGGTGCCGATCGCATCCCGGGCGCGGGCGCGCTGCCAGGCGGCGGCATCGGCCAGGCATGGGTCGCTGCCGTAGCCTGCGACGAAGGCGCGGTCCAGGCGGGCATCCGCAGGGCAAGACCGGCCTGCGCGACCATGCTCGGGTCTGCCTCCCACGGGCTCCCCAGCAGCAGCTCGCCTGGAAGGTAGGCGGTGAGCAGCAGCTTCGGCTCGCAGTCGGCGTGCACCAGGCGGGCGGCCAGCCCGCGCCCCACCAGCGGCGCCGTCCACTGCTGGTGCGCCGTGATCTCCCTCGCGATGTGGTGACCCTGCTGGCCGCCGGCCTTGAGGATGAGCCGGCCGCTCGGCGCGTCCAGCTCCACGACGTGGGTCTCGACGAGACCCCAGCTGTGTCACGCACCACCTCGTGGTCGGGGAGCCACTCCTGGAGCAGCTGACGCTGCCGGGGGCTGAGCGGTCGAGCGGGTTCACACCAGCAGTCTGGCCCGTTCTCGCCGGCCACCGCTCATCAGGCCAACCAGGCGTCCTTGTTCTCGGCGACGAACGCCTCGTCGAGCAGCTCTGGGTACCGCTCGCGTGCCTCCGCGATGAGCTCGCTCTGCCCTGGCGACAGCCGCTCGGTCGTCGAGAAGCAGCGTGCCGACGTGCCGAGACCCTGCTGACGCAGCACCTCGTTCACCCCTGCCACGCAGCCGCGGAAGCCGTTGCGCACGTCGAACACGGCGGCGTTCACCTCGGTGAGGTCGCCGCCGAGCGCGAGCAGGTCGGCGGGGACGGCATCGGTGCACGCCAGGGCGCGCTGGGTCAGCTCGACGGCGGCGCGGGTGCCGACCGCGTACTGACCAAGCAGCCCGCCCCGCGTCCGCAGCTCGCGGGTCTCACCGGCCACGACCCGTACGTGCGGGGTCACCAGGTCGGCGACGATCGCGTCGTCGTTGCCAGTGAGCAGCGCCACGTCTCGCCAGCGGTCGGCCGACAGGATCGCCTGGGCCACGTCTCGGGTGCGGTAGCGGTCGAACGGGGCCGCCTTCATGCCGGCCACCGTCTCGATCTCGAGCAGGTCACGCCAGAACGTCTCCGGCAGGTACGTGCCACCCACCGACTCCTGCAGGTAGAACCCCACGGTGGGCAGCACCTCACCGACGGCCCGCGCCCGCTCCAGCAGCGGCGCCGGAGCCGCCTCGGCCATGCCGCGGCCGCAGGTCAGCGCGGCGTCGAAGCCCAGGTCGCGGGCGACGCCGGCCTCCCGGACGGCGTCTGCAGCATCCCCGCAGACACCGGCGACCAGCACCGGGTCCCGGTCGCTCGCCCTCACCTCCTCGACCACCAGCTGCCACAGGTCGGCCAGCATCACCGGGTCGTCGTGCAGCTCGAACTGCGTGGTGTGCACCCCCACGGCGAGGCCGTCGGCCCCGGCGGCCAGGTGGTAGCGGACCACGGCACGCTGGGCACGCCAGTCGACGCGCCCCTCGGTGTCGAGCAGCAGCGGCATCGCGGGGATCGCGCCCTGTAGGCGCTCGGAGATGGCGGTCATTAGAACCTCCCGTCGCGGGTCTGGAACTTGGTGGCCTTGCCGAGCTGACGCCCGCCCTGGCCGACCCAGTCGGCCACCCAGGCGAGCGCCTGGCGCAGCGGCACCTGCGGGTAGCCGTAGGTGGCGAAGCACCGTGCGGCATCGTTCAGCAGGGCCCCGGGTGCCTCCTCGCCGATCAGTTCCACCTCGCGGCCCATGCGCTCGCCGAGCTCCAGGGCCAGCGCCCGCGTGGAGGCGGTCTCTGGGCCGGTGCCGTTGAGAAGGTACGGAGTCGTGGCGGCGTGCTCCAGGCTGCGCACGCTCCACTCGGTGGAGTCCCGCTGCCAGACCGCGTTCACGGCGCCCATCGTGACGTCGACGGGGCGTCCCTCGCTGATCGTGGTGGCCAGGTCGGCCAGCACCCCGTAGCGCAGCTCGACGGCGTAGTTGAGCCGGTAGATCGAGACCGGCGTGCCCCAGGCCTCAGCGGCGTACGTGAACGCCTGCTCACGCGCCAGGCAGCTCTGGGCGTACGCACCCACGGGCCCGGGCCGATCCTTCTCGGTGCAACCGCCGGAGTGGGCGGGCACGAACGGGTAGATGTTGCCGGAGCTGTAGACGACCGTCGGCACACCTCGGTAACGGGCGGCGGCGAGGCCGGGCACGACCCCGTTCATCCACCACGTGAGGTGCTCACGGCCCGAGGTGCCGAACTTCTGGCCGGCGAGGTAGTAGACAGCGCCCGCGTCAGGGAGATCGGCGTACGCACCGGGGTCGGCCAGGTCGGCGGTCACAGGCTCGACTCCCCAGGAGGCGATCCGCTCGCGGGTCTGGGCGTCGGACCAGCGCGAGACGGCGAGGACGCGCCGCGAGGAGCCGGCCTCGTCAAGCGCCCGGCGCACCATCCGCGCCAGCGTCGGGCCGACCTTGCCACCGGCGCCCAGCACGACGATGTCACCGTCGGTCGTCGCGAGCGCCTCCGCCACCCCGGGGCCGGGGCGGGAGAGCTGGTCGTCCAGCTCGTCCTCGGTGCGCGGCATGCCTGTCAGCAGGTCGGTCATCGTCGGCTCCTCGATCGGGGGTCGGACAGGACTCGGGTGAACGCCTCGGCGGCCCGGTCGGCGTGCTCGGGGTCGGCCATCAGGGTCGCCTGCCGCAGCCAGACCACCGAGGCGCTGAAGCGGTCGGTGCCCTCTGCGGGCAGGCAGCGCGACACCTCGGCGATGGCCGGGATGCGGCTGAGGCCGGGGTAGCCGGCGTCGGCCGGGACCCCCTCGGCGGCGAGCGCGGCCAGGATCCAGTCCTTGTCGATCCCGGCACCGACGTCGACCATCGCGAGGTGGCGGCTGTCGCGGGTGGTCCCGGACGGGGCCGGGCAGACGCGTGCCGCGCAGTCCCTCGCGGACAGGCCGGCCGAGAACGCGTCGACGAACGCGTTGCGGGTGTCGATCTCGTCGTCCAGCCGCTCGAGCCACGGCAGCATCAGCGCGGCCTGCAGCTCGGTCATCCGCAGGTTCCAGCCGATGCGCTCGTGGCCGTACCAGGCGCCGGTGCGGCTGCGCCCGACGTTGCAGACCGACCACAGCCGCTCGCCGAGCTCGGGATCGGCGGCGGTGAGCATGCCACCCTCGCCCGCCGTCATCGCCTTGGTCATCTGGAAGGAGAACGAGCCTGCGTCGCCGAGCGAGCCGACGGGCTGGTCGCGCCAGGCGGCGCCGTGCGCCTGGGCAGCATCCTCGAGCACCGGGACACCCCGGGAGCTGGCGACCGCGGTGATCTCGGCCATGTCGCAGGGCGACCCGGCCAGGTGCACGGCCATGACGGCCCTGGTGCGCGCCGAGAGCGCCGGCTCCAGCGTCGCGGCCGTGAGGTGCCCGTGGGCGGGGTCGACGTCGGCGACCACCGGCACCGCGCCCAGCATCGCCACGGCGGTGGCGGAGGCCACGAACGTGTATCCCGGCACCACCACCTCGTCGCCCGCTCCCACGCCCAGGGTGGCCAGCGCCGCTGTGAGGCCGACGGTGCCGTTGACCGTGCACACACCGGTCTCGCAGCCGTGGCGGCGGGCGAACCGGTCAGCCAGCTGCTGGCAGAGGTCGCCTGTGGTGGAGCTCCAGCGGCCGGTGTCCACCACCTCGGCGACCAGCCGGCGCTGCTCGTCGGAGGCGGCGGGGGGCCAGGCGGGCCAGGAGCCGTCGTGGGCGGGGGTGCCGCCGTCGATCGCGAGCGTCACTGTCGGGTTCCTTCCAGGGGGAGACGGTGGCCGAGGATGCGGGCCAGGTTGCCGCCGGCGACCTGCGCCCGTTCCTGGTCGGTGAGGTGGGCGGTGCGGAGGCGTCCGATGGCGGTGCGCGGGTCCAGGAACACCGCGTCGCTGCCGTAGAGGACCTTGTCAGCGCCCGCCTCGGCGACCACCCGGGTCAGCCAGTGACGGGTGAGGCGCGAGCTGGCGGTCTCCACGTACAGGTTGTCGCGGGCCGCGGCGAGCCGCGCGGTCGGGAGCAGATGGTCTGGCCAGAGCCCGCCGTGCCCCATCAGCAGGGGCGCCGGGTGGCGGTCGGCGACCACAGCAGCCAGGGAGGGGTCGCTCCACGGGGACAGGCCCTGGGTATGGGTGAGCACGGGCACACCCGCGCCGGATGAGAGCGTGAGCACCGGTTCGTACGCTGGATCATCCAGCCGCACCTGGTGGGTGTCGGGGTGGATCTTGATCCCCCAGACGCCGGGCTCGTCGAGCTGGTCCCGCAGGCGGGGGAGCGCGTCGGGGTCGTGCGGGGAGAAGACGAGCCAGACGTACAGTCGGCCGGGGTGCCGGCGCGCGGCGTCCAGGGCCAGCTGGTTGCCGGTCAGCGCGTCGTGACCCACGCCCAGCAGGTGGGAGACCCCAGCGGCCTCCACCTCCGCGCTCTCCAGGGCGGCGACGAACCAGTCCGCGCCGGGCTGCGGCAGGAAGAAGTCACCCCAGGTGCCGAGATGGGCATGCGCGTCCAGGATCCTCACGCGTCAGCCCCCACGATCTCGTACGCGGTGCCGTGCGCGATGCGGTCGACCTGCTCCCGGGGTAGCTCGAGATGACGCAGCAGCCAGACCGAGCCGGCGTCGTCGCGCACCGGGCCGCCGCTGCCGTACGCCAGCCGGCCGGCCCCGGCCTCGGCGGCCAGCCACTCGACCCCTCCGGCGACGTTGAGGCTGCCGGTCTCGACGACCACGTTCTCGGTGACCTCCAGCAGCTCGGCGCAGCGTCGCAGCTCGCGGTACCCGGGGTTCAGCGCGACCAGCCTCAGGCTGGGGAACGACCGTGCCCAGGCTCGCAGCCCGCCGAAGCCGACCTCCTCGACCTCGACGCAGACCGCACAGCCCGCCTCGGCGAGCGTCTCCCACCAGCGCCCGGCGGCGGGGGAGTCCACGTCCCAGCGGTGGCGGGTGGGGCAGGCACGCACCAGCCGTACGCCGCCGCTCATCAGTTCCGCGGGGTCGCCCGGCCAGCCGCCCGCGGCGGGGACGACGACGGGCACGGGTACCACGCGCGGCTTCGTCTCCTGGGGGCCCAGACCGGCCACCAGCGCCGGCCAGGTCGCGTCCCCGCCGCCCCCTGCCGGGTCTCCGTACAGCTGGCCAGACAGCACGGCCGAGCACCCCGCCACGCCGAGCTCGCTCAGGTCGGCACGCAGCAGTGCCGCGGTGGGGGTCGGTGACGGCTCGAACGGGAGGGTGCCGAGCACCCGGTTCAGGTCGTGGACGACGAGGTCGGCGTGCATCGTCAGCCCTTGATGCCCGTGGCTGCGATGGAGGACACCAGGTGGCGCTGCAGGGCGAAGAAGATCACCAGGCAGGGGATCACCGTGATCAGCGCACCGGCCATCACCTGGGCCGTCGGGACCGTCTCGGTGTTCAGGGTCGACAGGCCGACGGTGAGCACCCGCATCTCGTTGGACTGCGCCATCACCAACGGCCACAGGAAGTCGTTCCAGTGCCACAGGAACACGAAGATGCCGAGCGTGGCGAGGATCGGTCGGGTGAGCGGCAGCACGATCTGCCAGAAGATGCGCCACTCGCCGGCCCCGTCGACGTGCGCGGCGTCGAAGAGCTCGTCGGGCAGGTCACGGATGAACTGGCGCATCAGGAAGACCGCCTGGCTGTTGGCCAGCGTCGGCACGATCAGCCCCCAGAACGTGTCCACGCCGTCGAGCTTCGCGACGAGCAGGAACATCGGGATCAGCGTGGCCTGGGTGGGCACCATGAGCGTGGCCAGGAACGACCAGAAGATCACGGTGCGCCCCGGGAAGCGCTTCTTCGCGAACGCGTACCCGGCCATCGCGGCGGTCAGCAGGATCACGACCACCGAGACGCCGGCATAGATGAAGGAGTTGACCGTCCAGCGCACGAAGCTGCCGGCCGACACCGTGGCCGTGAGGTTCTCCAGCGTGAGGCTGGCCGGCCAGGTCTGCGGGATCGTGGGCGCGCTGGGCGGGCTCAGGGCGAGGATCACCACGGCCAGGAAGGGCAGCACGGTGGCCACGGCGAAGATCGGGGCCAGGAGGTGGGCCCAGGTGAGGCGGCGCATCAGGAACCCTCCCGGTCGAGGAGCCACCGCTGGACGAGCGAGATCAGCAGCACGATGGCGAACAGCACGACACCGACCGCTGAGGCGTACCCGAACTTGAAGAACCGGAAGCCGCTCTCGTAGAGGTGGTAGACGAGGCTGTAGCTGGCGCGGGCCGGGCCACCGCCGGTCATCACGTAGACCGTGTCGAAGACCTGGAACGCCGCGATGGTCTCGATGACCAGCACGAAGAACAGCGAGGGGCGCAGCAGCGGCAGCGTGATCCGCCACAGCTGCGCCCACCAGCCGGCGCCGTCGAGGCTGGAGGCCTCGTACAGCTCCTCGGGGATCGTCTTCAGGCCCGCCAAGAGGATCAGCATGGAGTAGCCGAAGCCCCGCCACACCGACACCACTGCCAGGCTGGTGAGCACCATCGGCTGGCTGCCGGTGAGGAATCCCAGCGGGCTGAGCCCCGTGCGGACGATGAGCTCGTTGATGGGGCCTGCGGTGCCCAGCAGCCACGTCCAGATGATGCCGGCCAGCACGAACGAGGTGACGTACGGGAGGAACAGGGCGCTGCGGAACAGGCCCGACCCCCAGACGATCCTGTTGAGCACCAGTGCCGTCGTCAGGGCGACGAGAAGCATCATCGGGACGTAGATGACCGCGTACAGCAACGTCGTCCTGAATGCGTTCATGGCGACCTCGCTGGCGAAGAAGTCGCTGTAGTTCTTGAGCCCGACGACCTCGTACTCACCGCTGATCTTGTAGTTCGTGAAGCTCAGCCCGACCGCGCCCAGGCTGGGCACGAGGCGGAACACCACGAACAGGACGAGCATCGGGGCGATGAAGAGGACACCGGCCCAGGCGTTGCGGCGCGCGGTGGCGGTGAGCTGCATGAGGCGGGCCTCCAGGCGTCGAGGGTCAGGACTTCAGCAGGGAGTTGCACTCCTTCTCGGCGTCGGCCAGGGCCTGGTCGACGGACTTGGTGCCCTGCAGAGCGGCCTGGATGTGCGGTGCGAGCGCGGCCATCACCTGACGCGACTTGGGGTTGACCTCGCCGCTGTTGGCCTGCTCCAGGGCCTTCTGGAAGGGGGCGTTGAGCGGGTCGGTGGAGTCGAGCGTGGCGTCGGAGCGGGCCGGGAAGAAGCCGGAGGCGTTCGACAGCTTGGCCTGGAAGTCGGCGGCGCCGAAGTACTTCGCCACGGTGTTGGCGGCGCTGTCGTTCTTGCTGATCGAGGTACGGGTCAGCAGGCCGGGCAGGCCGAAGGTGGCCTGCTTGCTGCCCTGGAGCGGGGCCCCCACGCCGACGTTCTCGGCGCCCAGCGCCTTCTGCATGGTGACGGCCTCGGTCTTGACGGCGCTGTACGTCATCGCCACCTTGCCGGTGGTGAGCCCCGAGCCCTCGACCTTGTTGGTCTTGGTGGCCGCGTCGGCGGGCAGGCCGTTGACGGCCTTCAGGTCGACGAGGAACTGGAGGGCCTTCTTGCCCTCGGCGCTGTTGAACGCCACCGTCTTGCCGTCGGCGGAGAACACCGTGCCGCCCGCCTGCCACAGCAGCGGGTAGTAGGTCAGGTTGAGGGTGGTCTGCGGCGAGCCGGAGTAGTCCATGACCGCGACGCCCTTGGCGGCCAGCTTCGGAGCGGCGGCCTTGATCTCGTCCCACGTCGCGGGTGGGGTGGTCACGCCGGCGTCGGTGAGGGCCTTCTTGTTGTAGACCGTGGTGGTGATGGTGTGGTAGATCGGCACGCCGTAGATGTCGCCGCCGACGGTGGCGGCCTTGATGCCGGACGCGAGGAACTTGCTCTGGTCCTCGATGCCGCCCTTGACGGACTTCAGACCGCCGGTTGACTGGTACTGCGGGAGCTGGTCGGGGCCGATCACCACGAAGTCGGGGCCCTTGCCCGAGGCGATCGCGGTGGCGATCTTCTCGTCTCGGCCGTCCCACGGCTGCAGCTCGATGGCGAGGTCGACGTTGGGGTTCTTCGCCTCGAAGTCCTTCTCGGTGTCCTGCCAGAAGGTCTGGCTCTTGGCCGCGTCGGCGATGACGGGGTACATCCAGATCGTGACGGTGGACTTCGCGTCCGTCGAGGCGCCGGTGCCGGTCGAGGACGAGCTGCACCCGGCGGCAGCGAGGGCGAGGGTCAGGACCGTGCTGGTGGCGGCGAGGTGCAGCTTCATGGAACCTCCGTGGGACGGCGGCGACGGCCGTACGACCGGAACGCCGAAAACCTTTTCTACAGATCGTGTGAGACAGTAGCGACCGGATGCCACCAGGTCTAGAGGCGCGGCCCAATCTTTATCCGGGCCGGAGGTGCAGGTCGGAGAGGAGCGTCATGAGCACGCGGTTGGGCATCGTCGGCACGGAGAGCACGCACGCGGCGGAGCTCATCGGGTACGTCGCCGGGAGGCCTGACGTGACGCTGGCGGCCACGCTGCCGGGGGAGGGCGACCCGGTGGCCGGCGTGGAGGCGGTGGGAGACATCGCCGCGCTCGTGGACCGGGTGGACGCCGTGGCCATCTTCACTCGCGACGCCAGGCGGCACGCCGAGCTCGCGCTGCCCGTGCTCGGGGCAGGGCTGCGGGTCTTCGTCGACAAGCCGCTGGCCGCGGGGACGGCCGACGCCGAGGCGATCCTGCAGGCTGCGGCGGCCGGGGGAGGGGCGGTGACCTCGTTCTCGGCGCTGCGGTTCCTGCCGGTGGTCGCGCAGTGGCGGGCCGAGGTGGAGCTGGCGCGGGCCGCCGGGCGGCTCGCCGAGGTGGGTGCCTCGGGCAAGGCTGAGCCCGCCAGTCCGTACGCGGGTGCCTGGTTCTACGGCGTGCACACGGTGGAGCTGCTGGCCGGGTTCTGGGCCGACGAGGTGCGCGTGGAGGCGTACGGCGACCGGCTGCTCGGCCAGAGCAGCAGGGCGGGCATCGGGTGCCGCCTCGAGTGGGTCGACCAGCCCGACGCCCCGTTCGCGCTCTGGTGGACGGGGACCGACGGGACTCGTCACGAGCCGGAGGTCGTCACCGGCCCCGGATACTTCGACGGTGCCGCGGCCGAGATCCTGGCCTTCCTCACCGGCGGTGACCCGGCCGTGGACACCGACGGCTGCCGCGAGACCGTACGGGTCACCGAGACCCTCGTCGACGCCTGGCGGAAGGCGGGGCGCGGCTAGCAGGGCTACGGGAGCTCGACGTCGAAGCCGTCGGGGTGGTGCTCGCGGAGGAAGTCGATCAGAGACTCAGCGCGCACGGCTCCCAGGTCCCGCGCCCCGCGACCGTCGCTGCGAGTGCGCCACTCCAGGCGGCAGGTGGTGGCGGAGGGCGAGTCGCCCCGGGTGTTCCCGATCCGCAACGTCGCCAGCTCAGACCAGCGCAGCCGTGTGGTGCGGGCCGAGTCGCTGCGGTACTGCTTCACAGGGCTGGCATCCGTGAGCTCCAGGCACTCGGGGTCGGTGCGCGCCACGACTCCAGCGATCCGCTCGATCAGGCTCACGATCCCTGCCGCCACGACAGCCCCTGCCGCCAGCCACCACAACCACCCTGCGCCCGCCAGCGGAGGGAGCATGAGCGCGACGCCGAAGACGAGGGCCCCCACGGTCTGGGCCCAGGCCACGGCCGTCCCCCGGGCCCGGACGGACCCAGAGCGGGCCGTGCCCACCGCCCGGTCCTCGTTGCGGCGCAGCACGAGGGTCTGCCCGGCGCGCGTGACCGTCGACAACGGTGCCAGCGCCACGACGGGCCCGTACGCCTCCAGCTGGGAGCGCAGCCTGCCCACCGAGACCGGGCCCAACGGCAGGTCGTGCCGCACGCCGCCCTCCTCCCAGGACAGACGCGCGGTCTCGACCTTGTCGCCCTCGGTGGCATGCGGCGGTCGGGTGTCGCGCGGCCTCGTTGCGGGTACACCAGGCGGTTGTCGAGAGGTACCTCGGGCGCCTCCTGGTAGCCCTGCCACTCCGGTGCGTTGCTCACGACCCCATGATGGAGGCCGTCAGCCCAGGTGCGGGAGCACCAGGTCGGCGTACCGCTCGACCATGGTGGACACGATCGCTGGTGCGCCCTGCGCCCAGATCTGCTCGTTGAAGATCTCCACCTCGATGTCGCCGGTGTAGCCGGCCTCGGCGACCCAGCCGGTGATGGTCGGGAAGTCGATGAAGCCGTCTCCCATCCAGCCGCGGGAGTTCAGGGTGTTCGGCGCCAGGGGCAGCGTCCAGTCGCACACCTGATAGCTGCTGATGCGGCCCTCGCGCCCGGCCCTGGCGATGGCGGCCTGCAGGTCCGGGTCCCACCACACGTGGTAGGTGTCGATGACGACGCCGACGGCCTCGGCGGGGTGGTCGGCGGCCCAGTCCAACGACTGGCCGATCGTGGTGCAGACGCCGCGGTCGGCCGTGAACAGCGGGTTCATCGGCTCCAGCGCGATCCGTACATCCCGTGCCTGCGCGTAGCCGACCAGCTCCCCGACCCGGTCCGCGACCCGCTGCCGGGCCGCGACCAGGTCCTTGTCACCCGCATCCACACCCGTGCTCGGGAGCCCCATCAGCCCGTACGCCGCCGGCAGCCCCCCGACCACCATCACCAGCTCGGGCGCCCCGAGCGCCGCTGCCTCGTCGATCGCCACCCGGTTGTCGGCCATGGCCCGCTCGACGGCAACCGAGTCGCTCGCGGTGATGAACCCGCCCCGGCACAGCGTGGACACCCGCAGCCCCGCGTCCCGGATGATCCGCGCCGCGGCCTCGACGCCCACCTCCTGCACCCGGTCCCGCCACGGGCCCACGGCTCCCAGACCGGCCCGTGACGCCGCCTCGACGCACTCGGCCAGCGTGTTGTTCTTGGCGGTCGCGGTGTTGAGCGAGAGCCGGGAGAGGTCGGTCACAGCGTGATCTCGGGCACGTCGAGCCGACGGCCCTCGGCGCTGGAGCGCAGGCCGAGCTCGGCCAGCTGCACGCCGCGAGCACCCGACAGCAGGTCGTACCGGTGCTTGCGACCGGCCACGACGTCGCGGATGAACTCCTCCCACTGCAGCTTGAAACCGTTCTCGAGCTCGGCCTCGGTGACCGGCGTCCACTGCGTCAGGTACGCGTTCAGGTCCGGCAGGTCGGGGTTCCAGGTCGGGGTCGGCGTCTCGCCGCGCGCCTGGGTGACACAGCCACGCAACCCCGCGACGGCCGAGCCGCCGGTGCCGTCGACCTGGAACTCGACCAGCTCGTCCCGGTGCACCCGCACGTCCCATGAGGAGTTCAGCTGCACCACCACCCGATCGCCGGCGGGGGTCTCCACCGAGAAGATCGCGTACGCCGCGTCGTCGGCCGTGGCCTTGTAGGTCTGCCCGTTCTCGTCCACACGCTCCGGGATGTGGGTGACCGTGGTGGCGTACACGTCCGTGATGCGCCCGACGATCCCCTCGATCACGTAGTTCCAGTGCGGGAACATGTCGGTCGTGATGCCGCCACCGTCCTCGGTGCGGTAGTTCCAGCTCGGGCGCTGCGCGGGCTTGTCGGTGCCCTCCCAGACCCAGTAGCCGAACTCGCCTCGCATCGAGAGCATCCGGCCGAAGAAGCCCTGCTCCACGAGGTGACGCAGCTTCACCAGACCCGGCAGGTACAGCTTGTCGTGCACCACGCCGTCGGTGATGCCCTTGTCCTTGGCGAGGCGGGCCAGCGTGACGGCCTGCTCCAGGGTCTCGGCCGTCGGCTTCTCCGTGAAGATGTGCTTGCCGGCGTTGATGGCTCGGGTGAGCGCGTCGTAGCGGCGGCTGGTCGACTGGGCGTCGAAGTAGATGTCGACGTCGTCGGCCTCCATGCAGCCGTCGGTGTCGGTGGAGACCGACTCGATGCCGTGATCGTCGGCGATCTGGCGCAGCCTGTCCTCGTTGCGCCCCACGATCACCGGCTCCACCTGCACGGTCGAGCCGTCCTCCAGCCGTACGCCGCCCTGCTCGCGGATAGGCAGGATCGAGCGCACCAGGTGCTGCCGGTACCCCATGCGTCCGGTGACGCCGTTCATGGCGATGCGCAGGGTGGTGGTCACGGGCGTCTCCTCGTTGTTCGGGTGCGTCGGCGGATCGGGGGTGGAATGCGCTTTCCAGCGTAGGGACCGGCAGCGAGGCTCGTCAAGACCGCCACCACCTCAGCTCCGGCGCGTCGACTCCCGCAGCTGCACCTCGGTGCCGACCTCCTGCGCGTCGGGGCCGGTGTCGGTCAGGGCGATCTCTCCCGCGAGCCTGCCCAGTCGGTGCAGGTCCACGCGCACGGTGCTCAGCGAGGGCACGTAGTCACGCAGCGTGGGGATGTCGTCGAACCCGGCGACACCGACGTCGCGCGGCACCTCGAGCCCGGCCTCCCGGCAGGCCGCCAGCGCTCCGACGGCCATCACGTCGGTCGCCGCGAAGACCACGTCGGGCAGGTCGCCGGCATCGATCAGCCGGGTCATCGCGGCGAAGCCACCGTCCCGGTCGAACGTCGTCGCCACCCGGGAGGTTACCGTGCCCGCGTCTCGCAGCCCCACGATGAACCCCTCGGCCCGGTCTCGGCTGGTCAGGTGCGTCTCCGGGCCGGTCAGGAGCGCGAACCGGCGATGGCCCTGCCCGAGCAGGGCTCGCGCGAGGTCTGCGGCGCCGGCCCGGTTCGCCGGCTGGATGGTGCGGACGCCGTCGAGCGGCTGCCCGACCAGTGCCGTGCCCCCGTCGGCGGCGCCGCGGAACTCGCCGACAGCGCTGAGCAGGCGGGCCTGGAGATCCGCGTCGTCGTACAGGGAGCCGACCAGCACCAGGGCCTGCGAACGTTGGCTGCGTGCTTGGTCGACCTGCCGGATCAGCTCGTCCGGATCGTGGTTCGTGACGCCCAGCAGCACGCTCGACCCGGCCGCGCGGGCGGTGGCGGTGACGCCTGCGGCGATCGAGGAGAAATAGGGGTCGGTGATGTCGTGGACCACCAGCGACAGGCTCTGGGTGCGCCCCCGGGCGATCGCCTGCGCGGCAGCGTTGGGGGAGTAGCGCAGCTCGGCTGCGGCGGCGAGCACCTTCTCCCGCAGCGCCGGGTTGACGGTGCGGTCGCGGCTGCCGTTGATCGCACGGGAGGCCGTGGACAGCGAGACCCCCGCCGCCCGGGCGACATCGCTCAGCGTGACCATGCGGTCACAGTAGCGGGAAGGGTTCCTCCTCCCCACGGGTCTGCCCCCACGGGTCCCCCCGGCCGCCGGAAAGCGCTACCCGTGCGCGGTGACTGGCACTAGGCTGACATGCGAGCCCGTGACCCGCAGAGGAGCCCCGTCGTGACCACCGCCGGAGACGTCTTCGCCCACCGCATCGTGCCCGTCGTCGTCGTGGAGGACGCCGCCCAGGCCCGCCCGCTCGCGGAGGCCATGGTCGCAGGAGGCCTCCCGGTCGCGGAGGTGACGTTCCGTACGGCAGCCGCGGCCGAGGCCATCGCCGAGATGAGCCAGGTCGAAGGGATTCTCGTCGGGGCGGGCACGGTGGTGACCCCCGACCAGGTGCACCAGGCCCTGGGTGCCGGCGCCCGGTTCATCGTCTCCCCAGGGCTGCGCGCCGACGTGGTCCGCCCCGCACAGGCCGCCGGGGTCCCCGTGGTGCCGGGCGCCGTGACGCCCAGCGAGATCATGGAGGCCATCGCGCTGGGCCTCGACACGGTCAAGTTCTTCCCGGCCAACGTGTACGGGGGCTCCGCCGCGATCAAGGCCCTGGCGGCGCCCTTCGGGGCGATGCGCTTCGTGCCCACCGGGGGTGTGACCACCGCCAACCTGGCCGACTACCTGTCCCTGCCGTGCGTGCCCGCCGTGGGCGGGTCGTGGATGGTCCCTGTCAAGGAGATCAGGGCCGGCCGCTTCGACGAGGTGACCCGTCTGTGCCGCGAGGCCGTCGACGCCGTCGCCGCCCTCTGACCCGCAACCCGAGGAGACCGACCATGAGCCTGACCCTCCGCCCCGCCGAGGAGTGCCGCTACGACGCCGTCGCGCTGGGGGAGGTGATGCTCCGCCTCGACCCGGGGGAGGGTCGCATCCGCACCGCCAGGCGCTTCTCCGCCTGGGAGGGCGGCGGTGAGTACAACGTGGTTCGCGGCCTGCGCCGCGTCTTCGGGCTGCGAGGTGCTGTGGTCACCGCGCTCGTCGACAACGAGGTGGGTCGCCTGGTCGAGGACTTCATCCTCACCGGCGGCCTGGACACCTCCCACATCCGCTGGGTCGACTCCGACGGGGTGGGCCGCACGGTGCGCAACGGTCTCAACTTCACCGAGCGTGGGTTCGGCGTCCGCGGCGCGGTGGGCGTGTCCGACCGTGGCAACACCGCGGTCTCGCAGCTGCGGCAAGGCGACGTGGACTGGGACCACCTGTTCGGCGAGCTGGGCGCCCGCTGGCTGCACACGGGCGGCATCTTCGCGGCGTTGTCGGAGTCGACCGCCGAGGTCGCCATCGAGGCGGTGCAGGCGGCCCGCAGGCACGGCACCGTCGTCTCCTACGACCTCAACTTCCGCCCCAGCCTCTGGAAGTCGATCGGCGGCACCGCGAAGGCGCAGGAGGTGAACCAGGCCATCGCGCCGTACGTCGACGTGATGATCGGCAACGAGGAGGACTTCACCGCCTCGCTCGGCTTCGAGATCGAGGGCGTCGACGAGGGACTGACAGAGCTGCCGGTCGACCAGTTCGGGGCGATGATCGAGCGGGTGTCGAAGGCGTACGACAACTTCCAGGTGATCGCCACCACCATGCGCTCGGTGCGCTCCGCCACGGTGAACGACTGGGGTGCGCTGGCGTGGTCGAAGGACGAGGGCCTGGTGCAGTCCACGCAGCGTGACGCGCTGGAGATCATGGACCGCGTCGGCGGCGGCGACTCGTTCGCGTCGGGCCTGGTCTACGGGCTGCTGAGCGGTGAGCCGCTGCAGACCTGCGTCGAGTACGGGGCCGCGCACGGTGCCCTGGCGATGACGACCCCCGGTGACACGTCGATGGCCACGGTCAAGGAGGTCCTCAAGCTCGCCGGGGGTGGCTCGGCGCGCGTCGACCGCTGATGGCGAAGGGCGCATTGCCGACAGACCCCTTTTCGGGCCGAAAGGTGAGGATTTCATCAGTCAGTCATGGTGATGAGACGATCAGTGATGATGAATTGATCAGCTCCTCGGAAATAGCGATGTCGAGCGCGTTTTCCCCTTGGTGCGGCCCCCCCGAAAGGGCGAGAGAGCGAGCTGCGGCACGCAGAGTGGTGCGCTCCGCCTCAGATTCGTGCGAGGATCAGGTGCAGCCCCCAGAAGCCCGGACCCCGTTTCTGGACGCTTCGACGAAAGAAGTTTCCATGAACCGGTATCCAGGCGTTTCTGCCGCGCAGCTCGCGTCGGTCCCCCACCGCCCCGGCGCACCGATCACGCTGGCGCTCCACGACGACTGCGAGGTCACCACGCGCGGCCTGGCGGAGATGCTCGCCGGCTACTCGACCTGGGTGTCGATGATCCCCGAGAAGCGGGCGACCGAGCTCGATGTCATGCTGTTCGACCCGCAGCTGGGCGGGCGCAACCGCTGGGAGCGTGTGGGTGAGCTCCTGGAGGACCCGCGGGCCCGCCGCGTCTGCATCTACACCTGGGACCTCAGCCCCGCGTTGATGCAGCGGGCCAACCAGTACGGCGTGCAGGGCTACCTGTCCAAGGAGATGGGTGGCCGTGACCTGATCGACGCCCTCGTGCGGATCAGGCGTGGCGACCGGGTCGCCAGCCGGCCGGCCGAGCAGATCGGTTGGAGCGGACGCCCTGACGGGCTGACGGTGCGCGAGTCGGAGGTGGTCTGCTTGATCGCCCAGGGCCTCTCGAACCGGGAGATCGCCGACATCAGCTGCCTCAGCATCAACTCGGTGAAGTCGTACATCCGCTCGGCCTACCGCAAGATGAACGTCACCACCCGCAGCCAGGCGCTGCTCTGGGCGCACAAGCGGGGTCTCCTCGACCAGGCCCCACTCTCGCCGCACCGCTCCTTGGCTGGGGCCAGCAGCTCGGTCGCGGTCTGAGGCTCGGCCGGGTCCAGCCCGGGGGGTTCCCGGGCTGGACCCGACGATCGCGGCGGTTCTGTTCCGAGACCGTGGGGGGCCGTCAGCGGCCGCGGCTGCTCGCCGAGGTCAGCCTCCCGACAGCGTCGGCGAGCGGCTCGTGCACCTGGCGGTCGCCGGTCGGGAGAAGCTCCAGGAGCCCGTTGGGGCAGTATCGTTCGTCATCCCAGCCGGGGTGACCGAGCACCGGGTAGAGGCAGATCCCCTCCACCGGCACCCCGCGCGACCGGGCGAGGGCGACCTGCTCCCAGATATCGGTGAACCAGGCCGCCCGGACATCTCCCTCGATGCCGGTCTCCGACACCAGCACAGGGCGTCCGTACCGCCCGTACACCTCCGCGAGCAGGTCGGCGAACGGCCGGCGCCGTGGGTCGCCCGGCTGCAGGTGCGGCCCCCCGTGGAGCCACTGGTTGTCGTGGTAGTAGTTCACGCCCACCACGTCGAGCAGGTCGGAGCTGCCACCGAGCTGGGGCCACGCCCGGCCGCTGAGCATGTCCCACGCCTCGAACTGGGCCTGCCGTTGCCAGAACGCGGCTTCGGCGTCGTCGCGCGACGTCGCAGCGACGTGGACCAGCGGCTCTGGCTGCACGAACCTGGCGTCGGGCACGACCTCGCGCACCGCGCGGGCCGCTCCGATCGCCGCCCGCACCAGCTGGACCTTGAGCTCCGTGCCGCGGCGCCGGACGAACGGGTTCAGGTACGCCACCTCGCCACCGCCCCACGAGAAGAAGCTGATCTCGTTGACGGGGGCGAACCAGTGGGGGCCCGGCGTCCGGTTCGCGATGCGGGAGGCTGTCGCGACCGCGTACTCGACGAGCCGTGGCACGAACCCGGGCCCCCAGACGTCGACGTCGTCGGGCCACCCGTAGTGGACGAGGTCCCAGATCACCTGCGTGCCCGTCTGAGCCGCCGCATCGAGCTGGCGGTCCAGGCTGCCGAAGTCTCGGCGACCGTTCCCTGACCCCTCGATGAGGTGCCAGCGAGCCCCGTCGCGGACGGTCAGGATCCCGTGCCGCGCCAGCAGCCGGTAGTCCTCGGCGGCTCGCGCGTCGTGCTGGGTCGCGGCGATCACGTCGACCCGTTGCCGGTCCACGTGGCGGCGATGGCTGGAGCACTCGAAGCCACCCTGGACGAACGACGCGAACACTCCGGGCGCCGGTGCCCGTGGCTGCTCGACAGCCAGTGCCGCGACCACGGCCGCCCACCTCGAGCCGCTCTCGGCCGATGAGGGGGCGACCAGGGGTGGGCGGTGCGCGAGCAGCTCTAGCGCCGCGTACAGGTCAGGCGGGTCCTGGCACGGCACCACGACGTCGTACGCGGGGATCACCGAGCACAGGTAGGCGATGGTGTCCTCGAACGACAGCGTGTACGGGATGGTGTCCACCCGCACACCCGTGAGCGGCCAGGCCGCCGGGGCGCCCTCTCGCCGCATGCACACCACCACGTCGAGGGCGTGACGGGCCGGGTCGAGGTGCGCCGCGAGCTGCCGGACATCGGTCTCCACCTCCGGCCCGAGCCACCAGCAGACGACCAGCACCCGTCTCGGCCAGGCCGTGCCGGCGGGGTCCCGTGGAGCGTCAGCGACCACTACGCCGTACGCGTCGCGGTGCCCTCGAGCTCCGCGAACGTGTCCAGCGCCTGCGCCACGACCTGGTCCATGTTGAGGTAGCGGTACGTGGCGAGACGGCCCACGAACGTGACGTCCTTCTCCGCCTCGGCGAGTGCGGCGTACTGCGCGTACAGCTGCTTGTTCTCCTCGCGCGGGATCGGGTAGTACGGGTCGCCCTCGGCCGAGGGGAACTCGTAGGAGATGCTCGTGCGCTCGTGGCGCTGGCCGGTGAGGTGCTTGTACTCGGTGACCCGCGTGTACGGGACGGCCGGGTCGGGGTAGTTGACCACCGCGACCGGCTGCCACCACTCGACGTCGTGCGTCTCGTGCGTGAACTGCAGGCTGCGGTACGGCAGACGGCCCAGGCGGTAGCCGAAGTACTCGTCCACAGGCCCGGTGAAGACGGTGTGGTGCACGGGCATGTCGGCCACGTCGGCGTACTCGCAACCGGTCTCCACCGTGATGTTGGGGTGGTCGAGGATGTTCTCGAACATCGCCGTGTAGCCCTGGTCGGGCATCGCCTGGAAGCGGTCGGTGAAGTACCGGTCGTCGGTGCTCGTGCGCGTCGGCACGCGCGAGGTGACGCTGCTGTCGAGCTGCGACGGGTCGAGACCCCACTGCTTGCGCGTGTAGCCCTGGAAGAACTTCTCGTAGAGGTCCTGCCCGACCTGGCTCACCACCACGTCCTCGGAGGTGCGGATGACGTCGCGCGGCGCGGCCCGCCGCGCCAGGAACTCCGCGGCCTCCTCCTCGGTGCGCAGGTCGAGGTCGTAGAGCTCGTTGAGGGTGGTGCGGTTGATCGGGATCGGCAGCTTCTTGTCGCCGACCGACGCCAGCACGCGGTGCTCGTACGGACGCCAGCCGGTGAACCGCGACAGGTACTCGACGACGTGGGAGTCCTTCGTGTGGAAGATGTGCGGACCGTACGGGTGCACGAGCACGCCCGCCTCGTCGAGCGCGTCGTACGCGTTGCCGCCGATGTGGGGCCGGCGGTCCACGACGCGTACGGTGCGGCCGCTGCGGGCGAACCGCTCCGCCATCACCGCGCCGGCGTAGCCGGCACCGACCACCAGCACGTCGGGGCCGGGGCGGGAGAGGCGACGGGGCGTACGGGCGGGGGCGGCCAGGGCGGCGTCGAGCTCGGCGCGCATGGTGGCGAACGTCGCGTCCCACGACATCTGGCGCAGGCGCTCGTCCACCGGGTCGAGCCAGCCGTCGGTGGCGCCGAGGTCGCGCTGGCGGCGGATCGCGCCGGCGAAGGCGTCGGCGTCGGCCGCGATGGCGACCGCGTCCAGGTCGCCGTAGGTGCTGACGACGTCGGCGACCGGCGTCGAGACCACGGGCCGCCCGGCGGCCAGGTACTCCGGCGTCTTGGTGGGGGAGATGAACCGGGTGGCCTCGTTCATGGCGAACGGCATCATGGCGACGTCCCAGCCGGCCAGGTACGCGGGCAGCTCGTCGTACTTCTTGCCGCCCAGCCAGTGCAGGTTCGGAGCCTGCGGGAGCGTCTTCGGGTCGATCTTCACGACCGGGCCCACCATGACCACGGCCCAGTCCGGGAGCGCGGCGGCCGTGGCCGCGACCAGGTCGAGGTCGACGCGCTCGTCGATGACGCCGACGTAGCCGACCCGCGGTCGGGGCAGCTTCCGCTGGTCGGCAGGCTCCGCCACGCCTTGCGTACGGGCCTGGGCGAAGTGCGCGGCGTCCACCGACGACGGCAGCAGGTGCACGTTCGGGTGCCGGTCCTTGCGCGCCTCGTACAGGCTGCGGCCACCGGTGAAGACCACGTCGGCCGACGACATCAGACGTGACTCGGCGGTGACGAGGCGCGGGTCGGCACCGGCGAACGCGCTGAGCTCGTCCATGCAGTCGAAGACCACCGCCCGGGCGGGGATGGCCTCGCCGATCTCACGCATCAGCGGCGAGTAGTACCAGTGCACCGCGGGCTCGGGCAGGGCCGTGCGGGCGAATGCCTCCAGCAGCCCACGCAGCCCCTGCAGCTGCTCGGTCTCGGTCCAGGTGTCGGGGGTGCGGGGGCGGAGGGCGACCACGCCGTCGGCGGGGAAGTCGTGGTGCTCGAGGTAGGGCAGGTCGTGGGAGGTGGGGATGGGCTCCTCCCAGAAGAAGACCCGCTGCTGCCGAGCCGCGCGCGTCATCAGGTGCTGCGGCCGCTGCCTCACGAAGTCCCACCGCAGGTGGGAGAAGCACAGCAGGGGGCCGTCGCTGGACGTGAGCGCGCTCGGCAAGGTCATTCATCGCCTCCTCGGTCGTTCGACCCGTCGGGACGTGTGTCTCCCGATGCCAGCTGGGCCAGCGGGAGAGGGCGGGCCGGGCCCCGTCTCCCAGGGGGAGGGTAGAGCGGCCCATCCTCCCGTCACCACACTCCTGTCGCAGCGGCGCCCCGTAAGGGTGGCCGCTACGCGGGGACGCCCCGGACACCGACCCACCTAGGGGTGATGCGCCCGTACCCCCCGCGGACGGGAGGGGACATAGGGTCTCGCCATGGCTCTGCGCTACTACACGACCGTGGTCGACTGCCGTGACATCGCTGCCCAGGCCCGCTGGTGGGCCGAGACGCTGGGGTGGCACATCGTCTTCGAGAACGACGAGGAGGTGTCTGTCGTCCCGGAGTGGGTCACCGAGGAGCCGGTGGCCGACCTCGACACCTGGCTCCGAGCCGGCACCGGTCTGGTCTTCGTCCCTGTCGCGGAGGGCAAGACCGTGAAGAACCGGCTGCACATCGACCTCGCCCCCCACACCAGTCAGGACCGGGACGCCGAGATCGCACGTCTGCTGGAGCGCGGTGCGACCCGCGTCGAGGTCGGCCAGACCGACGAGGCGACCTGGACGGTGCTGGCCGACCCGGAGGGCAACGAATTCTGCGTGCTCAGCTCTCGCGACCGCTGAGCCTCATCCCTGCGGCACCGGGAGGTGCCACTCGTGGGCGGCGACGAGACCGTCGTCGTCCACGTGCACGACCAAGGAGGCGCCAGGAACCATCGGCTCGTTCGGGATGTCGACGCCTGCCAGCATGGCCGGCAGCACCGGCCGATGGCCGCACACCACCGTGGGCACCTGCTCGCGGCCGGCCTTCACGCTCAGCTTCCGCACGAATCGCTCCACGCCGGCCAGGTGGCTCTCGCCGACCTCCTCCGACAGCAGCGAGGCACCCTTCACCTTGAGGCCCGCCACGTTCGCGTACGGCTCCAGGGTCTGCAGGCAGCGCGTCGACGACGAGCTGCGCAGCTGCCTGATGCCGTACGCGGTGTAGAGCCCGACCAGGTTCTTGGCCTGCTTCTTGCCGAGGGAGTCGATGGGGCGCTTGCGGTCCTCCCCGCTCCACTCCTTGCGCGGCAAGGACTTGGTGTGGCGCGTGATGATGAACGGCACGGTCTCGGGCAGCGCGACGGCCTCGTCGAGGACCGCCCGCTCGTCGAGGTAGGTGAGACGCTCTCGGGCCTCGTCGATCGGCAGCCACTCGACGCTGTCGACCTCGTCGTCGGGCATGCGGTGCGACATCTTCAGGATGTGGCCGACCCAGAAGCTGACCACCTTGGGGCCCTTCGGCACCTGGTAGGAGACGTCGGCGAGGGGAGCCCCCAGGCGCACGCGCACGCCGGTCTCCTCCTCCACCTCGCGCACCGCGGCGGCGTACGGCGGCTCCTTCTTGCCGCACTTGCCCTTCGGCAGCGACCAGTCGTTGTACGCCGGCCGGTGCACCACCGCCACCGACCGGCGCAGACCGTGCCCGGTGAGGAGGACCGCACCGGCGGCCCGGATCACCCCGTCGGAGCTCTTCGACCTGGGGCTCATGCCGGTCCTCTCCGAGCGCCCATGACCTGGATCAGGTGCTCCTGCAGGTCGAGCAACGGTCGTCCTTCCGCCTCCTTGGTGCGCTCGGTCCAGCCCTCGGGCCCGAGGTGCCAGGCGGCCGTGCCCTCGTCGAAGGCGAGGGCGAACAGCTCCTCGACCTGGGCGATGTGCGCCTCGTTCGCGAGCTTCACCACGACCTCCACGCGCCGGTCGAGGTTGCGATGCATCAGATCGGCCGAGCCGATGCCCACGGTCGCGCGGCCGCCGGTCGCGAACCAGAACAGGCGGCTGTGCTCCAGGAACCGGCCCAGGATGCTGCGCACCCGCACGTTCTCGCTCAGGCCGGGCACTCCTGCCTTCAGCCCGCAGATGCCACGCACCCACACATCGACCGGCACTCCAGCCTGCGAGGCGCGGTAGATCGCGTCGATCAGCTGCTCGTCGACGATGGAGTTCACCTTGATCTTCACGCCCGACGGCAGGCCGGCGCGATGGTTGGAGATCTCGGTCTCGATCATCGCGAGCAGGCCCTTGCGCACGCCGTGGGGGGCGACCAGGAGGCGACGGTAGTTGGTCTCCTGCGTCATGCCCGAGAGGTGGTTGAACAGGCGCGCCACGTCCTCGGTGATCACCGGGTTCGAGGTCAGCAGGCCCATGTCCTCGTACATGCGGGCGGTCTTGGGGTTGTAGTTGCCGGTGCCGATGTGGGCGTAGCGGCGCAAGGACTCGCCCTCGTCGCGCACCACCAGCGCCAGCTTGCAGTGCGTCTTCAGCCCCACCATGCCGTACACGACGTGCACGCCGGCCTTCTCCAGCTTGCGCGCCCACGCGATGTTGGCCTGCTCGTCGAACCGGGCCTTGATCTCCACCACGGCGAGCACCTGCTTGCCCGTCTGCGCGGCCTCGATGAGGGCGTCGACGATGGGGGAGTCGCCCGAGGTGCGGTAGAGCGTCTGCTTGATGGCCAGCACGTGCGGGTCGGCCGCTGCCTGCTCGATGAACCGCTGCACGGAGGTCGCGAACGAGTCGTACGGGTGGTGCAGCAGCACGTCGCGCCGCTTCAGCGCCGTGAACAGGTCGGCGGCCTGCGCCGTCTCCACCTCCGCCAGGTGGGGGTTGGTCTTGGGCAGGAAGCTCGGGTAGGAGAGGTCCTCGCGATCGGCGTCGGCCAGGGAGAACAGCCCTCGCAGGTCGAGCGGCGCGGGCAGCGTGAACACCTCGGCGGGGGAGATGTCGAGCTCTCGCACCAGCAGGTCGAGCATGGCCTCGTCGACGTCGTCGGTGACCTCGAGACGTACGGGCGGGCGGCCGACCTTGCTGCGCAGCAGCTCCTTCTCCAGGGCGTACAGGAGATTCTCAGCGTCGTCCTCCTCGACCTCCACGTCTTCGTTGCGCGTCACCCGGAAGGTCGTGACGCGCAGCACCTGCATGCCGTTGAAGAGCCGGTCGAGGTGGGCGTGGATGACGTCCTCCAGCGGCACGAACCTGCCCTCGTCGACGAGCAGGAAGCGCGGCAGCACGTTGGGCACCTTGATGCGTGCGAACTGCCGGGTCCCCGTGGCCGGGTTGCGCAACTGCACGGCCAGGTTCAGCGACAGGCCGGAGATGTACGGGAACGGGTGTGACGGGTCGACCGCCAGGGGCGTCAGCACGGGCAGGATGCGGTCGTTGAAGAGCTTCGTGAGACGCGTCTGCTGGTCGGGCGTGAGGTCGGGCCAGGGGACGATGTGGATGTTGTTGCGAGCCAGCTCGGGGCGGACCACCTCGGAGAAGATGCGCGACTGCTCGGTGACCAGCTCGCGGGTGCGGCTAAGGATCAGCTCGTGCAGGTCACGGGGCAGGATGCCGGAGGCCGACGGCTTGGCCACGCGCGCCGCCAGGCGCCGCTTCAGGCCGGCCACCCGGACCATGAAGAACTCGTCCAGGTTGGAGCTGAAGATGGCGAGGAACCTCGCACGCTCCAGCAGCGGGATCCGTGCCTCGTCGCGCGCCAGGTCCAGCACCCGCTCGTTGAACGCCAGCCAGCTCAGCTCCCGGTCGCTGTAGCGGTCCTCGGGCAGTGGCGTCTCGTCGGCGGGCGCGGGCGCGCCGGTGGCCTGCTCGGTCATGAGGGGTCACCCTCCTGGTGGTAGAGGACGTCGGTACGGGTCACGGCGAAGCCGCTCCGCTCGTACATGCCGTGGGCGGTGGCGCTGTCGCCCTCGACGAAGAGCATCCCCTGCCGGCACCCGATGGCGGCGAGGTGGGAGAGGCCCGTCGCCAGCAGCGTCCGCCCCAGGCCCTGGCCAGCGGCGGCCGGGGAGATGCCGATCACGTACACCTCGCCGAGGGTCTCGGAGTGCCGCTTCGTCCAGATGAACCCGAGGGCGTCGTCACCCTTCCAGGCGATGAACAGACCGCCGGGGTCGAACCAGTCCTGGGCCATCCGGAGCCGCAGGTCGGCCAGCGTCAGCGCCCCCTGCTCCGGGTGGCTCGCGAAGGCTGCGGCGTTGACCGCCAGCAGCGCGCCCTCGTCGCCGGGCCGGAACGTGGTGACCCTGACCCCCGCAGGCGGCTCGGGGGCGGGGGAGTCGTCGAGGGCACGGTCCATGCGGTGCAGCGTGCGGGCGGGGGAGAAGCCCTGGCCGGTGAGCACGCGGCGCGTGTCGGCCCGGTCGCCGAACAACCACACGGCGGTGCCGGGGTGGGCGGGGAGCAGTGCGGCGAGCACGGCGCGTACGGTCTCGTCGTGACGTGCCGGGTCGGCGCAGATCTGAGCGGTCCGAGTACGGGGGTCGTGCTGGCCGTAGCCCACCACGGTGTCGTCGACGGCGAGCACGTGGTCGACGTCGGTCTGGGCGAGGTGCAGCAGCGCCTCCTCGTTGAGGGGCGCCACGCCGTCGGCCTCCTCGACCCGGGCCGCCAGGCGCCTCACCTGATGCTCGACCACCGGGTCGAGACGCGCAGGCGTGGTGGTCGTGAGGGCCATGGCACCGAGCCTAACGGCACCGCCGCCCAGGTCGCGTGGGCGACCTGGGCGGCGGCTGGTGATCAGATGTCGGTCGGGCGGCGGCAGGTCACCTCACCTGCACGTCGTCGAAGTAGATCGAGCTGCCCTTGGGTGCGGTGCCGCTGGAGGCGAAGGTCAGGCTGGAGAGCGAGGTCGCTGCCCCGTTCGGTGCCTTGGCGACGAAGCTCTGACCCCCGATGGCGATGGTGGCCTTCGTGGTGTCGGCCGTGATCGTCACCGGCCTCCACGCACCCGGAGCCATCGGCGTGGCCGTCCCGATCGGCTGCCAGGCCTTGCCGTCGTACTGTCGGACGTTGCCGCTGATGAGGTCGATGTTGAAGTGCCAGGTGTTCACCGTCTTGCCGGCGGCGTCGACACCGTTCACCGTCACCAGCGTGCCGGTCTGCCGGTTGACACCCATCATCTGGTAGCTGACGGTGACCGCCTGGCGCTGGCCGAAGACCAGGGTGGCGCGCGCCATGTCGTCGGTGGCGAAGTCCAACAGCCGCAGGGCGCGCCGGGACTGGTACCCAGGGGTGCGCACCTCACCGTTGCTCGGCACAACGTCGACGACCTCGGCCAGCGAGTTCTGCACCCAGCCGCGGGGCGCCTGGTTCACCGGGTCGTTCTCGAACGTGTAGGTGTCGGCGCTGAAGAGCTCCAGCTCGGTCACCTGGTCGAACCCGGCGCCGTCGGGGCTGATCTTGATGAACCGGGCGAGGGTGGGCTGGATCTTGTCGTAGCCGAGTGCGTAGCCGAGGCGGTCGTGCGCCTTGACCTCGGGCTTGCCCCAGGCCTTGCCGTTCTCCGACAGCTGCACGTTGGCGCTCTGCTTGACCCCGGGCCGGAGCAGCAGCCCCACCGTGTCGATGAGGTAGGGCTTGTCGAGCTCCACCACGATGCTGGAGCCGGCCTTCACGCGGGTCGCTGCGTGGACGTCGGCGGACCCGTCGACCATCCCCGTGAGATTGGTCTGCTCGAAGCCGGGGTCGGCGACGGTCTCGGCGGTGATCTTGGCCTTGCCCTGGGCGACCAGGGTCCGCAGGTCGATCTTGCCGGTGCCCGGGCCCACGGCGTCGACGTGACGGGCCCAGATAGCGTACGTCTCGTTGTAGGGCTGGCAGCCCCAGGGGGCGCAGGTGTCGCCGGCGACCAGGCTGCGGCTGGAGTCGAGGCTCACCATGGTCATGTTCGCGCTGCTGCCCCAGGTGGGCTCGCTGTTCTTCGCGGGCACGTTGTTCTGGAGCAGGCGGTAGCCGCCCCAGTCGTCACCGTTGCCGGAGGCGCTCACCAGCAGGTGGTTGCCCGGGCGGCCATAGGCGAGGACCAGCACACCGTTCGGCTGCAGCACGAGCGACGGCTCGACCGCTCCGGTGACCGTCGGTGTCGGCGCGACCAGCTTGGTCGGCGTGGTCCAGGTGCGGCCGTCGTCGGAGGAGTAGCTCTGCAGCAGGCCGATCGACTCCGGGGCGCCGCGCAGCACCGCGATCAGTCGCCCGTCCTTGGTGCGGCTGAACGCGACCTCGGAGGAGCCGACCGAGTTGTCGGCGTTGATGACGCCCCAGACCGACCAGGAGGCGCCGCCGTCGGTGCTGGTCAGCAGGAAGGAGCTCCACTTCGCGTCCTCGGCGAACTTGCCGTAGGCACCGACGATGAGGCGGCCGTCGGGCAGCTCCATGGCGCCCTTGTGGACGCGCATGCCCTTGTCGAACCCGTTGGTGGTGAACGTCTTGCCAGGCGGCGGCGTGACCGCGGCGCTCCGGGTGGTCCAGGTCTGGCCGCGGTCTGCCGAGACGCGGGTGACGATGACCGGCCCGGTGCCGTTCCAGTCCGGCATGAAGCGGGGGACGACGATCTCGCCGTTGCTCCGGCGGATCATGGCCAGCGGCTCGGCGTTCAGCACCGCGTCGTCACGGCGCTCGGTGAAGCTGTTCCCGCCGTCGCGGGAGACCAGCAGGCCCGGGGGCACGGGGTTGGTCACCGAGTCGGGGCCCTGGGAGAAGCCGAGCCACACCTGCGGCACCCGCTGCCCAGCGGCGTTGGCCGCGTCGATCAGGGCCATGTGCGGGAAGGCGGCGTTCACCCCGGGAGCGGGGCTGAAGGGGTAGTACATGTTGCCCAGCCCGACGCTCGTGCCGGTGCCCGGCTCCCCGTCGACAGGGACAGCGCGGGCCGGCGCCGACGTGGCGGCGGGGAGGGTGAGGGCGAGGGCTCCGGCCATGGCGAGAAGCTTGTGGGAACGGCGCACGAGGGCTCCTTCGGTCGTTGGAGAAGAACGGCGTGCACGTGGAATCACATTCCATGACAACGACGGTTGTCAATAGCCGTTTCAGCGCCTGACGGAGAACCGGTAGCCCACGTTGCGCACCGTGGAGATGAGGCTCTCGTGCTCGGGGCCGAGCTTGGAGCGCAGGCGGCGGACGTGCACGTCGACCGTGCGCGTGCCGCCGTAGTAGTCGTAGCCCCAGACCTCGGCGAGCAGGTGCTCGCGCGAGAACACCCGTCCAGGGTGCTGCACGAGGTACTTCAGCAGCTCGAACTCCGTGTAGGTGAGGTCGAGCACCTCGTCGTCGAGGGTGACGGAGTACGCGGCCTCGTCGATCACCACGCCGCCGCCGCTGATGACCTCCGGGCCGCGCTCTGCCGGGGGCGTGAGGAGCCGGAGCCTGGCCTCGTACTCGGCCGGGCCGGCACCGGCAAGCACGAAGTCGGCACATCCCCACTCGATGGTGAAGACCGAGAGCGCGGCTGCGGGCAGCACGGCCAGACGGGGCACGACGACGTCTGCCGACGCGAAGAGCTGGCAGCACGCGCGCGCAGCCACGAGATCCGTACGCGCGTCGACGATCACGGCATCGCAGGCGGCAGAGTCGGTGAGCACCTGGTCGGCGAAGCACCGGACCACGACGGTGTGAGGGAGCAACGACAGCTCCGGGAGCGGTGCCGGACCCGCCTCGGGGGTGACGAGCAGAAGGTGCACACCTGCTCCTCTCCTCGGGGAGGGCTCAGAATAACGGCATGGCACAGGTAGGCATCCGGTACTGGGCATCGGTGAGAGCGGCCGCCGGCGTGGAGCGTGACGAGGTGGCAGCGGGCACCGTGGCGGAGGCGCTCGATGCGGCGCGCAGGCTGCACCCCGGCCCGGAGTTCGCGCGGGTGCTCGGCCTGTGCTCGCTGCTCCGCAACGGCGTCCGCGTGTCGGACGAGCAACGCCATGAACCGCTGACAGGCGACGTGGAGATCGAGGCGCTGCCGCCGTTCGCGGGGGGCTGACCGACGGGCGCACGCGGTGGTGGCCGGTGCGCCCCGGTGCGGGCGATAGCGTCGTGGCATGCGGGTGGTGGTGCAGCGAGCGACATCGGGCTCGGTGACGGTCGACGGGTCGGTGGTCGGGCGGCTGCCCTCGCCCGGCCTGGTGGTGCTCGTCGGCGTGACCGGGACCGATACCGCCGCCGACGCCGACCGGTTGGCCGACAAGGTGTGGCAGCTGCGCATCCTCGACGGTGAGCGGTCGGCCGCTGACCTGGGCGCCCCCATGCTCGTCATCAGCCAGTTCACCCTGTACGCAGACACCCGCAAGGGGCGCCGCCCGTCGTGGAACGCCGCCGCCCCTGGACCTGTCGCGGAGCCCTTGGTCGAGGCGTTCGTCTCGTCCCTGCGGTCGCGCGGTGCGTACGTGGAGACCGGCCGCTTCGGCGCGATGATGGAGGTCGCCCTGGTGAACAGAGGGCCGTACACGCTGATCCTCGACAGCTGACGCCGCCCCGCAAGGCCATGTGGTCTGCCGCGTCACTCGAGCCAGCAGGCGCGGACCAGTGCGCCAGCAGGGGCGGCGCCCCACCGGCGCAGCTGGTCTGGGCAGGCGGCGTGCGAGCCGGTAGACTAGTCCCTCGCGGCCGACCCCTGCAGCCCGCCGGCACCACCGGCGGATCCTGGGAGGCTCGCGGCGCTGCCACTGGCAGCGGAGCGGCCCCGGAAGCGGATTTGACACCGTCAGCGGCCGTGACTAATGTAGTCCGAGTTGCCCCAAGCGGCGGCTGAGAGGCCAAAGCGCGGGTCGCACCCGAAACTTGAGAACTCAACAGCGTGCTTAAAGTCAATGCCAAATAATGCACATTTTTTGTGCCCCGTCTGGCCGGCTCTTTTGTGGGTTTGGTCAGCGGTTCCTTTGATGATTGATGAACGACCAGTTTGTGGTCATTTGTCAGGTTGTCGAATGATTTGTTGAGATGGTTGAGGGGCTTATGGGCCCATGCCTGTGGTTTTCAACGGAGAGTTTGATCCTGGCTCAGGACGAACGCTGGCGGCGTGCTTAACACATGCAAGTCGAACGGTAAGGCTCTTCGGAGTACACGAGTGGCGAACGGGTGAGTAACACGTGAGCAATCTGCCCTTGACTCTGGGATAACAGTTGGAAACAGCTGCTAATACCGGATAATACCTCTTCGGGCATCTGTGGGGGTTGAAAGTTCTGGCGGTCAGGGATGAGCTCGCGGCCTATCAGCTTGTTGGTGAGGTAATGGCTCACCAAGGCTTCGACGGGTAGCCGGCCTGAGAGGGCGACCGGCCACACTGGGACTGAGATACGGCCCAGACTCCTACGGGAGGCAGCAGTGGGGAATATTGCACAATGGGCGAAAGCCTGATGCAGCAACGCCGCGTGCGGGATGACGGCCTTCGGGTTGTAAACCGCTTTCACCTGTGACGAAGCGGAAGTGACGGTAGCAGGAGAAGAAGCACCGGCCAACTACGTGCCAGCAGCCGCGGTGATACGTAGGGTGCGAGCGTTGTCCGGAATTATTGGGCGTAAAGAGCTTGTAGGCGGTCTGTCGCGTCGAAAGTGAAAACTCAGGGCTCAACCCTGAGCCTGCTCTCGATACGGGCAGACTGGAGGAAGGTAGGGGAGAACGGAATTCCTGGTGGAGCGGTGGAATGCGCAGATATCAGGAGGAACACCGGTGGCGAAGGCGGTTCTCTGGACCTTTCCTGACGCTGAGAAGCGAAAGCGTGGGTAGCAAACAGGCTTAGATACCCTGGTAGTCCACGCCGTAAACGGTGGGTACTAGGTGTGGGGAGCATTCCACGTTCTCCGTGCCGTAGCTAACGCATTAAGTACCCCGCCTGGGGAGTACGGCCGCAAGGCTAAAACTCAAAGGAATTGACGGGGCCCCGCACAAGCGGCGGAGCATGCGGATTAATTCGATGCAACGCGAAGAACCTTACCTGGGTTTGACATATGCCGGAAACGTCTAGAGATAGGCGCCCCCTTGTGGTCGGTATACAGGTGGTGCATGGCTGTCGTCAGCTCGTGTCGTGAGATGTTGGGTTAAGTCCCGCAACGAGCGCAACCCTCGTTCTATGTTGCCAGCGCGTGATGGCGGGGACTCATAGGAGACTGCCGGGGTCAACTCGGAGGAAGGTGGGGATGACGTCAAATCATCATGCCCCTTATGTCTTGGGCTTCACGCATGCTACAATGGCCGGTACAGAGGGCTGCGAAACCGCAAGGTGGAGCGAATCCCAAAAAGCCGGTCTCAGTTCGGATTGGGGTCTGCAACTCGACCCCATGAAGTCGGAGTCGCTAGTAATCGCAGATCAGCAACGCTGCGGTGAATACGTT
>CAKZHP010000133.1 GCA_936924635.1 uncultured Propionibacteriaceae bacterium
CGCCGGCGTCCTTGCGGGCGGCGGGCGGCAGGGCACCGATCTCACGGTTGGCCAGGGCCAGCGGGGACCGATCACCCGCGTGCGCCTGCCGGGCCGCCTTGAGCTCGGCGGTGGAGCCGGCGGCCGCGAAGGCCGCGAGGGCCTCGCTCACCATGACGGCAACCGCCTCGGCACCGAGCGGGGTCACCTGCACCGGGTCGTACTGGGTGTTCGGTCCTGACATGACGTCCTTCGTACGGGAGTTCGGCCGGTCGGCCAGAGGCCGAGTCTAGGGACCCCGGCCCGGACGGCCCACGTGGTTTCAGACCGCGACCAGAGCGATCCTGGCCGGGGCGGGTGGTGTCAGTGCGTCGGGGACGGGTTCTGCCCGGGGGCCTCGCGGCCTGACAGCCCGGTCCCGGGTGTCAGGGCTTGCGGTGCTGCGCGGCGGAGGTGGAGTACAGGCAGACAGCAGCGGCGGTGGCCAGGTTCAAGCTCTCGGCGCGGCCCCACATAGGGACCCGTACCACCCGGTCGGCCAGTGCCCGGTCCTCGGCGGGCAGGCCCCAGGCCTCGTTGCCGAAGATCCAGGCGACCCGGCCCTGAAGGTCGCCCGTGCGCTCCAGGTCGGTCAGCGACACCGAGCCAGAGCCGTCGGCTGCGTACACGCGCAGACCGTTCTCCTTCAGAGCGGCAACGGTCTCCGCCAGCGACGGCCCGGTGGCCACCGTGAGGTGGAACAGGCTGCCGACCGACGCGCGTACGGTCTTGGGGTTGCTCACCTCGACCGAGCCTTGGGTCATCACCACTCCCTCGGCACCGAAGGCGTCGGCGCAGCGGATCACGGTGCCGGCGTTGCCGGGGTCGCGCACCTGGGCGCAGACGACGACCAGCCGCGGCCGCGTGGCCAGCAGCTCGTCGAGGCCGCCCGGGGTGTCACGGCAGGTCGCCACGATGCCCTGCGGGGTCACGGTGTCGCTGATGCCGGCCAGCTCGGTCTCGGAGACCCGGTACACCTCAGCGCCGGCCTCCCGGGCCGCAGTGACCAGCGCCTGCAGGCGCTCCTCGCCCTCCGGGGACACGAAGCACCGGGTCACCACTCCTGCGGCGACCGCTTCCCGGACCGCTTGCGGGCCCTCGGCCAGGAACTCTGAGGCCGCCTCCCTGCCCTTGCGGGACTGAAGACGACGAGCCGACCGGAGCACCCCCTGAGAGGGCGCTCCGGCCGGCTCGTGGTCAGCCGTCATCGGCACAGGGTCAGGCGGCGACCGTGACGGACGCGTCCTTGGCGACCTGCACCAGGGCGGAGAACGCCGTGGGGTCGGTCACGGCCAGGTCGGCCAGGATCTTGCGGTCGACCTCGACACCGGCGGCCTTCAGACCCGCGATGAAGCGGTTGTACGTCATGCCGTCGGCGCGGGCCGCCGCGTTGATCCGCTGGATCCACAGGGCACGGAAGTCGCCCTTGCGGTCGCGACGGTCGCGGTAGGCGTACGTGTACGAGTGGAGCAGCTGCTCCTTCGCCTTGCGGTACAGGCGGGACCGCTGCCCGCGGTAGCCGGACGCGGCCTCCAGGACCTCGCGGCGCTTCTTCTGCGCGTTCACTGCGCGCTTGACGCGTGCCATCTCGTGCTCCTACTAGTTCTGGGTGGTCCGGGTCACTTGCCGAGCAGGCGGCGCACCTTGCGGGCGTCACCGGGCTGCAGCTCGGCGTCAGGCATCAGGCGCCGCTTCTGGCGCGACGACAGGTGCTCGTTCAGGTGGCGCTTGCCGGCCTGGCGGTGCGTGATCTTGCCCGACCCGGTGACCTTGAACCGCTTCTTGGCACCGGAGTGCGTCTTCATCTTCGGCATGTGCCGCTCCGTTCGTCTTCTCTTGCTTGCTTGCTGAGTTCTGAGGCCGATTAGACGGCGGTGTCGGGGTCCAGGTTGTCCGACGGGCCGCGCTTCTTCTTGGGAGTCGCGGCAGCAGCCGTACGCGCCCGGTGCTCGGCGAGGTCGGCCAGCTCAGCCGCCTCGTTCGCGCTGCGCTCGGCAGCGATCCGGTCCTTCTCGGCCTTCTGCTCGACGCGGGCCTCGGCCTTCTTGCGGGTCGGGGTCAGCACCATGAGCATGTTGCGCCCGTCCTGCTTGGGCGCGGACTCGACCGTGCCGTCCTCGGCCACGTCGTCGGCCAGCTTCTTGAGCAGGTTGAAGCCCAGCTCGGGGCGGCTCTGCTCACGACCGCGGAACATGATCGTGATCTTCACCTTGTCGCCACCGCGGAGGAACCGCACGACGTGGCCCTTCTTGGTGTCGTAGTCGTGTGCGTCGATCTTCGGCCGGAGCTTCATCTCCTTGATGACCGTGTTCGTCTGGTTGCGGCGGCTCTCGCGGGTCTTCTGCGCGTTCTCGTACTTCCACTTGCCGTAGTCCATGAGACGGCAGACGGGCGGACGGTTGTCGGGGGCGACCTCCACGAGGTCGAGATCCGACTCCTGAGCGAGGCGCAGCGCGTCCTCGATGCGGACGATGCCGACCTGCTCGCCTCCGGGGCCGACGAGGCGAACCTCGGGCACCCGGATGCGGTCGTTGATACGCGGTTCAGTGCTGATGTGTCCTCCAAGTGCTGACAGTTCCAGGACGCACGACAAGGGCCCCGCGAGTGCGCGGAGCCCTGACCAGACGCCGAAGGCGCCACCGAGCGGCGGCTCCCCCGTGCGGGGTGATGACCTGCAGAGCCGAGACGCCCTGCCAGGTGGGAGGTCAGGCCTCCACTTCGCGATGCCGGTGTCGTGCATACCGACCGCCACAGTGTACGCCCCGCGGGCCCCGCCGAGAAATCGATGCGCGCCGGGAGGCCCGAGAGACGCTGACGGTCGTGGCGTCCTACTGCGCAGCGGGCATCGCCCAGCCGAACTCCCCCGGCCCGATCTCCCAGAGCCGGTGGCCCTGCGCCAGCTCGGTCAGCAGGGGGGCCTCGACGACCATGGGCACCGGGCCGGCGACGTCGACGAGAAGCGCCTCGGCGCCCGCCTCCGCCACGGTCGCGGCGAGCTCGTCGAGGGTGCCCGGGACGGGCCGGGCAGCCGGCTCCCACGCCTGCACCGCGTCGAGACCGGTGAAGGCGAGCAGGGCGCGGCGCCCATCGCCTGCCTGGATGGACACGGCGGCCATCTCGGCCTGACGGTCGGGGTCCGGGCCGTCTCCGCCCTCGTCGCCATGCGCGACGATCGGCATCAGCAACCTCGCACTGCACAGGGCGGCGACCGCTCTCAGGTAGGTGGTCGGGTCGCCCGGCGAGACAGCGGCAAGGGCCGCCCTGACAGCAGGATCTGCGTCACCGCGGTCACCTGCGTACGCGGAACCGGGAGCATGGAGGCTGGGCACCCCGCCACCGTACCGAGGCTCAGAAGCGGCGGCGCACCAGGGCCGCGCCGACGGTCACCGCGGCGCAGACGGCACCGATCGGCAGTGCCGGGTCGACACCGCGCGAGGGCGAGGCGGCCGGTACGCTCGCGAGGGCCGCAGCTGCCGCCTCCTCCCCCTGCTGGCCCTGGGCGACCGCGTTCCGGGAGCGCGACGCCGAGATGATGACCGTCGGCTCCGGCGGCGTCGGGGTGGGCGTGGGCGGCGGGGTGCGCGTCACGGTCACCGACACCGTCGGCTCGGGCTCAGCGGTCGGCGGCGCCGTCGTGACGGTGGGGTCGGAGCTGGGGGTCGGGGAGGTGACCGTGGGCTCAGGCTTAACCGGAGTCCCGGTCACCGTCGCGGTGGTGGTGACCGTCGCGGTGGTGGTCGCGGTCACGGTCTGGGTGGCGGTGACCGTCGCGGTGGCCGTCTGGGTCGCCGTCACCGTCTGGGTCGCCGTAACGGTGGCGGTCTCAGTGGCGGTGACTGTCGTCGTGGGGCCGGGGGTCGTCACCGTCTCGGTCGCCGTCACCGTGGGGGCAGGAGCCGTGACCGTCACGGTCGGTCCGGAGGTCGTCACCGTGCTGGTCGGGCCGGGGACGGTCACCGTCGTCGTGGGCCCCGGCGCCGTCACCGTGGTGGTGGGGCCGTTCGCGGTGACCGTGCGGGTGGGTGCCGTGGCGGGCACGAGAGTCCTCGTGGGGGCGGTGGCCGTCACGGTCCGGGGAGGAGCGGTGACGGTGACGGTCTGTGTCGGGATGCTCTCGGGCGACGCGGAGATCTCGACCGGGGCCGCGGGGCACGACTCACGGCCGGGGGTGCCGTCCGGGCCCAGGTTGAACAGCCGGGTGGTCGACGTGCGCCTCCACGTGCCCGCAGGCTGGCTGGCGGTCTGGCGCACCGGGTTCTTGCCGGGCTTGAGCTGCGCCACCCCGTCCTTGACCTGGTAGACGCACACCCAGCTGGAGCCCACAGGGGCCGACTGCGCCGTCGCGGGGAACGCCGCCAGCGCGACTCCTCCGAGCGCGCAGGTCGGCAGCCACACCAGAAGCCGCTTCATGTTCACAGTCCCCCTCTGTCACAGCCCCGCCGGCACCGCGACGAATCGACTCGCCCGATCAACCGGCAGACACCTCGCCCCCGTGCCGCCCCATACGGCTCGCAGACGCTCCCCCTGCAACGGTGTGGACCCTACCAGCCCGCTCCAGGGACTGTCACGGCCAGATGTCAGGGTCCTCATCCGTCGTGAGGTGGCTTGCGACCGCGGCCCGGAGCCTCGTGAACTGCTCTCTGGCGTACGCCCCGTCGCTGGCCTGGATCCCCATCACCCCGAGGGTGTCGGTGTCGTTGATCCCGGAGTCAGGCACCAGGTGGAGGGTCGGCCAGGACTCGCCCTCGGGAAAGGTGACGCCGGCGATGCTGCCCCACGGCACCCGGTGCGTACGCAGCCCGTTGCGAAGGGTCAGGCCGGAGTCGTCCGCCCGGACCGAGCAGAAGCCGATGGCCAGCATCATCGTCACCATCACCGCCAGGAAGAGGATGAAGGTGAGGATCTGGAGCACGGTGAACCGAGCCCGGACGTCGGTGCCCAGCGCCGCCCAGGCTGCCAGCGCGCCGCCCACCAGCACGACGGAGAAGCCGACACCGGCCCGGAGCGGCCGGCGGGGCCCCGCCTTGAACTCCGTCACAACCGGCACGCCGCGATGTCGGTGACGAGGATGGCACGCGCCCCCGCGTCCCACAGCTTGTCCATGAGCGCCTGCGAGTCGCGGCGCGGCACCATCGAGCGCACCGCCGACCACCCCTCGCGTGCCAGGGGCGAGATCGTCGGACCCTCCAGGCCGGGCGCCACCGCCACGGCCGCCTCGAGCAGGTCGTTGTCGATGTCGAAGTCCACGAGCACGTAGTCGCGCGCGACCAGCACCCCGGTGAGCCGCCGCAGCAGCTGCGGGAAACCCTCGGGGCGCTCCGCGCCGCGGCGCCCGATCAGCACCGCCTCCGAGACCAGGATCGGGTCCCCGAACACCTCCAGGCCGGCCCGGCGCAGCGTGGTGCCGGTCTCGACCACGTCGGCGATCGCGTCGGCCACGCCCAGCCTGATCGCGCTCTCCACGGCACCGTCCAGGCTGATGAGGCGCGCCTCCACGCCGTGCTCGGCCAGGTGAGCGGCGACGAGACCCTGGTACGAGGTCGCGATGCGCCGGCCGGCCAGCTCGGCCACCGACGTCGCGCCCCCGTCGCGGGGGGCGGCGAACCGGAACTTCGTGCCGCCGAAGCCCAGCGGCAGCAGCTCGTCGGCGGCGGCGCCGGAGTCGAGCAGCATGTCACGGCCAGTGATGCCCAGGTCGAGGGTGCCCTCCCCTACGTACACGGCGATGTCGCGCGGACGCAGGTAGTAGAACTCGACGCCGTTGGCGTCGTCGACCAGCACCAGGTCCTTCAGGTCCCACCGCTGCCGGTAGCCCGCCTCCTTCAGCATCTGCGCGGCCGGCTCGGCCAGCGACCCCTTGTTCGGGACGGCGATCTTGAGCAGCGGTCGTTCGTCGGTCACGGCGTCAGGCTACCGGTGCGGTCAGAGCCGCTCGTAGACGTCCTTCGGCTCCAGACCGAGCGCGATCATCATCACCTGGACGTGGTAGAGCAGCTGGCTGATCTCCCAGGCTGCGGCGTCGGCCCCCTCGTGCTCGGCGGCCATCCACACCTCGGCGGCCTCCTCCACGATCTTCTTGCCGATGGCGTGGACGCCGGCATCCAGCCGGGCGACGGTGCCAGAGCCCTCCGGCCGCGTACGGGCCGTCTCCTGCAGCTGCGCGAACAGCTCGTCGAAGGTCTTGCTCACTTGTCCCCCGGCTCCGCCGAGCCGAGCTCCTTCGCGGAGCTCTCCACCCCGACCAGCTCTCCGATGCCACCGCCGACGAGGCCGAGCGACGCGTACTGCTCCAGGCGCGCGCGGCTGTCGGCGATGTCCAGGTTGCGCATGGTGAGCTGCCCGATGCGGTCGGCCGGGCCGAACGCGGCGTCCTCGACACGCTCCATGGAGAGCTTCGCCGGGTTGTACGAGAACCCGCTGCCCGCCGTCTCCAGGATCGAGTAGTCCTCGCCGCGACGCAGACGCACGGTCACCTCCCCCGTCACCGCGGAGGCGACCCAGCGCTGCAGCGACTCACGGAACATCAGCGCCTGCGGGTCGAGCCAGCGCCCCTCGTACATCAGGCGCCCCAGCTTGCGGCCCTCGACGTGGTAGTTGGCGAGCGTGTCCTCGTTGTGGATCGCCGTGACCAGACGCTCGTACGCGATGTGCAGCAACGCCATGCCCGGCGCCTCGTAGACGCCGCGCGACTTGGCCTCGATGATGCGGTTCTCGATCTGGTCGCTCATGCCCAGGCCGTGACGGCCGCCGATGGTGTTCGCCTCGCGCACCAGCGCCACCGGCGACTCGAAGGTGGCGCCGTTGATGGTGGTGGGCCAGCCGTTCTCGAAGCCGATGGTCACGGTCTCGGGCTCGATCTCGACCGCCGGGTCCCAGAACCGGACGCCCATGATCGGGTCGACGATCTCGATGCCGGAGTCGAGGTTCTCCAGGTTCTTGGCCTCGTGGGTGGCGCCCCAGATGTTGGCGTCGGTCGAGTACGCCTTCTCGCGGCTGTCCCGGTACGGCAGGCCGCGCTCGGTCAGGTAGGCCGACATCTCCGCCCGCCCGCCGAGCTCGCTGACGAACGCGGAATCCAGCCAGGGCTTGTAGATGCGCAGGCGAGGGTTCGCCAGCAGCCCGTAGCGGTAGAACCGCTCGATGTCGTTGCCTTTGTACGTCGAGCCGTCGCCCCAGATGTGGCAGTCGTCCTCGGCCATGGCGCGCACCAGCATGGTGCCCGTGACCGCGCGGCCGAGCGGGGTGGTGTTGAAGTACGTACGGCCCGCGGTGCGGATGTGGAATGCCCCGCACTGCAACGCCACCAGACCCTCGTGCACCAGCTGCTCGGTGCAGTCGACCAGCCGCGCCAGCTCCGCCCCGTACGCCCCGGCCCGCCCAGGCACCGACGCCACGTCGGGCTCGTCGTACTGGCCGAGGTCGGCGGTGTACGTGCAGGGCACGGCACCCTTCTCGCGCATCCAGGCGACGGCCACCGACGTGTCGAGGCCCCCGGAGAACGCCAGACCGACCTTCTCGCCCACGGGCAGGTCACTGAGAACAACAGGCATGGCCAGCATCCTGCACCATTGGTCGCGCTCCGCGCTCCGGCGCCCGGGGGCTGGGAGACAGCGACAACACGCGGAGCGCCACAGACCGCAGCAGCTCCGGGCGGGGAGCACCCGACCCTGGACTGAGGAGAGCGACAGCGACGCCCGGCCCACACCGGGGAGAGGACGCCGCTGTCGATCGACGAGGGAAGGCCGGGGACTCCGCTCCCCGACCGCGGAGCGCGGAGCGCGACAGACAGGAGAGCCGGTCAGTCCTGCTCGAGGGTGGAGAGGTCGCCCTCGTCCTGACCCAGCGCGCGAGCGCGGAGGACGCGGCGCATGATCTTGCCGGACCTGGTCTTGGGCAGCTTGTCGACGAACTCGATGCGCTCGGGCTTGGCGATGGGGCTGAGGGTCGCCGAGACGTGGCTGCGAAGGTCGTCCTCGAGGTCCTTGTCGCCCTCGACACCCACGCCGAGGGTGACGAAGGTCACGATGACGTTGCCCTTGACCTCGTGCGGGATGCCGATGGCCGCGGCCTCGGTCACCTTCGGGTGGGCGACCAGGGCCGACTCCACCTCGGCCGTGCCCAGCCGGTGACCGGACACCTTGATGACGTCGTCCGTACGCCCGATCACCCAGACGTAGCCGTCCTCGTCCTTCTTGGCGGCGTCGCCGGCGAGGTACTTGCCGGGGTAGCGCTCCCAGTAGGTCGACCTCCACCGCTCGTCGTCACCGACGATCCCGAGCGCCATCGCGGGCCACGGGTTGCACAGCACCAGCGCGCCCTCGGTGTTCGGGGGCACCTCGTTGCCGTCCTCGTCGAGGATCTGCACCTCCTGACCGAAGAACGGCAGGGTGCCCGAGCCGGGCTTGAGCGGCAGCGCCGGCGTCGGGGTGACCTGGAACATGCCGGTCTCGGTCTGCCACCAGGTGTCGATGATCGGGCACCTCTCCTTGCCGATCACGCGGTGGAACCACTTCCACGCCTCCGGGTTCGTGGGCTCCCCCACGGTGCCCAGCAGGCGCAGGCTGGACAGGTCGTGACGGTTGGGCCAGGCGTCGCCGAAGCGCATCAGCGTACGGATCGCCGTGGGGGCCGTGTAGAAGGTGGTGATGCCGTAGTACTCGATCAGCTGCCACCAGCGGTTCGGGTACGGGAACGTCGGCCCGCCCTCGTACATGAAGGTGGTCGCGCCGTTGAGCAGCGGCCCGTACACGAGGTAGGAGTGGCCGGTGATCCAGCCCGGGTCGGCGGTGCACCACCAGCGGTCCTCGTCGCGCATGTCGAAGGCGTACTTCAGCGTCGTGTACGTGCCGACCTGGTAGCCGCCGTGGCCGTGCAGGATCGCCTTCGGCTTCCCCGTGGAGCCGGACGTGTACAGGATGAACAGCGGGTCGTTGGCGTCCATCACCTCGGTGGCCGCGCGCCCGCGGGCGACCGGCAGGGCGGCGACGTCGTGGTACCAGTGGTCCCGCAGCGGGTCCATGGTGACCTCGTTGCCGGTGCGCTTGACCACGATCACGTTCTCGACCGAGGGGCAGTGCTTGACGGCCTCGTCGACGATCGGCTTGAGCGGGAACACCTTGCCGTTGATCCAGGAGCCGTCGGTGCAGATGACGAGCTTCGACTCGGAGTCGTCGACGCGGGCGGCAACGGCGTCGGAGGTGAACCCGGCGAAGATCACCGAGTGCACGGCGCCGATCTTGGCGCAGGCCAGCATCGCGAACACGATCTCGGGGATGCGGGGCATGTAGATGGTGACCTTGTCGCCCTTGGTGATGCCCATGGAGCGGATCACGTTGGCCATCTGGTCGACCTCACGCGCCAGCGAGAAGTACGAGTAGGTCTTGACGTCGTTGAGGTCCTCACCGACCCAGATCAGCGCCAGCTTGTTCTTCTTGGGGCCGGACAGGTGACGGTCGAGGCAGTTGGTGACGATGTTCGTCTTCGCGCCGGCGAACCACCGGTAGAAGGGGAGGTTGGAGTCGTCGACGAGGGTGTCCCACTCCTTGTCCCAGGTCAGCTCGCGCGCCTCCGCCTCCCAGAACTTCTTGTAGTCCTTCGCAGCCTCCGCCCGCAGCGCCGGGCTGTCGGCGATCTGGGCCGAGCTGACCGTCTCCTCGCTCGGGTAGTACACATCGCCGTGCAGGTCAGACATCGGTGGCTCCTCGGTGCGCGTGTTCAGGTGCGCCAGACACTACCGATGCGTACGCTCCCGGGGCGCTGATCCGAGGCATGTCGCTCAGGAGACGGCGATGCCCAGCAGCCCGTCGAGCAGGTCGCGCACCTGGGCCCGCGCCCCGGCCTCGTCATCGCCGGCCGCCAGCGAGCGGCGGGCCCATTCGTCGACCAGGGCGAGGGCATGGTCGGCGTGCAGGTCGTCGGCCACGGCGGCCGAGACCAGCCCGACAAGCCCGTCCGCCGGCACGGACGTGGTGCCCTCCAGCGCAGACCGCCACAGCGCCAGCCGCTCCTGCGCCGCCGCGAGCTCGGCGTCGGTCCAGGACCACTCGGTGGCGTAGTGGTGGGCGAGCAGCACGAGGCGTACGGCCATGGGGTCGACCCCGGAGTCGCGCAGGCGGGAGACCAGCACCAGGTTGCCCTTCGACTTGCTCATCTTCTCGCCGTCGAGCCCGACCATGGCCACGTGCAGGTAGGCGTCGGCGAACGGCTCCCCCGTCGCCGCCACGCCCTCGGCGGCGCACATCTCGTGGTGCGGGAAGGCGAGGTCGGTGCCGCCGCCCTGAACGTCGAACGTCTCGCCGAGCGTCCTCAGCGCGATCGCCGTGCACTCGATGTGCCAGCCCGGCCGGCCCGCACCCAGGGGGCTCTCCCACGAAGGCTCGCCCTCGCGCTCCAGGCGCCACACCAGGCAGTCGAGCGGGTGCTCCTTGCCGGCGCGCCCGGGGTCGCCGCCGCGCTCGGCGAACACCTCGCGCATCTCGGCGTCACCGAGCCCGGAGACCTCGCCGAAACCGGGGGCGCGGGCGGTGCGGAAGTACAGGTCGGGGTACGTGTCGTCGCCGACCGGGTAGACGTACCCCGCCTCCTGCAGCCGCTGCACCAGCGAGGTGACCTCGCCGATCGACTCCACGGCCCCTACGTACGCGTGCGGCGGCAGCACCCGCAGCGCGGTCATGTCAGCGCGGAACAGGTCGGTCTGGTCCTCGGCGAGCTCGGTCCACTCGACCCCGGTGGCAGCGGCGCGCTCCAGCAGCGGGTCGTCGACGTCGGTGACGTTCTGGGTGTACGTCACGTCCAGACCGGCGGCGAGCCAGGCGCGGTGGAGCAGGTCGAACGTCACGTACGTGAACGCGTGGCCCATGTGGGTCGCGTCGTAGGGGGTGATCCCGCACACGTACAGCCGGGCCCGGCCGCTCTCCGGCCCGAGCGGCACGACCTCGCCGCGGGCGGTGTCGTGGGCCTTGACCCGCTGCGCCTCCCCGGGGACCGCAGGGACAGGGACGGGGGGCCAGGACTTCATGCGGCGAGCCTAACCGAGCAGGCTCCGGCGTCCGCCCGGCGTCCGGAGCCGCCCCCCGGTGGCCGTCGACACGCGCGACCACGCGGCTGCCGCCTCACTCAGGTCCGCGTCCGCACAGCCTGGATCGATCCGCGCACCGCGCATGCGGGCTGCACGGATCGACCGAGGCTGTGCGGAGGCCGCGACGGGCCGGACAAGCTGTCGACGTCGCTCCTCGGCCGCCCCTCAGCGCTGGGCTCGAAGCCCGTCCAGCCGGGGACAGACGTGCCCAGACGCGGAGACCTGCTGCGCGCAGAACGGGCAGGCCGGGGACTCGTGCAGCAGGCGGCGCACGCGCAGGCTGAAGCGTCGCGCCCAGAGCGGCGTCACGGAGACCGCCACGGCATCGGCCTGGTCGGCCCCTGTCAGCTCGACCGTGAGCAGCCCTGCGGCGGAGTCCCACGACACGACCGCGGTGTCGGCCGTGAGCACCGGCAGCAGCGGCAGGTCCAGCGGGCGGATGTCGACGGCGGCGTCGCTGCCGTACGTGTCGATGCCGCCGAGCCGCGCCACCTCGTCGAGCACGGCCACCGCGTGATCGGCGAGCAGCGTGAGCACGCTGCGCGAGACCTCGACGGTGGCCAGCGTGGACCCGTCACGCACCTGTACGTAGAACCTGCGGGCGGCGCCCGCCCCCGTGGACCCGGCGACGAAGCGGTCGGGGCTGGTGTACGCGAGACGACGAGGTGCCACGGCGGGCAGCCTACGAGCGGTGGTCGCCGGGCCGCGCCACCGCGGCGGCCGCGACGAAGTCCGTGCACGCAGGGCACTCGGTGACGACCGGGTGGACGCACTCCAGGACGTGCCCCAGGAACGACTCGGCCAGCTCCAGCTCGCGGCGCCGCTCCTCGATCCGCCAGAAGGCCGCCTTCCCCGGTGCCTTCGTGGACGCGGACCGGGAGGCCACCTGGCAGACCCTGCTGCACGTCCACCAGGCCTCCCGCCTGGTCCAGGTGATGCCGGCCCACGACCCGTACGGTGCGCCGGCCCCCTGAGCCGGGACCTCAGACCACCTGGTGCAGCCAGCGGACCGGGGCGCCCTCACCCGCGTGACGGAACGGCTCCAGCTCCTCGTCCCACGGGATGCCGAGCAGGTCCGGCAGCGCCTGCTGCAGCGGCGCGCTGCCCTGGGCGTCAGCGAGCAGGGCGGCCCGCAGCCGGCCCTCGGAGACGTACACGTCGCCGCTGGGGCTCATCGGTGCCCGGAACAGGCCGAGCCGCGGGGTGAAGCTGAGGCGGTGACCCTCCGAGATCGCTGTGGGCTCCTCGGTGATCTCGAACCGCAGCCGCTCCCACCGGCGCAGCGCGGAGGCCAGCTGCTCCGAGGCCCCCACCCGGCCGTGCCAGGTCAGCTCCGCCCGGTACGCCCCGCGCTCGGCCGGCTGCGGGGTCCACTGCAGGTCGACGGGCATGCCGAGAGCGCCGGCCGCCGCCCACTCGATGTGCGGGCACAGCGCCGACGGGGCGGAGTGCACGTAGAAAACACCCCGGGTCTGGCTCATCTGGTCCTCCCTCAGCTCAGGTGTGCCTTCCCCGACAACCTGGTGCGTAGAGACGGACCGCTTCCCATGATGCCCCAGCCGCCCCAGCAGCACCAGGGGTCACCCGGCGCACCCGACTGTTCCGCACCGGCATCGCTAGGGTCGGGGCATGCAGACCGCCCCGTACGGCTCCTGGCCCTCCCCCGTCACCACCGACCTCATCACCGGCGCCACCGTGGGCCTGGTGGGCGGGATGGTCGACGGCGACGACATCTGGTGGGTGGAGAGCCACGCCTCGCAGCGTGGCCGCGCCTCGCTGTGGCGGCAGACCCCCGACGGCACCCGCACCGAGGTCACGCCCGAGCTCAACGTGCGGTCGGCGGTCAACGAGTACGGCGGCGGGGCGTACGCGGTGCGCGACGGTGTGGCCGTGGTCAGCACCTTCCCCGCTCACGTGGTGATGGTGGTCGAGGAGGGCCGGCCGCCGCGCGCGATCACCCCCGAGGGCCCGCTGCGGTTCGGCGGGTTCGCGTTCCTGCCGGGCGGCCGCGAGGTGGTCTGCGTGCGGGAGGACCACACCGACAGCGACATCGACTGCGTCACCACGCTGGTGCGGCTCGACCTGGACGGCGACAACGCCGAGGGGGGTGAGGTGGTCGCCTCCGGCGCCGACTTCTACGGGCAGCCCACCGTCGCCGACGACGGCCGCATCGCCTGGGCGGAGTGGGACCACCCGAACATGCCGTGGGACTCCACGCGCATCGTGGTGCGCGGCACCGACGGCTCCACCCAGCAGGTGGCCGGCGGGCCCGGGGTGTCGGTCGTCTACCCCGCCTGGCAGGGGGGCACGCTGCTGCTCTGCTCCGACGAGACCGGGTTCTGGAACCTCTACCGCTGGGACGGCAGCAAGAGCCGGCCGCTCGCCCCGATGCCGTACGACATCTGCGGCCCCGCGTGGGTGCTGCGAGGTGCGCCGTACGCGGTCGTGGACGAGGAGCGGGTCGGCCTCTCCTGGTGGGTGGACGGCCTCCCCCGGGTCGGGCTGCTGACCGGCGACCGGCTCGAGGAGTGGCCGCTGGACGTCACCACGGCGACCCTCGGCGGTCATGGCACGCGCACCCTGGCCGCCCTCGAGTACGCAGACCGGCCCGAGGAGCTCGCCGTGCTGGACTGGGACGCCCGCACCGTCGAGACGGTCCGGCGCAGCTCGGAGACCCGGCTGGACACCGATCTGGTCTCCCGCGCCGAGGACCTCACCTGGGAGAGCCCCGACGGCCCGGTGCACGCCTGGTACTACCCGCCCCGCAACCCCGGCTGGGCCGCGCCGGAGGGCGAGCTGCCCCCGGTGCTGGTGCGCTCCCACGGCGGGCCGACCGCGTTCTCCGGTGCCGACCTCAGCCTCAGCGACCAGTTCTGGACCAGCCGGGGCATCGCGGTGGTCGACGTGAACTACAGCGGCTCGACCGCGTACGGGCGGGCCTATCGCGAGCGCCTCCAGGGCACCTGGGGGATCAGCGACGTGCGCGACTGCGCCGACGCGGTGCGGGTGCTCGTGGAGCGGGGGCTGGCCGACCCGGCACGCGTCGCCATCACGGGCGGGTCGGCCGGCGGCTACACCACGCTGCAGGCACTGGTGACGACCGACGTCTTCAGCGCGGGCATGAGCAGCTACGGCATCGGTGACCTGGAGACCATGACCACCGACACCCACAAGTTCGAGTCGCGCTACCTCGACGGGCTGGTCGGCCCGTACCCGGAGCGCCGAGACCTGTACCTCGAGCGCTCCCCCATCCACCACCTCGACGGCCTCTCCAGCCCGATGCTGCTGCAGCAGGGCACCGAGGACAAGGTGGTGCCGCCGCAGCAGGCGGAGACGATGGCGGCGGCCGTGCGCGCCAAGGGGCTGCCGGTGGCGCTGGTGATGTACGAGGGCGAGGGCCACGGCTTCCGGCGCGCCGACAGCATCACCCGTTCGTACGACTCGATGCTCTCGTTCCTCGGGCAGGTCTTCGGCTTCACCCCGGCCGGCGACGTACCGGTGCTCGAGGTGGAGAACCTGCCTGCTCGCTGAGCCTCAGACCGGGCGGGCGAGGTCCAGGCGCTCGGCGCCCGGCCGGCGAAGCAGGGCCTCGGCGGGCAGCAGCAGCTTGGAGCCGCGCAGCCCGCTGCCCACCACCACCTCGCCCGCGGCGAGAACGGCTTCGTCGACGAGCAGGGGCCAGCCGTCCGGGAGGCCGACCGGCGTGATCCCGCCGTACTCCATGCCGGTCTGCGCCACGGCGTCGGCCATGGGAGCGAAGGAGATCTTGCGCACGTCCAGGTGACGGCGCACGACGCCGTTCACGTCGGCCCGGTGGGTCGCCAGCACCATCACCGCGGCGGTGCGGGTCTCCTCCCCGCGCCGGCCCGAGAGCACGACGCAGTTCGCGCTGCGCTCGGCCGGGAACCCGTACGCCTCGCAGAACGCCGCCGTGTCGGACAGCCCCGCGTCGATGGGCGCCACCTGGGCCTCGGGCACCAGCGCGAGCACGGCACGTACGGGCGGGGCGAGGAGGTCGGGGGCCTCGGCGGCGGGCCGCCAGTGCAGCGAGTCGGTCACCTGGCGAGCCTAGCCACCCTGGCACCAGCCGGTCAGAGCGGGGCGACTAGGCTGGCGGCATGCCTGCGACCCCGTCCACGCCCCCGTCCTCCACGACGCCGTCACCCACCAGCCCGTCGGCCGCCTCCCTCACCTGCCTGCGCATCGGCGCCGTCCTCCTGGCCGCGCTCACCGTCGTGCAGCCGGTGCTGTGGCTGCTGGCCGAGACCGGCACCGCCGACCTCATGGGGGCCCACCGGATCGTCGGCCAGGCCAGCCTGCTGGTGGCGGTGTTCGCCGCGGTGTCGGCCGTGCTCTGGGCGCGCGCCGGCGGCAACCGGGGGCTGATGTTCCACGCCATCGGCATGGCCGTCCTGGCGCTGGCCCAGGTGGCGCTCGGCGAGATGGGCGTACGGACCGTGCACATGACGCTCGGCGTGCTGATCCTGGCCGGTGCCGTCGCCCTGGCCACGCTCGCCTACCGCAAGCCGGTGGCGGTCGTCGAGACCACGACCGCCTGAGCGGTCAGGCGCGGGCGCCGAAGATCGCCGACCCGATCCGTACGCACGTCGCGCCGTGCGTCACCGCCTGCTCCAGGTCACCGCTCATCCCCATCGACAGCTCGCCCCAGCCGCCGCCGTCGCGGTCCTGGAGCCGCGCCCGCAGGTCGGCGAGCAGACGGAAGCACGCCGCCGCCGGCTCGGCTCCCGGCGCCGCCACGGTCATCAGCCCCCGGGGCCGCAACCCCGTGTGCGGACGGAGCGACTCGGTGAAGGTCAGCACGTCGTCGGGATGCAGCCCCGACTTGGTAGCCTCCCCCGACGTGTTCACCTGGACCAGCACGTCCATCCCCCGTCCCGCAGCCTGCAGCCGGCGGTCGAGTACCTCGGCGAGGGCGAGCGAGTCCAGGGACTGCAGCTCAGCCGCCAGGTCCACCACCGCCCCGGCCTTGTTGCGCTGCAGGTGACCGATCACCACCCACCGCACGTCCAGGTCGGAGAGGTCGGCGGCCTTCGCCGTCAGCTCTTGGACGCGGTTCTCGGCGAGCTCGGTCAGGCCCAGCGCGTACGCGTCGCGGAGCACCGACGAGGGCAGGGTCTTCGTCACCGGCAGCAGACGCACCTCGGCCCGGTCACGTCCTGCCTGACGGCAGGCTCCGGCGATGCGCTCCTCGACGGCCCGGAGCCGTTCGGCGAGGCTCACGGCCAGCGCGCGGCCAGCGAGATGGCGGCCAGAGCAGCCAGGAACCCGAAGAGGGCCGCGATCCCCGCGTACCGCTCCGTCGTCTCCTGCTCGACCTTCTCGTAGCCGATGGACCGCGCGATGCCGTCGTACACCTGCTTCAGCTCCTCGGCCGAGGCCGCGCTGTACTTCTTGCCGCCGGAGTTGTCGGCGACCTTCTGCAGCTCGGCGTGATCCACCGGCACCGGGTTGCGGGCTCCGGTGCGCTGGTCGATCACGTAGCCGCCGGGGGTGCCGTACGCGATCGTCGAGACCGGGACTCCCAGCCTCTTGGCCTCCGTCGCCGCCGCGGCGGAGGGCCGGCCGAGGTTGGAGGCGCCGTCGCTGAGCAGCACCATCGCGGCCGGCGGCTTGGCGTTCGGGTCGTTCGGGTCCGGTGGCACGGAGCTCAGGGCGTCCAGACCGGAGTAGATGCCCTCGCCGATCGCGGTCGACGGCTGCAGCTGCAGGTTGTCGATGGCGCGACTCACCATGCCACGGTCGGTCGTCGGCAGCACCACCAGCTGAGCGGTGCCCGCGAAGGCGACCAGCGCCACGTTGAAACGGGGCGGCATCAGCTGGAGGAAGCTCTTGGCCCCGGCCTGGGCGGCGGCCAGCCGGGTCGGCTTCACGTCGACGGCCTCCATCGACTTCGAGACGTCGATGACCATGATGACCGTGGCCCGCTCCCGCGGCACCTCGATGTAGCCCCGTGGCGTGGCCCACGCGACGACCAGGGAGGCGAGGCTCAGGATGGAGGAGGCGACCGCGACGTGGCGCTTCCACGCGGCCTGCCGGCGCACAAGGATCTCCAGGCTGCCGGGGCGGCGGGCGCGGCCACCGCTCTTGCTCCACGCCAGGATGAGGTAGGCGACCGCCAGGGCCGGGACGGCCAGCAGCGCCCAGAGGCGCTCAGGATGGATGAAGTCGGTAGGGATCATGCCCACCTCGCTCCCAGGATGAGTGCACCGACGGCCGCGAGCACGGCGAACACCAGGCCCACGCCCGCGGCGGTGGCCGTGATCTCCTTCACGGTCTCCTCGTAGCCGACCTCCGACCCGATCGACTTGTACGCGTCCCGCAGCTGGGAGGCGTTGTCGGCGGCATACGTCTTGCCCGAGGTCATCTGCGAGATCTGTCGCAGCGTCTCCGGGTCCGGCGGCACGCGCTCGCGCTTGCCGTCCACGTCGACGTAGCCGTTGTCGGTGCCGTACGCGATCGTGTAGACGGGCACCTTGCGGGTGGCGGCGTCCCCGGCGGACTGGAGGGGCGCCTGACCGGCGGTGTTGGCGCCGTCGGAGAGCAGCACCACCAGCCCGGGGGCCTTGGCGCCGTTGTCGCCGGCCGGGGCCTGGTCCAGGGCCGCCAGGGCGACGGTGATGGAGTCGCCGATGGCCGTCGACTCCTGCGGCTTGAGGTTGGTGATGGTACGCAGGGCGGCGCCACGGTCCTGCGTCGGCGGGATCCGCACGGCGGGGCTGCCCGACAGCGACACCACCGCCACGTTGTACTTCGACGGCAGCTCGGTGATGAAGCTCGACGCGGCTGTCTTCGCCGCCTCGAGCCGCGTCGGCGAGACATCGGTGGCCTCCATCGACAGCGACACGTCGATGACCAGCACCACCGTCGCGCGCTCGCGCGGCACCTTGTCAACGCCCATCGGGCGCGCCCACGCGCCCACCAGCGTGATCAGGCTGAGGATCGCCAGGCCCACCGTGACGTGCCGCAGCCACTGCGACTGCTTCGGCAGCACGGCCGAGAGGACGGAGGTGTTGGTGTAGCGGATGCCGGCCTTGGACTTGCGCCGGATCAAGAAGACGTACAGCGCCACGAGCACCGGCACGACCAGCAGCCACCACAGCCGGGCCGGGTTGAGGAACCCCTGCACCGGCAGCTCGAGGGGGGAGATCATCGGCTGACTCCTTGTGGTGGGGCGTGCAGCTGGCTGGCGACCCGCCGGTACGCGAGGACGAACCGGGCGATGTCTTGCACCCAGTCTCTGTCCGTACGCAGCTGGATGTGGCCGGCCCCTGAGCGACGCAGAGCGATCCGGATGCGTTCCCGCTGCGCGGCGCTGGCGGCGTCCATGCGGGCTCGGGCGGCCCCGTCGGAGGTGTTCACGTAGCGCTGGAAGTCGGTCTCGGGGTCGCGGATCAGCAGGTCGCCGACTTCGGGGAACTCCAGCTCGCGACGGTCCACCACCTCGATGCAGATCACCTGGTTGCGCACGGCCAGACGCCTCAGCGACCGCTCCCAGGCCGGCTCGACGTTCGGGTCCAGCTCCACGTCGCCGGCCGTGAGGAAGTCCGAGACCACGACCCGCAGACCGCGGCGACGCTGCGTACGGGCCATCTGCTCGATGCCGTCGGCGAGCTCCATGGAGCCACCGGCCTGGTCGTGGACGATCGGCTCGGTGAGCATGCGCCGCAGCAGCCCGTACAGGGCGGTCCGTCCCGACCGGGCGGGCAGCCGGCGGATGCCGTCGGGACGCATCAGCATGCCGCCGAACCGGTCGCCCATCTTCTGGCTCAGGAACCCGATGGTGGCGATGGCGGCGATGCCGAGGTCGCGCTTGGTGATGCCCTCGGTGCCCCAGTTCATCGACGGGGTGACGTCCAGCAACGCCCACACCTCGAGCTCGCGGTCAGCCATCGTGTCGCGGACGTGAGGGATCGTGGTGCGAGCGGTGACCGCCCAGTCCATCCGGCGCACGTCGTCCTGGCCGGGCTGGTAGGCGCGGGCGTCGTTGGTGTCGGAGCCCGGGCCGGGCAGCAGACCCAGGTGGTCGCCGTGGAGGAACCCCTCCAGGCGCCGCACGATCGTCAGCTCCAGACGCCGGAGGGCGGCCTCGGGCGCCAGCTGGTTGAGCGGCAGGGAGGGGCCGAGCGGCTCCGCGATCACCGACGCGGCCGCATGCCCCGTCGGTGGCGCGAAGCTGGGCTGCGTCATGTCAGTTGCGGAAGCTCGGGGCCGCACCAGGGGCACCGGGAGCACCCGGGCGAGGGGCGCCGCCGGCCTGCTGCTGCGGGTTCCACACCGGGGTGGGCGGCGGCACCATCGCGAGGATCCGCTCGACGACCTGCACCTGGCTCACGTTGTCGGCGACGGCGTCGAAGCCCAGCACGATGCGGTGAGACATCACGTCCTTCGCCACGGCCTGCACGTCGGTGGGCAGCACGTAGTCACGCCCGTGGATCAGCGCGAGTGCGCGCGACGCCGCCACCAGGCCCAGCGTGGCTCGCGGCGAGCAGCCGATGGAGATGACCGGCGTCAGGTCGGGCATGCCGAACTCGGCCGGCGTGCGGGTCGCCATGACCAGCCGCACGATGTACTCGGCCACGAGGTTGTGCACGAAGACGTTGGACGCCATGTCCTGCAGCTGGCGCACCAGCTCAGGGTTCAGCACCGGCCGCGGCTCGGGAGGCGACACCGACATCCGGCGCAGGATCTCGAACTCCTCGTTGCCCTTCGGGTAGGGCACGTCGACCTTCAGCAGGAACCGGTCACGCTGTGCCTCGGGCAGCGGGTAGACGCCCTCGGACTCGATGGGGTTCTGCGTGGCGATCACGATGAACGGCTTGGGTGCCGGGTACGTCTTGCCGCCGATGGACACCTGCTTCTCGGCCATCAGCTCAAGCATCGCCGACTGCACCTTCGCCGGCGCGCGGTTGATCTCGTCGGCGAGCACGAAGTTCACGAACACCGGGCCGAGCTCGATGTCGAACTGCTCCTTGCTCGCCGAGTAGATGCGCGTGCCCACGATGTCGGAGGGCACCAGGTCGGGCGTGAACTGGATGCGCGCGAAGTCGCCGCCCACCACCGTGGCGAAGGACCGCACGGCCAGCGTCTTGGCGACACCCGGCACGCCCTCGAGCAGAAGATGACCCTTGGCGAGCAGCGCCACCATGAGCTGCTCGACCATGTGCTCCTGACCCACGATGACGCGCTGCACCTGGGCGATGGCCTCCCCCAGCAGGCGCGCTGCCTCGTCGGTCTTCGGCGTGCCGGCAGAGGGCGGCTGCGTCGTCACGGATCGTCTCCTGCGCTGGTCGAGGAACGCCCGCGCTGCACGGGCGGTCCCACGATACCGGCTGCACGAACCACGCCCTCGTCGCAGCGCCACGCCGGTCGGGCACAATGGACGCTGCCCGGGCGGACGCCCCGGCTCCACGACCGCCGAGGAGACCATGACCACGCCCGCTGGTGGCAGAGGCGCACCACTGCAGCCGTTGCTGCCCAGCGACCCGCCCAAGATCGGCGACTTCTGGCTCGACGGCCGGCTGACCGCGGCGGCCTCCGGGGTGGCGTACGTGGCGCACGACGACGCGGGCACCACGACGCTGCTGGTCCTGCTGTCGGAGGGGGCAACGGAGGACGCCGCCGCCCGTGACCGGTTCGCCGGCCAGGTCAACAAGATGCACATCGACACGGTGGTGGCGCGGGGCGGTCAGGGTCAGGACGAGGGTCGGCTGGGGCACCGCTTCCGCTCCGAGGACGACGACCCGGTCGGTCCTGCCGACCAGCCCCTGGCGCCGTGGGTCGCCCTCGCGTACGACGGGTCACCCGCCGCCAGCGCGGAGGCGGACCGCCTGCTCGCCGAGGTCGACCTCTCACGCCTGCCGTCGCAGGGTGCGGTGTCGGGCCCGGCCTACCGGCTGCCCTGGATCGAGCGCACCCAGCCGGGCCTCAGCCGCCTGTGGCCCCTCCCCTGGCCGGGCCGGTACGACCGCGCCGGTCGGCTGTCGGTGCTGGCGTCATGGCTGCTCATGCTGCTGATCGCGATGCTCGCGATCCTGCTGGCCATCCTCATGTTCAGCCAGGCTCCCGAGTCCTCGCCGCCGCCCCCACTGCCGCCCACCGGGTCTCCGCCGCCTTCGGGGTCTCCGCCGCCGGAGTCCGGGTCGCCGCCGCCGTCGGGGTCCCCGTCGCCCGAGTCCGGCTCCCCGTCACCCCAGTCCGGCTCCCCGTCCCCCCAGTCCGGCAGCCCGTCCCCCTCGGGCTCCGAGTCCGGCAGTGGGTTGCCCTCCCCCTCGGGATCGGAGTCGGGCAGTGCCTCACCGTCACCGTCGGGGTCCCAGTCCGGCGGCAGCAGCCCGTCGCCGTCACCGTCCTCGTCGGGCTCTGGGGGTCCCTCGGGCAGCCCCACGGCCGGCGCGCCCTCGACGTACTCGAAGCTCTAGCCCCAGGCAGACGGCGGCCAGTCACCAGTCGTCGTTGATCTCCCCGTCCTCCTCGGTGACGACACCCCGCCGCGGCGTGGCGTAGAGGGAGGCGGCCTCGCGGTTGATGCGCACCCCGGTCTCGGTCACCACGACCGGCGACGGGTCGCTCGCGGCGCGCCGACCGACCTCGACCTCCGGCTCGGGCTGGGCCGCGGACGGGCGGGGGGCGTCGAGATCGTGCTCGTCCAGGTCCTCGTCCACGGCGCCCACCCCCGCGTCCCAGGCCTCCGTGTCAGCGGGCTCGTCCTCGGGTGCGAGGGCCGGCGTCTCCGGGCGGGCGAAGCCGGCGCTCACGGGGCGCTCGGCGACGGCGGTCGCCGCCTGCTGAGGCGCGTACGAGGCCGTGGGCGTCTCCGCGGTGTGGCTGACGGCGTTCTGCGGGCGGGCGTAGGCCTCGACCGGCATCGGTGCGTACGAGTCACCGACCACCATCGGCGACGGCTGGGAACGCGGCACCGCGAGGCGACCGGCGCTGACCGGCGACCCGGCGGTCATGGCGCCGGGGATCGCCCGGGCCCCCACCATGGTGGGCCTGATGTCGCTCGTGAGCCGGTCGACCGCCGCCTGACGGTCGTTCTTGATCTTGCGCGGCTTCATGGCCACCGTCGGCCGCTGCGTGCCCCGCGCCGCGCGCTTGCCGGTGTCGAACTTCGGGCGCCCCGCCACGAACCAGGCCATCGCCCCCACCACCGGGAGGACGACGGCGAGCACCATCCAGATCGGCTTGGAGAAGAGGCGCACGTCCTCGGCGTCGGCGCGGAAGACGTCGACGAGAGCGGCGAGGCCGCAGACGAGGCTGAAGATCAGGAAGTAGGTCATGCATGGTCCTTCGTCGGAGGGGTGCCCCGACGATAGGGAGGGCCGCCTGGAGGGGGTCCGGAATCCGAGAGATTTCTCATCGCCCCCGGGCGGCCCGTCGGCCGGGCTGCCCCTCCACCGGCCGGCTGCGCCTACGATGAGCCGGACGGGGCGTTGGCGCAGCCGGTTAGCGCAGTGGACTCATAATCCATGGGTCGCGGGTTCGAGCCCCGCACGCCCCACCATCCCCGACCTCGGCCCGGTGCCGGGAGTCGGCGCGCCCCGCCTCAGGCGGCATTGACGAGGTCGATCACGCGCGGCACGTACGGGGTGCAGTGCAGCCGTTTCATGCCGGCGCCGTGCGGGGTGCGGTCGGCCTTCTTGCCGTTGCAGGTCTGGCAGGCAGCGACGCAGTTCAGCCAGGTGTTGGCCCCGCCGCGTGATCTCGGGCGCAGGTGATCGACCGTGGTGGCGTACCCGCCGCAGAACGCGCAGGTGCGCCGGTCACGGATGAGGACGCCTGGCTTGGAGAAGCCCGCCGGCTTGTACAACCAGGTGGTCGCGACGAACCGGACCAGACGGATGGTGACCGGCCGCGGGTAGGGGCCGATGGTGAGGTCCCCGTCCTGCTCCTCGACGGTGGCGACACCGCGCACGAGCATGCCGACGGCGTGCTGGAAGGAGACCCCGCCGAGCGGTTCGTACGACGCGTTCAGCAGCCTGACCTTCGTCATCGCCGGCGCCTCCCTCCTCCTCGCTCCGGAGCCTGCCGCCACGAAGAAGTGTGGCCGCTGCCGCCCCCCGTTGACCAGACCCTTCTCTGCTCTGTCTTGCAGCTCGTCCCGAAGGAGGGTATGGAGCCCTGCTCGCTCTGGCCACCAGTTTTCGGGCTGGTCCCCGGGACCCGCCCCACGCTGGCCATCGGCTGGCCGACGCCGGGTTCAGCGCCCGGGACGCGTTCGTCAGGTGTGGCCGGCGTGCCTAGGCTACCGACCCGGGCCAGCCTCACCCCCCGACATGCGTACGCCGCGCAGGCGCCACCGGGCAGGTCCTTGCAGCCACGGACGTGGTGAGGCACAACGATCCCGGAGGAGTCATCGTGACGGTCGGCCAGCCGAGCCGCAGCCCGGCCTCGCAGCAGGTGTGGGAGCTGTACGGCGACGCACTCGACCGGCCCCCGCTGCTTGCGCCGGCTCCGGAGAAGAGGCGGGGGCTCACCTCGCTGTGGCGGTTCCGCCCCTACCTGCGCCCCTACCTCGGCCGGTTCGTGCTCATGTTCGCGGTGACGGTCGGCGCCACCCTGGTGGCGATCGTGACCCCACTGGTCACCGTGAGCTGATCGACGGCCCCATCGCCGGCTCCGACCGGGCCGGTGTGCTCGCCCTGGGCGCGTTCGCGCTCGCGCTGGGCGTGCTCGAGGCGGTGCTCCTGTTCGTCCGCCGGTGGATCGTCTCGATCGGCACCCTGGGCTCGGAGACGGGCGTCCGGCTCGACCTGCACGCCAAGCTGCAGCGGCTGCCGCTCGCGTTCCACGCCCGCTGGGACTCGGGCCAGCTGCTCAGCCGCATGATGAACGACCTCTCCACGCTTCGCCGGTTCACCGGGTTCGGGATGGTCTTCCTGCTCATGAACGCGCTGCAGATCGTGATCGTGGCTGCCCTGCTGCTGCACCTGTACTGGCCCATGGGCCTGGTCGTCGTGGTCTCGGCGGTGCCGATCGTGTGGCTGTGCCTGCGCAACGAACGCGTCTACACCCGGCTGTCCCGCGACATCCAGGACCAGCAGGGCGACGTGGCCAGCGAGGTCGAGGAGTCCCTCAAGGGTCTGCGCGTGCTGAAGGCCTTCGGGCGTACGGGGCACGCGGTCGCCAGCTTCGACGACCAGGCGCGCCGGCTGCGAAGGACGAGCCTGGACCGGGTCGCCAACACCAGCCAGTTCTGGACCTTCCTAGAGGTGATCCCGACCATCACCCTCGTGATCGTGCTGGCCATCGGCGCCGTCGCCGCCTCCCAGCACCGCCTCACCCTGGGCACGTTGGTGGCGTTCATCACCATGATGCTGTCGCTGGTGTGGCCGGTCGCCGCGCTCGGCTTCCTGCTGTCCATGGCTCAGGACGCGATGACCGCAGCCGACCGCGTGTGCGAGATCTTCGATGCCCCCGAGACCATCACCGACGGCGAGGCCCGGCTGGAGAACCCCCGCGGGGCGCTCCGCCTGGAGTCGGTCAGCTTCCGCTTCCCCGACTCCGGCACCGACATCCTCCACGACGTCGACCTGGACCTCGCGCCCGGTGAGGTGGTGGCGCTGGTCGGGGGTACGGGATCGGGCAAGTCCACGCTCACGTCGCTGGTGGCCCGCCTGGCCGACGTCACCGGTGGCCGGATCACCATCGACGGCGTCGACGTGCGCGACCTGGAGCTGGCGAACCTGCGCTCGGTCGTCGCGACCGCGTTCGAGAACCCGACCCTGTTCTCGATGTCGGTGCGCGAGAACCTCACCCTGGGCCGCCCCGACGCCACCCACGAGGAGGTCGCCCAGGCGATCGAGGTAGCCCAGGCGCAGTTCGTTCACGAGCTCCCCTGGGGCCTGGACACCCGGATCGGCGAGCAGGGCATGAGCCTGTCCGGCGGCCAGCGGCAGCGTGTCGCGCTGGCCCGGGCGATCCTCACGCAGCCGCGGATCCTGGTGCTGGACGACACCCTGTCGGCGCTCGACATCCACACCGAGGCCCTGGTCGAGGAGGCCCTGCGCTCGGTGCTCGCCGGGGTCACCGGCATCGTCGTGGCGCACCGTGCCTCGACGGTTCTCCTGGCTGACAAGGTCGCCCTGCTCGAGCGAGGCACCATCACCCACGTCGGCACGCACGCCGACCTGCTGCGGACGGTCCCGGCGTACCGCGACCTGCTCAGCGCCGAGCTGGACCGCGACCTGGACGCCGAGCTCGCTGACCTGGAGCGGGAGGGGGCCCGATGAGCGACCAGACGCCGGCGGCGCCGCCTGCCGACCTCGAGTGGCGGGGCGTCGCCGCGGAGGAGAAGGAGAAGCTGAGCGACCAGGCGGGTGTCCGTCTGCGCGCCCGCAGCCGAGGGCTGCTCGCCGAGCTGCTGCGGCCCCACCGCGGCGTGATCGGGGTGCTGGTGGCGGCGATCGTGGCCAGCAGCCTCGCCCGCCTCGCCGTGCCCTGGCTGGTTCGGCGGGGCATCGACCTCGGCGTCCCGCCGCTCATCGCCGGCGGCTCGGCCCGGGTGCTGCTGGAGACCGTGGCCTGGATGATCGCGGCCGTCGTGCTCCAGGCCGTGACCCGCGTGTACTTCCTGCGCGTGTCCGGCCGTGTCGGGCAGGACGTGCTGCTCGACCTCCGCCAGCGAGTCTTCGGCAAGTTCATGCGCCTCGACGTCGCCTTCCACGACCGGTACACCTCCGGCCGTGCCATCAGCCGCCTCACCTCCGACACCGACGCCATCGCCGAGATGCTCAACGGCGGCTTCGACGGGCTGGTGACCGCGGTGCTGTCGGTGGTCGGCGTCTCGATCATGCTGCTCGTGCTGGACTGGCGGCTGGGTCTGATGTGCCTGGGCGCGATGCTGCTGATGATCCTGCTGGTGTGGTGGTTCGGCGTCGCCTCGCGGCGTACCTGGCGAAGGGTCCGTGAGGCCTCGGCCATCGTGATCGTGTCGTTCGTGGAGACGATGACCGGAATCCGGGCCGTGCAGGCCTACCGCCGAGAGCCGCGCAACCAGGAGCTGTTCACGGGGCTGTCCGACCGGTACCGCGCCGTGAACGTGACCGCCTTCCGCCTCATGGCGGTGTTCATGCCGGGCACCAAGCTGATCGGCAACCTCGCCGTCGGGGTGGTCCTCGTCGTGGGCGGCCTGTACGTGCTGGACGGGTCCATGACCGTCGGGGTGCTAGCGGCGTTCCTGCTCTATCTGCGGCAGTTCTTCGAGCCGATGCAGGACATCGGCCAGTTCTACAACTCGTTCCAGTCGGCGATCTCGGCGCTGGAGAAGCTCAGCGGCGTGCTCGAGGAGGACGAGGTCGTCGCCGAGCCGGCCACCCCGACGCCGCTGCCGGATCCGCACGGAGCCCTGGACCTCGACGAGGTGTCGTTCGCGTACGTCGACGGCGTGCCGGTGCTCGACGGCCTGGACCTGCACATCCCGGCCGGGCAGACCGTGGCGCTGGTGGGCACCACCGGGGCGGGCAAGACGACCATCGCGAAGCTGGTGGCCCGGTTCTACGACCCGACCGCGGGGGCCGTACGTCTCGACGGCGTCGACCTGCGCGATCTCGCGGACGGCGACCTGCGGCGGGCGGTGACACTCGTGACGCAGGAGAACGTGATCTTCTCCGGCACGGTCGCCGACAACATCGCCCTCGGCAAGCCCGGCGCCACGCGCGAGGAGGTGGTCGAGGCCGCCCGCGCGGTGGGCGCCGACGCCTTCATCTCGCAGCTGCCGGAGGCGTACGACACCGACGTGGCCAAGGGCGGCGGCCGGCTGTCGGCGGGCCAGCGTCAGCTGGTGGTGTTCGCGCGGGCCGTGCTCGCCGACCCGGCGGTGCTGATCCTCGACGAGGCCACCTCGTCGATGGACATCCCGTCGGAACGGCTGGTGCAGCAGGCGCTGCGGACGCTGCTGGCCGACCGGACGGCCATCATCATCGCCCACCGCCTCTCGACCGTGGAGATCGCCGACCGGGTGCTGGTGCTGGAGCACGGCCAGGTGCTGGAGGACGGCTCCCCGGCCGACCTGGTGGCCACCACCGGCGGCCGGTACGCGAAGCTCCACGCGTCCTGGGTCGAGTCGCTGGCCTGAGACCGGGCGACGCCCGCTGCCGGGCGGCAGGCGGGCCTCGGCCGGGAGACCGGTGCGGGGCGGCGTGCCTGGTGCCTGCGGTCACACCCTCCCAGCCCGTGCCAGGCCCTCCTCGCGGCCGTGCCAGGGGGCGTCCGGGGCGAGCGCCGAGAGCACGCGCGCCCGGTGCTGCGGCGTCATCTCCGGCATGGACTCGATCGGGAACCAGCCGGCCTCGCTGGACTCGTCGTCGGCGGCGTACGGCTCGCCGCCGGTCCAGCGGCAGCGGTACACCAGCTCCAGGTACTGCGCCTGGTCGCCGTTGACGTGGAGCACGGGCTCCCCCGCGTACACCCAGGTCAGCCGCTCGACGACGCAGGAGACGCCGGTCTCCTCCTGCACCTCGCGTACGGCGGTCGCGGCTGGCTCCTCGCCGGGGTCGATGATCCCGGCGGTCGGCGTCCAGCGACCGTTGTCGCTGCGACGCACCAGCAGCACCTCGGTGCCCGCGTCAGCGTCGCGCAGGACGACGGCCGTGGCGGCGCTCAGCCACAGCGGCGCGTGACCGACGTGGCGGCGCAGGTCGAGCACGAACTCCGGCGTTGGCATGCTCCCGACCGTAGCGGTCAGTGGCAGCGGCACAACCGCAACCGACGCGACACCGGGCGGGGCGTTCTGCTAACCTTCTCAGGCGTTCGTCGCACGGTCCCCTGTAGCTCAATTGGCAGAGCATCTGACTGTTAATCAGAGGGTTCCTGGTTCGAGTCCAGGCGGGGGAGCCAGTCTTCCCAGGCCGTGCTTCAGGCTGCGCCGTCCCAGACCCGGTGTCCAGACCACGGCGTCTTCCACACCGAGCGACCGCACCTCCCTGTGGTTTGATGCGCTACTCGAGCTGGCCTTCGGCCCCATTGTCCGCCACTTGAGCAGAGCCGTCAGCGACCCAGCTCGCCCTTCAGCTCGGCGATCCGCTGCTCCACCGCCGCCTGCACCGCAGGGCGACCGAGCTGGGCCTGACCGGCTCCGGTCACGCGCCACAGCAGCGGCCCGTTCGGGTCGGTGAGGTCGCGCCTGGCTGAGATCACCACCGGCACCCCCGCCGCGTCGTGCCGGTCGTCGAGCACCAGCGAGGCCTCGATCCGGTCCTTCACCAGCGCGGGCACCCGGCCAGGAGACGTCAGCGTGACCATCCGCGACCGCCCGCTCGACCAGACCAGACGGCCAGTGCTCTCGTCCCAGGTGGCGCTGGTCACCTCGTGCCAGGGGAACACCTCCCACTCCCCGCCCTGGCGGATCACGAGCTGCCCGTCGGTGCCCACCACCAAGACGTCCTCCCCGGTGGCCCAGGCCAGGACCCGGGCGCGGGGAACCCGTGCCGTCAGCTCGGCGTAGTCGTCCTTGGGCAGCCCGGCGCGATCGGTGAACACCCACCCATCGAACCACGGGGGCACCCGCCGGCCACCCGCGCCCGCCGTCAGGCGGCCTGGTCGGAGTCGCCCAGCACGCCGCGCAGCACCCGGAGAGCACGGTGCTCCACCCGGCGAACCGAGGACGCGCTCAGCCCGAGCCGGGCACCCACCTCGGCGTACGAGCCGGGCTCGCACCCCACCCCGAACCGCCCGCAGACCACCAGTCGTTCCACCGACGACAGGTGTCGCAGCAGGTCCTCCAGCACCGGGAGCGACTCCTCGACGGCGGTGAACGCCTCGGCCGCGCTCTCGTCGACGAGGGTGAGCTGCTCGACGTCGCCCACGACCCGTGCCTCCCGGAGCCACTCGACGGTCCGGGTGTCCGTACGCGCCTGTCTCCCGATCTCCGCCACGCCGATCTCTCGGCCGTGGCGATGGGTGAGCTCCGCCTCGGTGGTGCGGAGCTCGTTCAGCAGGGCCGCCTGGCGCCGGGTGAGCACCCGCCGGCCGCATCCGGTGACGGCCGCGTCCCGCACCACCTGCCGTACCCAGGCCGCGGCGAACGGGCCGAAGCGGCCGCGGCGGTAGTCGTACCGCTCCAGCGCCTGCGCCAGCCCGACGTGGCCCTCCTGGACCAGCTCGTCCAACGTGGCCGCGCTCCCCCGCACCTCCTCCACGGCGATCGTGACCACGAGGCCGTGGTTGGCGAGCAGGAAGCGTTCCCGGGCCGCCTGCCCGGCCCGGGCGAGGGCAGCCAGCTCGTCAGGGGTGGCCTGGATGCCGTACGTCAAGGCCTCGGCGGCGAGGACGCCGGCCTCCACGGTGCGGGCGAGGTCGACCTCCTCCGCCGGGGAGAGGCGGTCTGGGGAGGTGGGCAGATGTCGTGCGGTAGTCGTCATGCGACGACTCTCGTGCCCGCCGGAAGGCCGGCCCGAGCTGTCCACAGAAGTCGCCGGACAACACCTGGACAACATGGGTTTCGGTGGACGGCTCACACCCCGGGTCGTTCAGTCGCGCGTGGTGAGGAGCAGCAGCTCCTTGCGGTGCGCCTCCAGGGCGATCATGCGGGTGAACATCTGGTTGTACGCGGCCTCGTGCTCGACGGGGTTGGTCCGCTGCAGCTTGGACTTCAGCTCCGTGATCGTGCGCATCACCGCGAGCAGGCGTAGCTTCGCCAGGTACTCCACCGCGTACGGGGCGTCCACCGCGCCCGGCAGCGGCTCGACCGTGAGCTGCACGGCCAGCTGACGCAGCCCCCCGTCACCCAGGGCCCCGATCACCGACCGCGCCCAGTCCTTGCCGGGCACGCTGGCCGGGTCGAGCGCGCTCAGTGCCTCGAACACCGCCCTGTACGCCGGGTGCGAGTAGTCGCCGGCGGTGGCGCCCGCCCACGGCTCGGCCGCGTTGGCCACCGCATCGGGGCGCTGGAGCAGGATCTTCAGGGTGTCCCGCTCGACCACGAGGCTGCGGTCGTCGGGGCTCGGCAGGTCGTACGCCACCAGGGCCGGCTCCTCGTCCGGGACCGGCGCGGGGGTGCGCTGCGTACGGTCGGGGGCCGCCCGCCGCTGGCCGGCGCGCGTGATCTCGCGGCGCACCTCGTCCACGTCGGTGCCCAGCATGGTGGCGAGCTCCCTGGCGTACCCGCCGACCAGCGAGGCGTCACGGATCGCGCCGACCAGCGGCGCCGCCGCTCGCAGCGCCTCGAGGCGTCCGTCCACACGGTCGAGGTCGTACTGCTCGATGACGTTGCCCATCACGAACCGGTACAGCGGCTGGCGGCGGGCGACCAGCTCGCGGACGGCGGCGTCCCCGTGCTGCAGCCGCAGGTCGCACGGGTCGAGGCCGGTGGGCTCGACGGCGACGTACGTCTGGGCGGCGAAGTGGTGGTCGCCGGAGAACACCTTCATGGCCGCCTTCTGACCGGCCGCGTCGCCGTCGAAGGTGAAGACCACCTCGCCGTGGAAGGCGTCGCCGCCGAGCAGCCGCTGGATCAGCCGGGCGTGCTCGTCGCCGAACGCCGTGCCGCAGGAGGCGACCGCGGTGTCGACGCCGGCGACGTGGGCGGCCATCACGTCGGTGTAGCCCTCGACCACCACCGCCTGCTGCTTCTTGCCGATGTTCGCCCGTGCCAGGTCGAGCCCGTACAGCACCGTGGACTTCTTGTACACGGGGGTCTCGGGGGTGTTGAGGTACTTCGCCGGCATCCGGTCGTCGTCGTACAGCTTGCGGGCACCGAACCCGAGCACCGTGCCGCCGGCGTCCTTGATGGGCCACAGCGCGCGGCCCTGGAAGAAGTCCCAGCCGCCCTGCCGCACGAGCCCGGCACCGACCAGCTCCTCCTCCCGGAAGCCCTTCGCCTTGAGGTGCTGCCCCAGCGCCCGGCCTGACGTCGGTGCGTACCCGAGGCTGAACTTCTCCGCGGTCTCGCGCCCGAAGCCGCGAGAGTCCACGAACTGCCGGGCGATCACCGCTTCGGGGGTCATCAGCTGCTCGGCGAAGAAGTCGGCGGCCAGGCTGTTGGCCTCCAGGATCCGCAGCCGGGTGCCGGTGGCCTCCCGATGGCCGGTGCCCTCGGTGTAGCGCAGCTGAACCCCGTACTTGTCGGCCAGGTGCTCGACGGCCTCGGCGAAGGAGAGGTTGTTGATCTTCCGCACGAACGTGATCACGTCGCCGGACTCGCCGCACCCGAAGCAGTAGTAGAACCCGCGTGACGGCGTCACCTGGAAGCTCGGGGTCTTCTCGTCGTGGAACGGGCACAGCCCCTTCAGCGAGCCGCCGCCGGCGTTCTTGAGGGAGACGTACGAGGTGATGACGTCATCGATCCGGGCGCGCTGGCGCACCTCGGCGATGTCCTCCTCGTTGATCAGCCCGGCCACGGCGTGAGTCTAGGCCCCGGGACAGACAGCGTGGCGGTCGGCGTACGCCACCGCGCGACCGGGCAGAGTGGCGCCCATGCATCCCGGACTCACGTGGCCCCTCGACCCCAGCCTCATCCACCTCAACCACGGCTCGTTCGGGGCCACGCCCGTCGAAGGGCTGCGGCGGCAGGCAGCGCTCCGCGACGAGATGAACGCCGCACCCGTGCGCTGGTTCACCACCCTGCCCCCGCGGCTGGCCCAGGCCAGGGCGGAGGTCGCCGCGTGGCTCGGCAGCCAGCCGGCCGACACGGCGTTCGTGCCCAACGCCACCGCCGGGGCCACCGCCGTCTTCCGCAGCCTCCACCTCCAGCCGGGGGACGAGGTGGTCGTCACGGACCACGGGTACGGAGCCGTCAACAGCGGCGCCGCCCGCATGGCGCGCCGGGCGGGGGCCCACCTGCGCACGGTCGCGATCCCGCTCACCGCCAGCGAGGACGAGATCTGCGCGCTGGTGGCCGCAGCCCTGACCGACCGTACGCGTCTGCTCGTCATCGACCACGTCACCTCGGCCACCGCCCTCCAGCTCCCGGCCGCGCGGCTCTGCGCCCATGCCCGTGCTCGCGGCATCGTCACCCTCGTCGACGGAGCCCACACCCCGGGCATGCTGGCCGACCCCGTCGTCCGGGAGGCCGATGTCTGGGTGGGCAACCTCCACAAGTGGGGCCTGTGCCCCAGACCGGCCGCGGTCCTCGTGGCACGGCCAGAGATCGGCGACCAGCTCGACCCCACCATCGACTCCTGGGGTGCGGGTCTGCCCTACCCGGACCGCTTCGACCACCAGGGCACGGGCGACGTCACGGCCGCCCTCACCGCACCCTGGGTGCTCGACCACGTCGAGCAGGTCGTCGGCTGGGACGAGACCCGCCGCTGGTCCGCCGCTCTGCTCGACGAGGGGCACGCGGTGATCTGTGAGGCTCTCGCCAGCGCCACGGGCGAGGACTGCGCCCCCCACGTCACCTGCCCCGCCCCGCAGATGCGGCTGGTGCGCCTGCCGGGGTTCGCGCCCGAGGAGGCGTCCGTGACCCGGGTGCGGCAGATCGCAGGGCCCGCGTACGAGCTCGCCGTGACCTGGTTCGGCGGCGACTGCTACCTGCGGTTGTCGGCCCACCTCCACAACAGCGTCGAGGACTACCGGCGTTTCGCGACCGATGTTGTCCCAAGACTTATGCAAACAAGGCAGGATGCGCAGGTCGGCTGAGCAGACAGCACCGTCGTCGCCCGACTCACCAACACTCTCAAGGAGGAGACATGGGGATCTCTCGTCGTACGGCGCTGATCGGCGCCGGAGCCACCGCGGCCCTCGCCGGCTGCAACCCGGCCTCTGGCGGCCCGGCCAGCAGCACCAGCGGGGCGTCCGGCAGCGCCGGGAGCGGACCGGTCACGCTCCAGTTCGTGGAGAGCCTGACCAACCCCGCCCGCACCGAGGTGCTCAAGAAGCTGATGGCCGAGTTCACGCAGAAGAACCCGAACATCAAGGTGAACCTGGTCTCGCCGCCGACCGAGCAGGCCGACCAGAAGATCCAGCAGATGCTGCAGGCCGGCAGCGGCATCGACGTCTTCGAGCTGCGCGACAACACCGTCGGCTCCTTCGCCACCAACAAGTGGGTCTACGACATGACCGCTGACCTGCAGGGCTGGGACGGCTGGGACAAGCTCACCGAGAACACCGTGAAGTTCTCGAAGTCGGTCGACGGCAAGACCTACTACATCCCCTACGGCTTCTACGGCCTCAGCCTCTTCTACCGCAGCGACCTGGTGAAGGAGGCCGGTTTCGGCGCGGCTCCCAAGACCTGGGAGGAGATGCTCGCTCAGGCCAGCAAGATCCAGGACCCGTCGAAGAACCGGTACGGCTACTCGTTCCGCGGCGGCAAGAACAGCCAGGGCAACGTCGTGGTGTGCGTCCAGGCGTACGTCGGTGACAAGGTCGACCCGGCCAACTCGTTCAAGACCAAGGACGGCGCCACGATCTTCGCCACCGCGGAGGCGAAGGCGGCCGTGGACACGTACTTCAAGCTCTTCAAGCAGGCGTCCCCGCCGTCGTCGGTGGCGTGGGGCTACCCGGAGATGGTCGAGGGCTTCAACAACGGCTCCTGCGCCTTCCTGCTGCAGGACCCGGAGGTGATCGCCAGCATCAACGCCTCCAAGTCGATCAAGAAGGAGCAGTGGACCACCGCTCCCCTGCTGCTGGGCCCGACCGGCAAGGCGTGCCAGGGCATCGGCACGGCGGGCTGGGGCATCGCGTCGTCGAGTGCGAACAAGCAGGCCGCCATCCAGCTCGTGAAGTTCCTCAACGGCGACGCCTCGACGGTGTTCGCCAAGGAGAACAGCCTGGTGCCGACGCAGAAGTCGGCCGGCAGCGACCCCTTCTACTCCGAGGGGCCGTGGAAGAGCTACGTCACCATGACCGCCGACCCGAAGTCGTGGATCCCGGTCGTCGGCCCGTACACGGTGCCCTGGTGGTCGGAGTGGCAGGGCAAGGGCGACGCCGACGTGCAGAAGGTGCTGGTCGGCAAGATGACCCCGACCGACCTGCTCGCCGACTGGGACAAGTACTGGACCGAGAAGTGGAAGAAGTGACGTGAGTGCTGCTGCGACCGGGAGCGCCCGCGGTGGCGCTCCCGGTCGGCGACGTCGCCAGTTCCCGGTGCGCCGGGCGCTGACGATCCTCGCCTACCTGCTGCCGGCGATCATCCCGATCGCCCTGTTCACGTACTACCCGGTGCTGATCGGCGCCCAGATGGCGTTCCGGCGCTGGGTGATCTACGACGTCACCAACGCCCCCTGGGTGGGGCTGGACAACTTCAAGGGCCTGTTCGTCGACGCCGACTTCCAGCAGATCGCGCTCAACAGCCTGGTCTGGGTGGTCGGCTCCCTGGTGCCGCAGCTGCTGATCGGCTTCGGGCTGGCCCTGCTGATGCGGCGTACGTTCCGTGGCCGGGGTCTCTACCAGGCGCTGGTGTTCTACCCCTGGGCGGTCTCCGGCTTCCTCATCGGCATCCTGTTCCGCTGGATGTTCAACGCCGAGTTCGGCGTCATCAACGACCTGCTCCGCAAGGCGGGCCTCATCGAGACCCCGATCCCGTGGCTGGCGCAGCCGGGCACCGCGATGACCGCGGTGATCATCGCGAACGTCTGGTACGGCGTGACGTTCTTCGCGATCATGATCCTCGCCGCGCTGCAGTCGGTGCCCGACGAGCTGCTGGAGGCGGCCGCGCTCGACGGGGCCAGCAAGACCGCGACGCTCTTCCGGGTCGTGATCCCGTACATCCGCAACACGCTGCTGCTGACGATCCTGCTGAGGGTGATCTGGATCTTCAACTTCCCCGAGCTGATCTTCGGCATGACCCGGGGCGGGCCTGCCAACCAGACCCACATCATCACCAGCTGGATGATCGTGGTGACGCAGAACGGCGACTACGGCGTGGCCTCGGCGATGGGCCTGATGGTGGTGGGCTTCCTCACCCTGTTCAGCCTGTTCTACCTGCTGGCCCTCAAGAGGCAGGACGCATGATCAACAAGCCCTCGACTGCGTACCTCGTGTTTCGCGCCGTGGCCCTCGGGCTGTGGCTGGTGATCACGCTCTTCCCGATGTACTGGATCCTCGTCAGCTCGCTCAAGGACCCAGGCGCCATCGCCTCGTACCCGTTGCGCTACCTGCCCGACCCGGTGTCGTTCCAGAACTACCAGGGCCTGTTCGAGCGGGCGCAGTTCGGCACCTACCTGCTCAACTCCCTGCTTGTCGCCGTGCTGTCGGCCGTGGTGGCCACCGCGATCGCGATGCTGTCGGGATACGTGCTGGCGCGGTTCGAGTTCCGCTCCAAGTCGGCCGTGCTGGTGGCCTTCCTGGTCACCCAGATGATCCCCGGCTTCATCGCGCTCGGGCCGCTCTACCAGCTGATGGTGCGGTTCGGCCTGGTGGACTCGCGCGCCGGCCTGGCGCTCGTCTACGTGGCGATGTGCATCCCGTTCAGCTCGGTGATGCTGCGCGGCTTCTTCGACAACGTGCCAGAAGCCTTGGAGGAGGCGGCGATGGTCGACGGGCTCAGCAGGTTCGGCGCGCTGTTCCGCGTCATCGTGCCGGTGATGACGCCGGGCATCATCGCCACCTTCATCTTCAACTTCGTGAACTGCTGGAACGAGCTGTTCCTGTCGGTGCTGCTCATCAACACCGACGAGCGCAAGACCGTGCCCACCGCGCTGAACGGGTTCATCTCCAGCTTCAACATCGAGTGGGGCCCGATGAGCGCCGCGGCGGTGCTGACGATCCTGCCGACGATGCTGATGTTCGCCCTGGCCAGCCGCTACATCGTGGCGGGTCTGACCTCGGGCGCGGTGAAGGGCTGACCCGTACGCGTCAGTGCACGCTGAACCCGCCGTCGACCGCGATGGCCTGACCCGTCACGTACGCGCTCGCCGCCGAGGCGAGGAACACGGCGATGCCGGCGAAGTCGTCCGGCAGCCCGTTGCGGCCGATCATGCTGCGTGCCGCCAGAGCCTCTTCCCGCCCCGGCTCGGCGATCGTCGGGAGCGTCATGGGGGTCACCACGAACCCCGGCACGACCGTGTTAGCGGTGACCCCGTGCGGCGACCAGGCCTCGGCCTGAGACCTCGTCAGCCCGCACACGGCGGCCTTGCTCACCCCGTACACCCCGGAGGACCCGAAGGCGCTCCACGACTGCTGGGAGCCGACGTTGATGATCCGGCCGTAGCCCCGGCCGGCCATCCGAGGGCCCGCGGCCTGACCCAGCACGTACGGGGCTCGCAGGTTGACCTGCATGGTGGTGGCGTACGTCGCGTCGTCCATGCCTTCCAGCGGCGGGCGCAGGTTCACCCCCGCTGCCGTCACGAGGATGTCGGCACCCGTGACCTCCTCAACGGCTGCCAAGGACGCGAGCTGACCCTCGTCGGCCAGGTCGACGCTTGACCAGGTGGCGCCCATCTCGGCCGCGGCGCTCGCCAACGCGGCCGGGTCGCGAGCGACGAGGTGGACCCGTGCCCCAGCGCCCGCCATGGCGGCCGCCATGGCCCTGCCGATCCCCGACGAGCCGCCGGTCACCAGCGCACGACGGCCACGAAGGGAGAAGAGCTGGTCCACCGAGGTCACGGCCTCACGGTAGTCGTGAGCGGCCGGCCGCTCTGCCAGCGCAGCCAGCTGCTGCTGGTGGTCGTACGCAGCGCCTTGGTGGGTGACACCACGGGTCAGGCCGGCGACCACCGTGCACGGCCGCAGGGGTGCCCGCTCTTCCGCCGCGAAGGCAGCCGGGCTAGCGTCGAGACACCCACAACCAGGAGGAACCGATGGACGACGCTCACGCCCAGCTGCACGACCTCATCAAGGATCAGCGCACCTGCCTGCTCACCACCCGTCGGGCCGACGGGTCGCTGACGAGCCGGCCCATGGCCTGCCAGGACCGCGAGTTCGACGGCACGCTGTGGTTCTTCACCGAGAGCGGCAGCGACAAGGTGACCGAGATCTCCGCCGATCCGCACGTGAACGTGTCCTTCCCGAAGGAGGGCGCCTGGGTGTCCATCGCCGGCACGGCCGAGGTGGTGCGCGACGCCGAGAAGGCCAAGGAGCTGTGGAACGACTTCGCCGAGGCCTGGTTCCAGACCGAGCCCACCGACCCGAAGGTGGCCCTGCTCAAGGTCGACGCCGACAGCGCCGAGTTCTGGGACACCCCCGGCAAGGTGGGGCAGCTGATCGGTGTGGTGAAGGCCAAGGTCACCGGCGACCAGCCCGACGTCGGCGAGGCGAAGACCGTCGAGCTCTGAGCGACCCCCGGCACGCCGGGGTCACCTCGCGGCCCCGGCGCCCGACCTACGCCGATCGCCCCCTGAGCACGACGTGCGCGTCACTGGATGAGCGGCAAGACTGGTTGCCGTGACGGTCGAACCCACCTGGCGGCTCGCGCTGGCCCTGGTCTTGCTGGTGGGCCTCTCGGTGACCGCATCGCTCGTGGCGCATCTGCGCACCACGAAGGAGACCGTGGTCGCCGCCGTACGCGCCGTGGCCCAGCTCGCCGTGGTGTCGCTGATCGTGGTGGCTGCTCTGCAGCACATCGCGACCGCGCTCGCCTTCGTGGCGCTGATGTTCGCCATCGGGGCCTGGACGACGAGTGGGCGTACGGGCGTGCGCCGCTGCTGGCCGTACGTCGCCGCCGCCATGGCCGCGGGAGTCCTCCCGGTGCTCGCCGTGATCTACCTCACCGGCACCGCGCCGCTGAACGGCCTCTCGCTGATCCCGATCGCCGGGATCGTTACCGGCAACATGATGACGGCGCACACCCTGGTCGCGAAGGGATCGTTCGCCACCCTCCGAGCGCGGCGCGGTGAGTACGAGGCCGCGCTCGCCATCGGCCTCGCCCGGCCCGACGCCATCCGCCTGGTGGACCCGGACTCGGCCCGAGACGCGACCATCCCCAACATCGACTCCACCCGCACCGTGGGCCTGGTCACCCTGCCGGGCGCGTTCATCGGCGTGCTGCTGGGCGGCGGCTCCCCCGTACAAGCCGGGGCCGCCCAGGTGCTCGTGCTCGTCGGGATCATGGCCGGCCAGGCGCTCACCGTGGCCACCGCCCACGCCTTCATCGAGCGGGCCCTCATCCTCCCCGACGACCTGCGGCAGACGCTCCGAGCCTGACCGGCCAGCCGCCCGCCCGTGTACCGCGTCATCACATCCGAATCTGCTCCGCACATCCGTCCGGACGGATGTGCGTGACAGGAATGGCTGTGATGGTGCAGGTCGGGGCAGGAGCGGCTTCCAGCCCAGCGCTGGCTCCGCTCAGTCGACGGCTCGCACCTCCAGGACCAGCGCGGTGTCCGGGGTCAGGTGCGGCAGCTCCAGCCCTTCGGCTCCCAACCACTCGCCCGACATCTCCACGCCCGCCCACGACGACCCCGAGGGCGCCCCGAACCAGCCGGGCACGAACAGGTCGAGCGCCTCGGCCGGCATCCCTGGCAGGTGGGGCACGACCGCGTACCGCCGCTCGGGCTCGAGGCCGGGCACGCGGACCCGTCCCCAGGTGACGTCCAGCGCCGAGGGCGTGGTGGCGGTCACCGTCACCAGCGCGCGCGACCGGTCGTCGGCGACCACCCCGGTGACGTACAGGTCGTCAGCCGTGTCCACCCGCACCAGGCGCCCGGTGAAGATCACCTCGCGCCAGGCCCGGTAGAGGTCGAGCCACCCACGCAGCTGCGCCAGGTCCTCGGCGCTGGCCGAGCGCAGGTCCCACTCGATGCCGAGATGACCGAACAGCGCTGTCGCGGCCCTGAACGCCACCGTGTGCACGCGCCGCGTCTGGTGGTTGGGGGCGCCCGAGACGTGGCAGCCGACCAGCTCGGGCGGCAGCAGCCCGTACGTCCAGCGCTGGATCCGCAGCCGTTCCCCCGCGTCGGTGCAGTCCGAGGCCCAGATCCGGTCGGCGACCTCCATCACGCCGAGGTCGGCGCGCGCGCCGCCCGAGGAGCACGACTCGATCTCCAGGCCCGGCTTGTGCGCCTTCAGCTCGGCCATCAGCCGGTACGCGGCGAGCGTCTGCTCGTGCACCGAGGCCACCCCGCCGTCCGGCAGCCGCCCGGGCTCCACCAGGTCACGGTTGTGGTCCCACTTCAGGTACGCGATGTCGTACTCGTCGAGCAGGGCCGTCAGCGAGTCCCGCACGTGCGCGTACGCCTCCGGCACCGTGAGGTTCAGCACCTGCTGGTGCCGCTGCTCCGGCGGCAGCCGGCCGGGCACCTGCATCACCCACTCGGGATGGGCGCGGGCCAGGTCGGAGTCCATGTTCACCATCTCGGGCTCGACCCAGATCCCGAACTGGATGCCGTGCTGATGGCACCGGTCCACGACGGCGTGGAGCCCCTCGGGGAACACGTCGGCCGAGACCGTCCAGTCGCCCAGCCCCGAGAGGTCGTGGCGGCGGGAGCCGAACCACCCGTCGTCGAGCACGAACCGCTCGATGCCCAGCGCCGCGCCCGCGTCGATCAGCTCGACCAGCGCCTCGGTGGAGAGGTCGAAGTACATGGCCTCCCACGAGTTGAGCGTGATCGGGCGGTCCAGCGAGGGGTGCGAGTCGCGCGAGCGCAGGCAGCGGTGGAAGCGGTGGGCGACGGCATCGAGCCCGACCCCGTACGAGCCGTACAACCACGGCGACTCGTACGTCTCCCCCTCGCCCAGCACCACCTCCCCGGGCAGCAGCAGCTCACCTCCGGCGAGCCAGCGCCCGTTCGGGGTGCGCTCGGCGAGGTGGGTGTGGTTGCCCGACCACGCGACGTGGACCCCCCAGACCTCCCCCTGCTCGAAGGAGAACCCGGCGGTGCCGGCGTGGAAGACGTGGGTCGCGTCGGCGCCGGTGCGCCCTCGGCGCCCCTCGCGCAGATGGGCGCCGACCGCGAACGGCAGCCGCTGCGGGGTGCGCTCGGTGGCCCAGTGGCCGGCGGTGTCGAGGATCTCCACGGCGCGCGGCACGGGCAGCCGCGGAGTGACGGCGTTCACCGTGTACGGGTCCGGGGCGTCGTTCGTCACCGCGGCGCGGACGCGCACGAGCCCGCTCGGAAGCATCGCCGCCGTGAGCCGCAGGCCCAGCCGCGCCTGCTCGTCGCGCGCCGTGACGACGACCTCACCCGGCCCGGTGGTGACCACTCCGGCCACCGGGGCTCCGTCCAGCGTGACCTGGTCGACAGCCCAGCGCGGCGACCAGTCCCGGCCGCCCCGGTGGCCCTCGACGCCGGGCCGGCCCGTGAAGACGCGCCCCGCCTCGGGGAGCAGCGACACGGGCACGGGGGCGTCGGCGCCGGTCTGCCACCGCGGCCTCCTCACGGCGCCGGCCGCCTGCTCCAGGTCGACCACGGGCAGCTCGGCTCCCCAGTGGACGACGTACGGAAGCCTGCCGTCGGCCACCTGCAACCAGAGCGCTGCCCCCTCGGCGGTGAGTGCGAGCGTGACGTTCTCGGGCATGGGTTGCTCCCTTCCAGCGGGCAACCTACCAACCAGCCCGGACGGCCTGGCCGGTGACGGTCAGACCGTGCGCCGGATGCCTGGCGGGATGGCGGCCGGGTCCCACCCGAGCAGCTCGGTGGCGGTCGCGAAGGCGTACCGGTCGGTCATGCCGCCCACGTACGTGACGACGGCTCGCGTCAGCTCGCCCCCGGCTGTGGCCACCTCCGCGGGGAGCCGCTCGGGGTGCTCCAGGAAGAAGTCGACCAGCGAGCGCAGCACGTCGATCACCGCGCGGGCCTGGGCGCGCGACTCCGGCCGGGTGTAGATGCGCTCGTAGTTGAACCGCCGCAGCCCGGCGAGCGCCTCGGCGGTGACCGGGTCCATGCCGACCCGCCCGGTCTCGACCGACGCCATCAGGACCGCGTGGATGAACGTACGCAGCTGCTCCCCTCGCGTACGCCCGCAGACCTCCGCGACCTCGGCGGGCAGGTCGGCGGGCGTCACGATGCCGGCGTGGACGGCGTCCTCGAAGTCGTGCGCGCAGTAGCCGATGCGGTCTGCCCAGGAGACGATCTCCCCCTCCACGGTCGCCGGGGCGGGCCGGGACCAGGAATGGTTGCGGATGCCGTCGAGGGTCTCTTGGCAGAGGTTGAGCGGGGCCAGCACCACGTCGGCCCCCCAGGGCCCGTGGTCGTAGCCGTCCGGCAGGTACGGGTCGAACGCGTCCTCGCTGGCATGACCTCCGGGGCCATGACCGCAGTCGTGACCAAGGGCGATGGCGTCGGCGAGGGCGACGTTGACGCCCAGACCCCGCGCGATCGAGGTGGCGACCTGGGCGACCTCGAGGGCGTGGCTGAGCCGGGTGCGCTGGTGGTCGGAGGGGTAGACCACCACCTGCGTCTTGCCCGCCAGTCGCCGGAACGCCGTGGAGTGCACGATGCGGTCACGGTCACGCTCGAAGCAGGTCCGCTCGCTGCTGGGTGCCTCCGGCCGGGCGCGGTTGCCGGCCCCGCGGGCCCGGGTGGCCCCAGGAGCCAGCAGCCGGTCCTCGAGCTCCTCCCGCTCCTCACGCAGCACCAGGTGGGCGGTGCCCAGCGACGGCCCGGCCTCGGCATGGGCGCGTACGAGGTCGCCGGCGGCGTGCCCCCGCATCGTGCCTGCCCAGATCCGCGCCCGGTCGCTCGTCATGGAGTCACTGTGTCAGAACGAGGTGGGGTGGGTACGCACGCGCCGGGCAGCCGGCGTCCGGGCCGTGGCCAGACGGTGATCCTCAGACGTCCCGCTCGGTCGGCACAGGCCCACCGGGCGCGCTGGGGGGCATGGGGCCGGCTGCGGCGGGCGCCGGGACCGCCGGCGGCTCGAGTCGCGGCGCGAACCGGTGGCGCGAGCGCCACGCGATGGTGGCCAGAGCGGCAGCAAGCACGAGCAGGAGTGCTTCCACCAGGTACAGCGACATGCGCGGTGCCAGCAGGACCGCGACCAGGTTGAACGAGCCGTGCACCAGCACCGCCACCGCCCAGGCGAGCAGGCGCCTGCCGGCATGAACGCCCCAGAGCACGAGCAGGCTGCAGCAGACGTGGAGCACCACCGCGGCAACGCGTTCCACCCCGCCCAGCAAGAACGTGGCGGGTGGGGTGGTCGTGAGCGCCTTGAACATCTGCTGGGCCACCTCCGGGGGCATGCTCGCCGCGACGGAGGACCACTGGCCGGAGTTGATGACCACCGCCAGCCCGATGTTCGACACCGTGGACAGCCCGACCAGCAGCACCGCCTCAAGACCCCCGTGGCCCAGCCCGAACGCCACGCCGTCGACGAACCGGTGGAAGCCCTTCAGCAGCAGGATCATCACCACCAGCCGCCCCGTCTCCTCGAAGAGCCCGGCCGTGTAGCTCGCCACGGGAGCGCTGAGCAGGAAGCCGCTGATCGGCTCCGGCAGGCGCGGCACGACCGCGGCCATCAACGGCAGGCGGGTCAGCACCTGGGAGACGAAGAAGGCCAACGCGCCGCACAGGAACGGGCGCCACAGGTGCAGATGAGCACGGGTGCCGTCCGAGGCCTTGCGCGTGGCCAGGACGATCATCCCGGCGGCTGGGACCGCCACGCACACCAGCGCGGCGACCGCCATGAACACCATCGACCACACGGACACCACGAGCGGGCTCCTCTCGTCAGAACCTCCGGGCAGTCTGTCACGCCCGACCCGCCGCGGTGCGTGCGTCTACGGCAGTGCTCGACCAGGTCGAGCACTGCCGCAGGGACACACACGCCGTGAGTCATGGTCCCGGGGTCGACCTGCGTGTCGACCCACACCAAGTCGAACCCTCCGTCGTACCCCGCGCCGCGACCAGCACGTGGTTGGACCCGCGCGACCTGACGACGATGCCGGCGACGAGCACAGCCAGCCCGAGCCCGGGAGCAGTGGGATGAGCACGTGGCAGGCCCACCCGGCAGGGGGCCGCGGGCGGGCGGCGCCGGGGTTCAGTCCCCGAAGTCCCCGAAGTCCCCGAGGTCACTGAGGTCGAAGCCGCCGCCCGAGCCGGTGCCGCCCAGGTCGCCGATGTCGAAGCCGTCGCCGACACCGAGGGCTCCGTCACCGGACCACAGCCCGTCGGCGATGTCGGTGATGCCACCGATGTCGCCCAGGGTGTCGAGGAGCACGAGGTCGGAGAGCGCGTCCACCATCAGGTACGTGTCGAGCCACGACAGCTCGAACCCGCCGGTGTACCCCGCGTCGCGCGCCGCGACCAGCACATCACCGAACACCTTGGCCCACTGCTGGGCGACACCGAGCACGATCGCGTACGGGAGGTAACGGCTGAAGATGCCGGCAGCCTCCTCGAACGAGAACTGAGCGGCCTCCGCGGTCTCCAGGTAGCGCTTGAAACCCAGCGACTGGATCCGCAGCGCCGTGCCGGTCGCCGTGCGTGCGGCGGTGGCGCGGCGAGGCGCCTGCGCCAGCCAGACGCCGACGAGCAGCAGCGGCACCCCAAGGACCAGCGCAGGCAGGCCCGCGAGCACCGCCAGCCCGCTCAGGACGACCATCGCGCCCAGCACGACGGGGAAGGGGCGGAACCGGTCGGAGGCGTCCCCGTTCGCGTACCAGCCGAGGGTCGTCATGCCCTGCAGCAGGTCGCCGCGCAGCGCCTTGAACCCGTTCGCCCTGACGATCTCACTCAGCCTGACCGGTGAGCCCTTGCGGAAGAGCACGCTGAGCAGATCCGCCTCGAAGGTCATCAGCTGGTCCCGCGGTCTCGTCACCGACTGGGTGAGCAGCCAGTCGCGGTCGCGCGTGCGGCCGCCCTTCTGCTCGGAGGCCCGCACCACGGTGCCGTCGGCGTCGACCACCTGGATCGTGAGCCAGCCACGGACCGCGAGGTCGACGACCGTCGCCACCACGTCATGGTTGTCGGCCCGGCCGTCCACGAGCGTCCCCATGAGCGCGGGGATCACGTCCCGCGGGGGGCTGAAGGCGACGGCCACCTCCCCGGCGTACTCCTGCACGGGCAGCCGCTCCACGGGCGCTCCCCCGGGCGGGATCACCCCGGGGGTGACGCCGGAGAAGATCTCGTCGTTCGTCGCACGTGACCGTCGCGACCGGATCACGATGCCGACGACCAGCACGGCCAGGCCGACAGCCAGGGAGAGCACGGTGAGCATGGAGCCAGTGAAGCACCCGGCCGGGGCGCGCTGCTCTCAGCCGCCCGAGACGTCGGACTCGGCGGCGGCCAGGTCGGCGTCGTCGTCGAGGCACTGGGAGTCGAGCCAGCCATACGGCACAGTGACGCGGCCCCGCGGCAGGCCCTGCCGACCCCGGGGGGAGCCGAGCTCACCGCGCGGGAAGGGGGCGTCGTGGTCGAGCGTGGCCAGCAGGTCGTCGAGCTCGGCGAACGACGAGATCATGCCCAGGCCGCGGCGGGTCTCGCCGCCCACCGGGAATCCCTTGAAGTACCAGGTCATGTGCTTGCGCAGGTCCGTGAGACCGTGCCGCTCGCCCTGGGAGCGCGCGAGCAGCTCACCGTGCCGGCGCACCATGGCGGCCACCTCGCCGAGGGTGGGCAGGGTGGTCTCCGTCTGGCCGCTGAACGCGGCGGCGAGGTCACGGAACAGCCAGGGGCGCCCGAGGCAGCCTCGCCCCACGACGACGCCGGCGCAACCGGTCTCGCGGACCATCCGCAGCGCATCACCCGCCTCCCAGATGTCGCCGTTGCCCAGGACCGGGATGGACACGTGCTCCACCAGGGCGGCGATCGCGGCCCAGTCGGCCTCGCCGCCGTACGCCTGCGCCACGGTGCGGCCGTGGAGGGCGATCGAGGCGACGCCGCAGTCCTCCGCGATCCGCCCGGCGTCCAGGTAGGTGAGGTGGTCGTCGTCGATGCCCTTGCGGGTCTTCATGGTGACCGGCACGCCGTACGGCTCGGCCGCGCGAACCGCGGCCTGCAGGATCGCGGCCAGCCGGTCGCGCTTCCAGGGCAGCACTCCCCCGCCGCCGCGGCGGGTGACCTTGGGCACCGGGCACCCGAAGTTCAGGTCGACGTGGTGCACCCCGAGCTCGCCGCACAGGATGCGCACGGCGCCGGCGATGACGTCGGGGTCGACCCCGTACAGCTGCACCGACCTCACCGGGTCGTCCTCGTCGAACGCCAGCATGTCGAACGTCTTCGGGATGCGCTCCACGATGCCGCGGGAGGTGATCATCTCGCAGACGAACAGTCCCGCCGGCTGCGTGCCAGGGGCGCCGAGCTCGGCCTGCTCGCGGCACAGCCGCCGGTACGCGGGGTTGGTGATCCCGGCCATCGGGGCCAGCACGACGGGCACCGAGGGCGTGATCGTGCCCGGGCCCGCGGGGGCCCGCAGCGTGAGCGTCGACACCTGCGTGACGGTCATCGTTCCTCCTCGATCGCAGTGATCGATGATGCCCTATCGCGCCGTCCGGCCCAGAACCGTACCCGTGACCGGCGCGACCCCTGGGCCCTGCAACACCGCAGACGCAAGGGTCACGGACCGCGCCAGCTCTCCTGTTCCAGGCCCAGATGCCTGTGATGGCGTGGTCGATGAGCAGCATCCCGCTCGTGACGACCAGCGCCCGGCCACAATGTCGGCTGTGCACCCGAACCCTGCTCACCCGAACCCTGCCCTGCGCGCCCTGGGGCTCGCCGACGACGACCGCGTGGTGATCGTCCACGCCGACGACGTGGGCATGTGCCACGCGACGATCCCGGCGGCCGTGGAGCTGCTGCAGACCGGGCTGGTGACGTCGGTGTCGGTGATGGCGCCCTGCCCGTGGGCCCGCGCGGCGGTCGATGCCCTGGCGGAGGTGCCCGGCGCCGACCTCGGTGTGCACTGGACGGTCACGGCCGAGTGGCCCTCGTACCGCTGGCCGTCGCTGACGCGCGCCGCCGAGCTGGACGACGCCGACCGCTTCCTGCCGCGCACCAACGAGGAGGTACGGGCTGCCGCCCCCGCCCCGGTGGTCGCGGCCGAGCTGGAGCGGCAGCTGGACTCCGTGCTCGCCTGGGAAGCCCCGCTGTCGCACGTCGACTCGCACATGGGCGCGATCGCCACGCCCGCCTACCTACCCGCCGCCGTGGAGATCGCGCTCGCCCGCGGCGTGCTGCCGATGTTCCCGCGTTTCGACGCAGACGGGTGGCGCAGCACCGGCCTCGATGGCGAGGCCGCGGGGCTGGCGGCGGCGTACAGCGCCCACCTCGAGGAGCGAGGCCTGCCGATGGTCGACCACCTGCGCTCGCTGCCGCTCCACGACCCCGACGACCAGCCCGCGCTGCTGCGGACCATGATCGACGAGCTGCCGCCGGGCATCACCCACTTGTACGCCCATCCGGCGCTCGACACCCCAGAGCTGCGCGCCGCGACCACCGACTGGCCGTCGCGGGTGGCGAACCTCGAGGCGCTGAGGGACCCGGGGGTCATCGAGCACGTCCGCCGGAGCGGGGTGCGCCTGGTGGGCTACGACGCGCTGCAGGCCTTGCTGCCATGAGCGCGGTCACCACCTCGGCCGCGTCGTGGCGGTACGCCGCCATGAACCTCGCCATGACGATCTCGGCTCAGCTGCCGGCGTTCTTCACGCTGTACTACGTCGACCGGCTCAAGGTGTCACCCCAGCTGTGGGCGGTGGTGCTCGGGTCGCTCGCCGTGTACAACGCGGTCGACAACCCGCTGATCGGTCACCTCTCGGACCGTACACGCACCCGCTGGGGCCGCCGCGTCGTCTACCTGCTGTTCTGCTCCGCCCCGTCGCTGCTGGCCCTGATCGGCCTGTTCGCCTCCCCGTTCGACGCGCTCACCCACGAGGTCGGTGTGGTGGTCTGGTTCGTCGTCTGGTGGCTGGTGTGGGAGACGGCGGGCACGGCGATGGGCGGTGCGTACCTCTCCCTGCTGCCCGAGATGTTCACCTCCTTCGCCGAACGGGCCAGGGTCGCCGTGCGGATGAACGTGTTCCAGGTCGTCGGGCTGCTCATCGGTCTCGCCGCGCCCCCCGCTCTGGCGCAGGCCCTCGGCTGGCCCGCGGCGGTCGCCATCCTGGTGGCGGTGGCGCTGGTCGCCATCTACCAGGGCGTGCCGGTGCTGCGGGAGAACGTGCCGAGCACCGCCGCGCTGCCCTCGCTGTGGTCGTCGATGCGCAGCACCTTCGCCAACCGCGGCTTCATCACGATCGTGGCGGCGCAGACCATGCGGTTCGTCGCCACCGGGGCGCTGACCACCGGCATGGGTCTGTACGTGAAGTACAGCCTCGGCGGCGACGACACCCTGACCTCGCTGCTGCTGGCGCTGGCGTTCGTCGTCGCGGGCGCGTTCCTGTGGCCGTGGCGCCGGCTGGTCGCCGACCGGGTCGGGGCGCGCGGCACGCTGATCCTGGCGTACGCGGTGGTGGCGCTCGGGGCCGCGCTGCTGGCCGTGGTGCCGTCGATGACCGCCGTGTACGCCGTCACCTGCCTGGTCGGCGTCGGCCTCTCGGGGCTGATCCTGATGGGCGACGTGGTGATGGCCGACGTCATCGACGCCGACGAGCTGGCCACCGGGGAGCGGCGGGCAGGCGCGTTCTTCGGCATCGCCGGGCTGCTCACCACGCTCAGCGGCACCATCGTGGCGGCGGCGTTCGGGTGGGTGGCGACCGCGTACGGCTACGACCCCAAGCTGCCCGCCCAGGCCGCGAGCGCGGGTCAGGGCTTCCGGGTGTTCATGGCCGGCGTGCCCGCGGTGGCGTCGGTGATCGGCATCGCGCTGCTGCTCAGCTTCCCCCTCCACGGCAGCCGTCTGCGCGACATCCGGGAGCGGCTGGCGGCGCAGCGTGCCGCGGCGGAGCCCCCGGCAGACGCGGGGTCGCCGGGAGACGCCGAGTAGGTCGCGTCCTCCTCAGAAGACGGCAGCCGCCCCGAACGTGCCGGGCGGCTGCGGACCTGAGCGACCGTGCGAGATCAGGGGGTGCCGAAGCAGTACGTGCGGCCCGGCTTCGGGAACTCGTACTTGTCCTCGTCGTCGGCGCAGGTGACCCCGCTGCCCGTCTCCTCGCGCTTGGTGATCTTGATGACCGCCTTCGGGTCGGAGCAGGCCACGTCGAACATGAACTCCTTGTCGTCGAGGTAGACGCACTGCCCGACGGCCAGGTTCTCGACCAGGCACACGGTGGTCTTCGTCGACGACTTCTTGGAGGTGGTCTCCTCCACGTACATGTAGTCGTCCGGGCACGCCGCGGTACCCGTCAGCTTGTCGGCCACCACGTAGCTCACGGGGCCACCCGACTTCGTGGTGCACTCGCCCTTCGTGTACTCGACGTCCTGCTTGTTGGTGCTGCCCGCGGGCGACGACAGCGTGACGCAGTCACCGACCCTGAGCGACGAGCTCGACGGGCCGTCGATGCCCGAGGAGATGAGCCGCACCGCGACGATGACGGCGATGACGACCACCGCGCCGATGATCCGGGACGCCCAGCCCTGCGACTTCACGCGGTCCGCGCTGGTCGGGGCAAAGTACTGCTGCTGGGGCGCCTGAGGGTAGCCCTGCGGACCCGGGCCGCCGGGCTGCGGGTAGGGCCCCTGCTGCGGGGAGGGCGCGCCCTGCGGGTGGCCGTTCGGCTGCTGGGGGTAAGACCCGTACGGCTGCTGCGGGCCAGGGTTCTGCGGTGTGCTCATGGTTGAACCTTCAGTGAGTAGCGGCGGCGGCACTCTAACGGGACGGTCGTACGCCGTCGTACCGGTGGGAGCAGTCTCAGCAACCGATCAGCCGCGTGGCCAGGTAGGACTGCACCTGGTCGAGCGCCACCCGCTCCTGCGCCATGGTGTCGCGCTCGCGGATGGTGACGGCCTGGTCGTCGAGGGTGTCGAAGTCGACGGTGATGCAGAAGGGCGTGCCGATCTCGTCCTGGCGGCGGTAGCGCCGGCCGATGGCCTGCGTCTCGTCGTACTCGATGGTCCAGGACTTGCGCAGCTGCGCGGCGAGGTCCTTGGCCTTGGGCGAGAGGTCCTCGTTCTTCGAGAGCGGCAGCACCGCGGCCTTCACGGGCGCCAGCCGCGGGTCGAGCTTGAGCGCCACGCGGGTGTCGACACCGCCCTTCGTGTTCGGCGCCTCGTCCTCGGTGTAGGACTCGACGAGGAACGCCATCAGCGAGCGGGTGAGGCCGGCGGCGGGCTCGATGACGTACGGCGTGAACTTCTCGTTCGTCACCGGGTCGCGGTAGCTGAGGTCCTTGCCGGAGTGCTGGGCGTGGGTGGAGAGGTCGAAGTCCGTACGGTTCGCGATCCCCTCCAGCTCGCCCCAGTCACCACCGGCGAAGCCGAACTTGTACTCGATGTCGACGGTGCGCTTCGAGTAGTGCGACAGCTTCTCGGCGGGGTGCTCGTAGATGCGCAGGTTCTCGGGGCTGATGCCCAGGTCGACGTACCAGGCCATGCGCTCGTCGATCCAGTACTGGTGCCACTGCTCGTCGGTGCCCGGCACGCAGAAGAACTCCATCTCCATCTGCTCGAACTCCCGGGTGCGGAAGATGAAGTTGCCGGGGGTGATCTCGTTGCGGAACGACTTGCCGACCTGCCCGATGCCGAACGGCGGCTTCTGACGGGTGGCCTGCACGACGTTGGCGAAGTTCACGAAGATGCCCTGCGCGGTCTCGGGGCGCAGGTAGTGCAGCCCCGACTCGTCCTCGACCGGGCCGAGGTAGGTCTTCAGCATCATGTTGAAGTCGCGCGGCTCGGTCCACTGGCCCTTGGTGCCGCAGTGGGGGCAGCCGATCTCGGCGAGACCCTCGGGGGCGCGGCCCTTGCGGGCCTCGAACTCCTCCTCCAGGTGGTCGGCCCGGAAGCGCTTGTGGCACGACAGGCACTCGGTGAGCGGGTCGGTGAACACGCCGACGTGGCCGGAGGCGACCCACACCTGGCGGGGCAGGATCACCGAGGAGTCGAGCCCGACGACGTCGTCGCGCGACTGCACGACGGTCTTCCACCACTGCCGCTTGATGTTCTCCTTGAGCTCGACGCCGAGGGGTCCGTAGTCCCACGCCGCCCGGGTGCCGCCGTAGATCTCCCCGCACGGGAAGACGAAGCCTCGCTTCTTGGCGAGGGAGATGACGTTGTCGAGCGCACTGGCCACGATGACTCCTCAGGTCCGCGGGCCCAGCCCGCGCGAGCCACCCGGCTGGTGACCCGTTCGGCCGAAGGCTACCGAAGTCGGGCCGGTCGCCGGCACGCGTGACCATCGCCGACCTGCATCCTCTGGCCGCTGGGAGCACCACGTGACAGATATGGCGCAAGAGGCCGCCAGGAGCCAGAAGATGCAGGTGCCTGCTGCCCGGCCAGGCGTCAGGCCAAACCGCGTGGCACGTTCTCGCCCACGTGCTCCGGGGCGTCGTACGCGCTGGGCTCGTCGATCGCCAGCGCGAGCATCGGCCACAGGATGGGGCGGTTGGTGGAGCCGAGCGCGCGGCGGTACGAGCCGACGTCGGCCCACCGGGTCACCAGCACCCACAGCTCCGGGTCGTCGAGGTTGAGCCCGAAGTCCAGCCCCTGCAGGCCCCGCTGCCGGCGCAGCAGCTCGATCGCGGGCACCGAGACGGCCTCAAAGGCGTCACGCTCCGCCTGGGTGACGCGGAACCGCGAGACGGCGATCACGCGACGGTCCCAGGGCAGACGAGACCGCGTACGGGTCGGGGCGCGTCGGTCCGGCGCGAGTGCTGGCTCATGGCCGCGAGGCTACCGGTGCCCGGCCGATAGCCTGCCGTCATGAATCCCGGCCGCGAGCTCCGTCGTCGCAGGCGGCCATGACTCCCGGCCCCGGGCCAGCGACGTGTCCGTGCCGAACCCTGGAGCCGCCCGTGCCGTACGACGCCTGCTGCGGCCCCGTGCTCCGCGCCGAGCGTTTGCCCGCGACGGCCGAGGAGCTGATGCGCTCGCGGTACACGGCGATCGTGGTGGGCGATCCCGAGCACCTGTGGCGCACCTGGCACCCCCGGACCCGCCCCGCCGCGGTGGACCTCGACCCTGGCCTCACCTGGACGGGACTGCGCATCCTCGACACCGTCGACGGCGGCCCGGGCGACGCCAGCGGCGAGGTGGAGTTCGCCGCCACGTTCGCAGGGGGCGAGCTCCATGAGCGCAGCCGGTTCCAGCGCCGTGGCGGCCGGTGGTTCTATCTCGACGGCGACACCCGCTGACCCCACGCCCACTGCTTGCGTCGACGCGTGGGGCCCCGGGCCGCCATGTTGGGGTGCGGCCCCGCAGAGATGCCCGGTTGACGCCCTCCGCACCATTATTGATAATAGTTCTCATGTTCTTGCGAGTCCTTCTCTCGACGATGCTCCTGGTCATCACGGCGTGCTCGGCCCCTCCCCCAACCGACGGGCGGCTGCCGGTGGTGGTGTCGTTCTACCCGCTGCAGTTCGTCGCCGAACGGGTCGGCGGCGACAAGGTGGCGGTCTCGAACCTCACCACCCCCGGAGCGGAGCCGCACGACCTGGAGCTGACGGCCAAGCAGGTGGCCTCCCTCACCCGCGCGAGCCTGGTCGTCTACCAGAAGGGCTTCCAGCCGGCGGTCGACAGCGCGGTGGCCGACGAGCGCCCGCGACGCGTGCTGGACGTCTCCACGGTCGTCCCCCTCCACGAGCACGAGACGGGCGACGACGAGGGCGGCGCGCACGGGCACGACCACCAGGGCGGCGACCCCCACACCTGGCTCGACCCGAGCGCGATGGTGGCGTACGCGACAGCCGTGGCCGATGCCCTGAGCGCGGCGGACCCCGGCCATGCGGGCGAGTACCGGCAGCGGGCCGACGCCCTGGTCGCGGAGCTGAGGGATCTCGACAGGGCCTACGCGGACGGCCTGCGCACCTGCGACCGCCGCGTCTTCGTCACCAGTCATGCCGCCTTCGGCTACCTGGCCGAGCGGTACGACCTGGAGCAAGTCGGCATCGCCGGTCTGGAGCCGGGGACCGAGCCCTCGCCGGCGCGGATCGCCGAGGTGCAACGCATCGTGCGGGAGCGACACGTGACGACGATCTTCTACGAGACGCTCGCCTCGCCCAAGGTGGCTGAGACGATGGCTCGCGACCTCGGCGTCAAGACCGACGTGCTCGACCCGGTGGAAGGCCTCACGCCCTCCTCGCGGGGGTCCGACTACCTCGAGGTGATGAGGTCCAACCTGGCAGCCCTGAAGGAGGCGAACGGATGTCGGTAGCAGCGGTCGAGGTCACCCGGCTCGGCGTGAGCCGGGGCGGGGTCCCGATCCTCCGCGAGGTCTCGATGTCCGTCGCCGACGGCGAGATGGTCGCCCTGCTTGGCGGCAACGGCTCGGGCAAGACCACGCTGGTGCGCACGATGCTCGGGCTGGTGCCGGTGAGCACCGGCACGGTCGAGCTGTACGGCACCCCGCTGGATCGGTTCCGGGAGTGGTCGCGCCTGGGGTACGTGCCGCAGCGGGCCTCCATCAACCTGCACGCCACGACCGTGACCGAGCTGGTGACCTCAGGCACCCTGTCGCACCGGCGGCCGTTCGCGCCGCTGTCGCGGGCAGACAAGGCCAAGGTCGCCGAGACCATCGAGCTGGTGGGTCTCGGTGGGCGGGCCGACGAGCCGTACGTGCACCTCTCCGGCGGCCAGCAGCAGCGCGTGCTGATCGCGCGGGCGCTGGTGTCCGACCCGGAGCTGCTGGTGATGGACGAGCCGTTCGCCGGCGTCGACCTGCGCACGCAGGAGTCTCTGGCCGACGTGCTGCGCGAGCGTCACCAGGCGGGCCTGGCGATCCTGGTCGTGCTGCACGAGCCGGGCCCGCTGGCGCCGATGGTGGAGCGGGCCGTGGTGCTGCGCGACGGCCGGGTCGTGCACGACGGGCCGCCCGAGGGCCTGACCAGCCACGAGCACGACCATCACCACGAGGAGCGTCCCGGACTGGTGGAAGGAGTCACGGCATGGACATCCTGAGCTACCCCTTCATGCAGCGCGCCCTGATCGCGGCCGTGCTGACAGGGCTGATGGCGCCGGCGATCGGCACGTACGTGGTGCAGCGCCGCCTGAGCCTGCTCGGTGACGGGCTGGGTCACGTGGCGCTGGCCGGCGTGGGCCTGGCGTTCCTCACCGGGCTCGCTCCCCTGCCGGTGGCCGTGGCCGTGAGCGTGACCGGCGCGGTGGTGATCGAGCTGCTGCGCCAGCGCGGCAAGGCGACCGGAGACCTGGGACTGGCGATCCTCTTCTACGGCGGCCTGGCCGCGGGCGTGCTGCTCACGGGGCTCGCGGGCCAGGGGGCGGGCACCCTGACCGCGTACCTGTTCGGGTCGCTCACCACCGTGTCCCGCACCGACCTGGTGTGGGTCGCGGTGCTGGCGGTGGCGGTGCTGGTGCCCGCCGTGGGGCTGCGCTCCCGGCTGTTCGCGGTCAGCGCCGACGAGGACTTCGCGAAGGTGATGGGGCTGCACGTCCGTGCGTACAACCTGCTCGTCGTCGTGCTCGCCGCCATCACCGTGACCACCGCGATGCGGACCGTCGGCCTGCTGCTGGTGAGCGCGCTCATGGTGATCCCGGTCGCCACGGCGCAGAACGTGTTCGTGCGGTTCAGCTCCGGCCTGTTCGGCGCCATGGCGATCGGCGTGGTGGTGGCGCTGGGCGGGGTGATGGGCTCGTACGCGCTCGACGTCGCCCCCGGCGCCTTCATCGTGCTGCTCGGCATCGTGCTGTTCGCCCTGTCGTGGCCGGTCTCGACGCTGCTGCACCGAGGGCGGCCGGTGGGGGTGGTCGACGAGACCGACCCGAACCCGTTGCCCCACGAGGAGACCGCACCGCACGACCACGTGCACGGGCCGCGCTGCGGTCACCGGGGCGTGGAGCACGGCGACCACGTCGACTACGTGCACGACGGCCACCGGCACGCCGCGCACGACGACCACTACGACGAGCACTGATGGCCGAGCGACGCACACGGCAGCGCACCGCCGTCGAGGAGTCCCTGGCCGGGGCGGACGACTTCCGCAGCGCCCAGCAGGTGCACGCGGCGCTGGTCGCCGCCGGGGAGAAGGTGGGGCTGGCAACCGTCTACCGCACCCTGCACGCGATGGCCGAGTCGGGTGAGGTCGACGTGGTGCGTACGCCCGAGGGCGAGGCGTCATACCGGCGGTGCCGGACGGCCGGGCACCACCACCACCTGGTGTGCCGCGTGTGCGGGCGCACGAAGGAGCTCACCGCCACCGTCGTCGAGGCCTGGGCCGCCGCCATCGGCGCCGAGCACGGGTTCACCGACGTCACCCACGACATCGAGCTCTCGGGGTTGTGCGGGGGCTGTACGGGCGGGTGAGGCCGGCGTGGAGCGCCTGCCCGCATCAGTGCGGCAGGCGCTCCACGATCTGCTCAGACCCCGCCGGTCTTCAGCTGGTCGGCCAGGTACTCGGCCTGCCGGATCGCCAGCGCGACGATGGTCAGGGTCGGGTTGGCGGCGGCGCCGGTGGTGAACTGCGAGCCGTCGGAGATGAACAGGTTCGGCACGTCGTGCGCGCGACCGTGCTTGTCGACGACCCCGTCCTCGGGCCGCTCGCTCATGCGGCAGGTGCCGAGGTTGTGGGTCGACGGGTACGGCGGGGTGCGGTGGCTGCTCACGGCGCCGACGGCGGCGTACAGACCCTCGGCCGCCGAGTAGGCGTGCTCGCGCATCGCGAGGTCGTTGGCGTGGTCGTCGTAGTGGACGTGCGCCACCGGCAACCCGTGCTGGTCCTTCACGCTGGCGTCGAGGGTGACCCGGTTGGTGGCCTGCGGCATGTCCTCGCCGACGAGCCAGCAACCAGCAGTGCGCTCGTACGCGTCGAGCAGGCGCGTGAAGTCGGGGCCCCAGGTGCCGGGCTCGACGAAGCTGGCGAGGAACGCCGGCCCCAGCGAGATGGTCTCGATGTAGTAGCCGCCGCAGAACCCGCGGCCGGGGTTGTGCACCGACTCGTCGGCGACCAGCCCGGCCATGGTCTCGCCCCGGTGCATGCGTACGGGCTTGTCGAACTGCGCGTAGACGCTGCCCGTGAGGTGACGCATGTAGTTGCGCCCCACCTGGCCCGAGGAGTTCGCCAGCCCGTCGGGGAACAGCGCGCTGGAGCTGAGCAGCAGCAGGCGCGGTGTCTCCAGCGAGTTGCCGGCGACGCAGACCACCTTGGCGGCCTGGCGGTGCAGGTTGCCCTCGGCGTCCAGGTAGAGCACCGCGTCGACGCGGCCGTCGGGGCCGTGCGTGATCTGCGCGACGTGGCAGTCGGGTCGTAGGTCGAGCAGCCCGGTCTCCAGGGCGCGTGGGATCTCGCGCACCATCGTCGACCACTTGGACCTGTTCTTGTCGCCCTGGAAGTTGAAGCCGTCCTGGATCGAGGCGGGGCGGCCGTCGTACGGGGCCGCGTTCGTCGCGTACGGACCGGTCGCGTAGTACCGGTAGCCGACCTTCTCCGCGCCCGCGGCGAGCACCTTGTAGTTGTTGTTCGCCGGCAGGCCCGGCCGCCCGCCGCGGTGGGTGGAGCCCATCGCGTCCTCGGCGCGCGTGTAGTAGGGCTCCATCTCCTCCAGCGTGATCGGCCAGTCGAGGAGGGTGGCGCCCTCGACGTCCCCGTACACGCTGCGGGTGCGGAACTCGTGGGCCTTGAAGCGCGGCGTCGCGCCCGACCAGTGCGTGGTGGTGCCGCCGACGGCCTTGACGAGCCAGGCGGGCAGGTTCGGGAAGTCGGTGGCGATCCGCCACGACCCGGAGGTGGTGCGCGGGTCCAGCCAGGCCATCTGGTTGAACGCCTCCCACTCGAGGTTCATGTAGTCCTCGTTGCGCAGGTACGGGCCGGCCTCGAGCACGACGCACTCGATGCCCTGGCGCGTCAGCTCGTACGCGAGCGTGCCCCCGCCCGCGCCGGACCCGACGATGACGACGGTCTCGGTGTCGTGGTCGATGGTGGTCATGCCGGGCTCCTTCCGGTGTCGATCTGGTCGGCGTCGGCGTCGGTCTGACCGGCCGGTACGGCGGCGGGCCGGGTGTCCGCCGCGGAGGTCTCCGGTTCGGTGGTGGCCGGCTCGGGTGTGGCCGGCTTCGGCGCTCCACCGGTCTCCCCGGCCGCGCTGTCGATGATGTCGGGAAGGGGCTCGCCGTCGTACTCGTCGGTCCTCGGGTCGGGCAGCCAGTCCAGGTCGTCGAAGCCCCGGTTGATGTAGCCGCCCTTGTCGAACGACGGGCCCTCGTAGCCGAGCACCTCCCACACCTCCTCGTCCTCGTACAGGTTCACGACGCTGGTCTGCCGGACGAACCCGAAGAACGGGGTCTGCTCCACGCCCTGCAGCACGGGCAGCGCCTGCTCGGGGCTGAGGTCGGCGAAGCTGCCGTCGGCCAGCGCGTCCAGGGACGCCAGCCCCTGGTCGAGCTTGATCTGCATCCAGGTCGTCTCGGCGGCGGCCTTCTGCACGATGCCGGCGGTGCGCTCGTACGCGCTGTCTGGCACCCCGGGATGCGGGAAGGCCGCGCGGATGACGGCCGTGAGGGTGCGGGTGCGGTCCCCCGCCGCACTGCCCTGTGTCTGTGGGTCGCTCATGACCGGTCTCGCTCCTCTGCGTCGTTGCCTCGAAGTGAGGCTCAACCTAGGAACGCCGGCACCGGTCGGCAACGGCCGTTATCGCGAGGCGATAACGAGGCGCGTACGGGCTCAGGCGCTCCTGCCCAGCCGGTAGATGCGGCCCGCCCGGGCGGCGCACGCGCGCACCCGGTCCTCCACGTGCCGCTGGCGCCCCGCGTACGCGGTGTGCGGCGCCGACACCGCGACCGACCCGATCAGCAACCCGTCTCCGGCCGCGATGGGAGCTGCGAGACAGGAGACCCCGTCCTGGAACTCCTCGTGCTCCCAGGCGATGCCGGTGGCGGCGATGGTCTCCAGCTGGCTGCACAGCACCGCCGGGTCGGTGACGGTGTTCGAGGTGTGGGCGCGCAGGTTCTCGGGGCGCAGGTGCGAGTCCCGGTGCGGCGGGTCCAGAGAGCTCAGAGCGATCTTTCCGAACGCGGTCGCGTGCGGGCTCTCGTGGAACCCGAATCCCATCGGCGCCAGTCGCGGGGCCGAAGGCGAGTCGGCGACCAGCACGACGACGAAGTCGGCGCCGCGATGGATGGCGAGGTACGCAGCCATGCCGAGCGTCTCGTGCAGGTGGCGGATCTCGTCGCGCACGGCCCTGGGGACGCCGAGGTCCTCGTGGAGGCCGACGGCCAGCCGGTGCAGCCGGTAGCCGAGCGCGAACCGCTGCTCGTCCTTGAGGTGCACCAGGTACTCGGCACGGATCAGCTCGTGAGCGAGGCGGTAGACGGTCGGCAGCGGGATCCCGGTGGCCTCGGCGATGGTTCGGGCAGTGCTGCTGCCGTGGGCAGCCACCGCCTCGAGCACCGCGATCGCCCGGTCGATCTGCCCCGTGGGCGCGTCGTCGCGCCGGCCCCCTGTTGCCGCCACCGGGTCATCGTGGCACAGGGTGGGACGGGCGCTGGCGTCTTTCGGCGGCCCGGGCCATGCTGTCCCCAGAGCCGCCGCGAGGTGCGGCGGACCCGATGGAGGGACCCCCATGATCCTCATCAACGTGAAGTTCCCCGTGAAGCCCGAGGTGGCCGACCGCTGGCCCGAGATCGCGCGCCCGTTCACCGAGGCCACCCTCGCCGAGCCCGGCAACAAGTGGTTCGAGTGGTCGCGCAGCGTCGAGGACCCGAACACGTACGTGCTCATCGAGGCCTTCGACGACGAGGGCGCCGCGCCCCACGTGAGCTCCGAGCACTTCCGCACCATGCAGCAGGAGTTCCCGCAGTACCTCACCGCCACCCCGCAGATCGTCTCCCACCAGATCGACAGCGACGGCTGGGGCCCGATGGGCGAGCTGAAGGTCGACTGACCGTACGACCTCGCGGGCACGCCGGTCGTGGAGCCTGAGGTGATCCCCGGTGTGCCCCGGCGGACGGAGCGGGCCCGCAGATCGTGGAGCGTGTACCGCGCACACGCGGCTGACGCCCGGCACCCGCCGCAGCGAGTGCCGGGTGAGCCGCTCTCGGGATCAGCCCTGACGTCGACGCCGCGCCACCAGCAGCACACCGGCCGCCACCAGCACCACCCCAGCCACACCGGCCGGCACCAGCAGCGCACTCGCGCCGGTCTCTGCCAGCGGAGACGGGGCAGGCGACCGCGTCGGAGCGGGCGACGGCACCAGAGTCGTCGGAGCCGGGGCGGTCGGGGCGGGGGTCGTCGGCGCGGGGCTCGGCGTCGGGGTCGGCGGCGGCGGCACGGGGGTCACCACCACCGCGGCCGAGGCCACCGCAGTCGCCTGAGCGACGGCTGTCCCGTCGGCGTACAGCAGCGGAGCGCCGTCCGCGCCCAGCACCGTGCCGACCGCGTCGGCCCGGTTCTGCAGCGACCCCGTCGGGACCGTCTGGCACACGATCCTGGCCGACTCGCCCGGAGCCAGAGTCGCGAGCGTCTGCGAGCAGGAGGGCACCTGCGCGTCGGTCACGACGACCTGGCCCAGGGTCACGTTGCCGGTGTTCGTCACGACGACCCGGAACGTCACAGCCTGCCCCGCGCGCACCGTGGTGGTGGCGCCCCAGTCCGCGTCACGCACCGGGTCGCACCCGGCCCCGTCGACACAGACATCCTTGGTCAGCGACAACCCCGGCTGCGCACCGAAGGCGTGCGCCACGTCGGAGGCCGACGGCGCCGGGACCGGGCTCGTGGTGCCCTCAGGCCCGGTCGCGACAGCCGGTCCGTACGCCGCGGCGTCCGCCGGCCACGTCGACACGTCGCCCAGCACCACCCCGACGGCCGGCAGCGGCAGCACCGGCTGGCCGGTGGCCGTGCCCGTGTTCACGTACGCACCCACCGGGGCCGGGCCCTGCGCCGTACAGGCGAGCGTCGCTCCCGGCAGGAGCACCCCGGCGGGGCAGCTCACCTGCAGGCCGCGGTCATCGGTCACCTGCACCTGGGCCAGCGCGGTGCTGCCCGTGTTCGTGACCCGGTAGGTCCAGGTCGTCGGCGAGCCCGGGCGCAGCACCGGCCCGGGAGCGGCGTTCGCGTCGTCACCGGCGACCAGCTTCACGAGGGACGCACCGGCACTGACGCCGACGTAGTGGTCGATATCGGACGCCGTTGCCGGGGCCACGGCCGACCCGTCGGCGCGGGTCAGCGCCTTGTACGCGCCCGCGTCAGCCGGCCAGGTGCCGGGGACCATCCCGTCGAGCGGCACCGCCGGGGTACCGGCCACCGATGCCGTGTTGGTGTGCTGCCCCGCGGCCGCGACGCCCGTGGCGACGCACTCGACCGACTGGCCGGGGACCAGCAGCGGCACGCTGGCCGTGCCGGCGCCGCAGTCGATACCGGGCACCTGGCCGTCGCTCACCTGTACCCCGGTCAGGGCCGTGGTCCCCGTGTTGGTCACCGTGAACGTCCAGCGCACCGGCCCGCCCGTGGCGACGACCACACCGGGCTCCGCCGGGTTGTCGGTGCCCTGGGTCAGCTTGGAGATGCTCACCCCGGCGGTGACACCCGTGTACGCGGAGCGGTCCGACGCGCTCACCGCCGGCAGCGGCGTCCCGTACGCGTCAACCAGCGGCGAACCGGTCGCCGAGGCCGGCGTGCCCGTCACCGTCCCGGTGTTCTCGTACGCGCCGGCCACCGCCGGGCCGGAGCCGCGGCACTCGACGCTGGCACCCACCGCCAGCAGGTCGATGGCGCCGTCACCGTTGGCATCCGCCTGCCCGCAGGTCACCGACACGCCCTGGTCGTCGGTCACCCGCGCCGCGGCGAGCGGCACGTTGCCGGTGTTGGTGACCCGGTAGGTCCAGGTGACCGTGTCACCGGCCAGCACCGCCGGGCCCGCGCCTGAGGCCACGTCGACACCGTTGGTGAGCTTGGTGAGCGTCACCGAGGCATCGACCACGAACACGTTCGCCACGGCCGTCGCAGAGACGGTGGCCGAGGTGTCGTTCACCGGGTGGCCAGAACTGGTCGCGGTGTTCGTGTACTGCCCCGGCGTGGTGAACGCCACGGTCGGTGAGGTGAACACCCACGTCTCCCCCGCGGCCAGCACGCCGTCACCGTCGGTGTCACCCGACGTGTACGTGCCGCGCAGGTCGTCGGCCGGGTCGGCAGGCGTGCCGTTGTCGTCGGTCACGGCCACGCCGGAGACCGGCACCTGGGCTCCCGGCGCGAGGCTGACCTCGTACCGGAACGACGCCGTGCGCCCCTCACCCAGGAGGACGCCAGGCGCGGTCGGCGCCTCCGCGGCCACCGCCGTCACGACCAGCTTCTTCAGCTGCAGGCCGGCCGTGGCCGCCGGCACCGTCACCGACGCCGTGTCCCTGTCCAGGGGCAGGGCCCCGGCGGGGCCGGACCCTGCCGCTGTCGCCGTGTTGGTGAACCCCGCGACCACCCGCGAGCTGACGCAGGTCACGGCCCGGGTCTCCCCCACGGCCAGCGCGCCCACCGGCTGCGAGCATCCCGAGGCCTGGTCGTCGTCGACGTTCACTCCCGTCAGGTTCTGCAGACCGGTGTTGGTGACCACCACGCGCCACGTCACGTCGGCCAGGAAGCCGACCTGCACCGTCTCGGCCCAGCCGCTGGAACCGGCGGGTGCGGCCGGGTCGCAGGAGCCGGTCGTGCAGACCTCCTTCACCGCCCGGATCGCGGCGGCACCCAGCAGACCGAGGTCGAGGGTCTGGTTCACCAGTCCGCCGCCGGACGGCTCGCCGCCGGAGACCTGATCCCCCGGCGTCTGGGTCAGCGTCACCCCAAGGGTGATGGTTCCCGACCGCACCGACCCTCCCGGGCCGCTGAGAGCGTTGTTGTCGCCGTCGACGTCGCCGTCGGCGTCCGCGACCTCGCCCGGGGCGGCCACCGCGCCAGCCAGCTGGCCGGTCAGGGCCGAGGCCGGGATCACCACGACGTACTGCCCGGCCGGCAGCCCCGTGAAGGCGTAGGTGCCCCCCGACGTCGTCGTGGTGCGCCCGGTCGCGGTGTCCGTCGTCGCGTCCCACAGCTCGACCGTGGTGCCGTCCGGCACCGCGGGCTCACCGGCGTCGAGCCGCCCGTTGCCGTTCAGGTCGAGCCAGACCCGGTCACCGAGCGAGAACGTGAGGCCGAAGCCGAAGTCTACGTCGGTGCGCGACTGGCCCGCGGCCACCGTCACGGCGGTTGTCGCCAGCGTGCCGGTGCCGTCCAGGTCGGCGGTCGGCATCAGCACCGGGTCCAGCCCGGTGACCGAGACGGTGTACGGCCCTGCGGGCAGCCCTGTGAAGGCGTACGAGCCGTCGGCCGCGGTGGTGGTGGTCAGGATCACGTCGTCCCGCGGGTCAGCCGGGTCGCCGGTGAAGGTCAGGGTGACGGTGGCGCCGCCGAGGCCTGGCTCGCCGGCGTCACGGACCCCGTCACCGTCGACGTCGTAGAAGACGACATCGCCCAGGCTGGCCGTCCCGGCGCGAGCGGTGGCCGTGGCGGTCGCCGTCACCTGCCCGCGGTCAGCGCTCGCCGTGACGGTCGCCGTGTTGGGGGCCAGGTCGCCGGTCAGGGGGCTGGTGCAGGTGGTGCGCCAGACGGCCCCCGGGGCCAGCGGGTCCGTGCGGGTCGTCTGGCAGCCGGGGAGCTGAGCATCGCTCACCGTCGCGGTGCGAAGGACGGCCGAGCCGGTGTTCTGCACCGAGAGCCGCCACTGCACGTCGCGCCCAGGCAGCACCTCGATGCTCTCGACCCAGTCGCCGTCGACGGCCGGGTCGCAGCCGGAGCCGACCTTGCAGACCTGCTTGGCCAGACCCACCCCGGCCGTGACGACGCCCTGGTCGATCGCGGTCAGGGCTTCACCGGGGCCCAGCGTGATGGGGGACGTGGCGCCGGTCCTGGGATCCCCGTCGGAGTCCAGGGTCGCGTCGCCGGTCGCACGGGTCGTGAACGCCTGGGTGGCGCCGAGACCGGCCGGGTCGAACGTCACCGTGTAGGTACCGGACTGCAGGCCCGCGAAGACGTACGTGCCGTCGGCCCTGGTCGTCGTCTGTGCCGTCACGGCGTTGCCGTCACCGTCGGTGCCGGTGAGCCGCACGGGGAAGCCCCCGATGCCGGGCTCTCCCGCGTCCTGGCGCCCGTTGCCGTTGAGGTCGGACCACACCAGGTCACCGATCGAGGACGCGACCACCGTCTCCGGCGCGTCCACCGGCCCGATGAGCAAGGCCTGACCCTCGGCCCGAGCGGCAGCGCGGTTGAGGTAGACGTCCCCGGCCTTGTTGCTGGCCGGGAGCATCGCGACCTCGACCGAGATCACGTCGCCGTTGGCGTACTGGCCGGACCGCTGGACCCGCACACCCGTCACCTCCGCGGCGGAGGCGGGGCAGGCGGTCTGATCACCCGCACCGGAGGCCACCGAGCCCCCCGAGGGAGCGGTGCACCACACGGTGGAGCCCGTGGCGGTGTTCGTGCCCGCCCTGGCGTCGGAGTCGACGAGCGGAGCCTTCGTGTAGAGCAGCACCACCGGCTGGCTGGCCGTGGAGCCGCTCACCACCGTCGCCGCCGAGAAGCTCAGACTGCCCGTGTACGCGGTCTGGCCGTCCCCCTGCCGGGGCAGCACGTCGATGATGTCGGGGTTCGACAGCGGGGTGGTCGCCGACAGGCGCAGGTCGACGCGCCAGCGCAGCGGTGCCAGGTTCATCTCCCCGGCCCGGTTCACCTCGACGACCGGCGTCAGCGCCGTCTTCTCCAGCGAGATGCCCGACGGCTGCAGCAGGTAGACGTTGGCGGCGCTCGTGCGCACCGACGCCGCGCTGACGTCGGCGGTGGAGCTGACGAGAGCCGTGTTGCGGTAGGTGCCGCTGGAAGCGGACGACCGCATCCGGGTGCGATAGGTCAGCGGGGCGATGGTGGAGTTGACGGGTTGGGGGCCGAGATTCCACCGCACGTACGTCTCCCCGGCCGCGCACTGCAGGCTCGACCCGGCAGGCTGCGTGCCCAGCACCGCCACGGTGGCCGGTGTCACCGAGCTCGAGACGAACGTCTGCGCGGTGGGGAGGCAGTCCTCCAGCACGATCGGGACACTGGTGCCCGAGGCGCCGCTGGTGGCGGTCACGGTGAGTCGGTAGTCCACGGTCTGACCGCCGGTGTAGGCCGGGGTGCCGCTCGCCGTGTACGCACCCGTCGTCGGGTCCCACACCTCCTTGCGGAGCCGGGTGCTCACCCCGGCCACGATCAGCCGGTCGCCGACGTTGCCGGCGTTGGCGGCGGGGTCGTAGGTGCTGCGGTTCCAGGGATCCCTCCTGGCCAGCATCGTCGGCAGGTCGGCGGAGACTCCCAGCGCCTGCCTGCCGGTGGTCCAGTTGGGCAGGACGGTGCCATGAGCCAGGCCGGGGACGGCGCGCATGCCGATCGCGATCGAGTAGTAGCCGGGCACCACGGTCGCGTTGATGCGCACCCGGGTGACGGCGGTGTAGATGCCCTGGGCGGCCAGTGCCGGGTCGTTGCCCGGTAGCGTCGCAGGGTCGGTCACCCATCCCGCTGGGCTGTCGGCGTCCAGGCAGCGCGACGCGGCGGCGCTGCCGACCCCGGTGCCGTACTCGATCCTGAGGTTGGACACGGAGGTGGCGACGGCCGCATCGGTCGTTGCCGTCGAGCCGTTGGACGGCTCCGACCCGGCAACCCACACGGCCCGCCCGTTGGCAGGCACCCGCTGCTGGCTCAACCCTGCCGGGCTGTTCAGGCGCGCGAGCTGCAGCTTCGTGTTGTCCCACGAGTCGCACAGCAGATAGGTGTTGCTCGTGCCGCTCGAGCTGGTGTTCGAGATCTGCAGGTTGCTGATCGTGTAGCCGCCCGCATGAAGCTGACCGGCTCCGGTCTCGGTCCCCGTGCTGCTGCTCGGCCCCTCCCACACACGCCAGCCGGGCACGAAGATGTCCGGGCTGGTGTTCCCGGGGGTTCCGGGCACGCCGACGAAGAACTTGTTGAAGCTGCCTGAGGACGAGAGCACGCTGCTCGCGCTGCGGGTGTCGTTGAACGCCCGATCGGCGGCGGGGAGGTTCGGCATGCCGTCGATCCCGGTCGCGTTGAAGCTCTTGAGGGTGTTGGACCAGTTCAGCGTTGAGGTGCCCGTGGAGCTGACGCCCAGGTCGGCGACCGCGTCGACGGGCACGGCCACCCGGATCACGTAGGCGTACACATAGGCACGGTCGGCGCTGATCGTCTGGGTCTCCGGCCGGGAGACGTACGTGGGGTAGGTGTAGGCCGTCGTGTCCGCGTTGGTGACCTTCACGCTGACCGGCTGGCCAGGGCCCGACTGGGTGCAGGTCGTGGTGCCTGAGTCCCGTACGGAGTGCTGCACGTCCTGGGCAGGCGTCACGATCTTGCTGTACGGCTCCCCGTACCCGGCGACCTGGCAGCCGATCAGCACCGCGCCATACTTCTTCAACGGGTCGGCGGCCGCCAGGTAGTCGGGGTCCTGGAGGGCTCCGCTGCCGTAGAGCGATGCGGGCGACAGGTCGTCGACGAAGTCGAAGCTGGGCGACAGCGGCGTCAGGCCCTTGCCCTGGGCGGGCGCGGAGATTGTCATGGGGAAGATGTACGAGAAGCACTTGCGCGTGGCGTCGTGGGGGCAGGCGCTGACCGCCGACTGGTAGTAGTAGCCGGTGTTGGCCTTCTCCTCCACCCCGTTCTTGGACAGGTCGAACTGGGCGCGGGCCGACACGGTGCCGTACACGGGCTCGGCGCTCCGGACAGGGGTGGACGCCCCGTCCGAGGTGACGGACACCACCACCGGGCTCGCGGCGGTGCCCAGGGCCGTGCCGTTGGGCACCTCCGGCCGCACGACGGTCGAGACCGGGTAGGTCTTCGTCTCCCCGTTGCTGTGGGACCCGACGTTGCACACCAGCGTCTGGGTCGGCAGCGACTGCCAGCTGGTCACGGTGGTCGGGACGGCGGGAGCGGGCATCGTGGCCGGGGTCAGGCTCGATCCCGCGCCGCAGTACGGAGGCGGAGCGTTGAGCTGCGTCCCCTTCGGCAGCGGCAGCCGGAACGTGACGTTGCTGGCCGCGCCGCCGCTGGAGCTGATCTCCACGTTGAAGGCCAGCACGTCGTTGGTGCGGACGTAACGGTCGGACGGACCGGAGTCGTTGCCCGCCGCCGGCGGGGTCGGTGAGCTGGTGAACGGTGCCGTGCCGTCGACCTGGGTGAGCATCACGGCCAACGTCTCGCCCACGGCTCGGGCCGGGGTCACCGGCAACCACGACATCCCCAAGACCGAGGCCAGCACAGCCCCTATCACACGCTTCACAACTCTCCCTCGCCCCAAGCCCAGCGTGGCTGTCGATGACACGCTGGGGGCCACCCTAACGGGTTACCTCACGGGCCTTGCAACCCCGGGTGAGAGTCCTGCCAGGGATCGTGCCGGGGCCAACGCAGGAGGGTCTGCCAGATCTCGCTGCGACGACGTGCTCGCCGGCTGGTCAAGTCGTCACATCGCCGGCGCGGAGCTCACCAGCCCCTGGAGCGCCACTCCCCCAGCTGCGGTCGCTCAGCCCCGAGCGTCGTCGGGTCGCCGTGGCCGGGGTGCACGACGGTGTCGTCGCCGTACGCGTCGAACAGGCGGGTGCTCACGTCGTCGAGGAGGGTGGCGAACCGCTCCGGGTCCTTGTCGGTGTTGCCGACACCGCCGGGGAACAGGGAGTCGCCGGTGAACAGGTGGGCCGGCCCGTTCGCAGGCGCGTACGCGATCGCGACCGAGCCCGGCGTGTGGCCGGTGAGGCGGATCGCGGTGAGCTCGATGTCGTCGACGGTCCGTACGTCGCCGTTCTCGAGGAGCATGCCGGTGTCGACGCCTGTCTGCTGGTGGATCTCGGCGGCGTCGGGGGCACCAGCGGCCGTGGCGGCACCCGTGGTGTCCACCAGCTCCTTCAGGGCGCGGACGTGGTCCCAGTGGCTGTGCGTCGTGATGACGAGCTTCAGCGTCGCGCCGCCGGGGGCATCCGTGGCCGACTGCTCGAGCATCCCCGTGATCGCGGCGATGTCGCCGGCGGCATCGATGAGCACCTGTGCTCCGGTCTGCTTGCTGGTCAGCAGGTAGACGTTGTTGTCCATGCTCGTCACCGACACCTTGCGGATCGTCAGCTCGTCGAGGTCGTGGATGAGGGAGTCGCTCGCCATGACCCAACCCTAGTCATTCGGTGAGCGGATGTGGAGGTCGGGCCGGCGGCTTGCCCTCGCTCCGCTCAGGCCGCCGGGGTCTCGACTCCGATCTCCTTCGTCCCTCAGGAGATCCTCGCTCAACCACCGGTCGGGTCCTCGGCCGCCGGTCAGCGGAAGCCGTTCTCCGGGGTGCTGGCGGGTTTGGTGGTGCCGTCGAGCCAGGCGGCGAGCAGGGGTCTCACGTCCGTGGGCGAGGCGGCTGCGGCGGCCGCCCGGAAGTCGTCGAGGGACCTCGGGCCCTGCTGCTGCGCCCAGCTGCGCAGGAACGCGAAGAACGCCTCGTCGCCCATGCGGGTGCGCAGGGCGTGGACCACCATGGGCCCGCGGTCGTACACGCGGGTGAACAGCTTCTCCCCCGCCCCGGGGTCGGAGAGCTGCTGCGTCCAGAAGGCGGAGGGGTTCTTGGCGTACGCGTCGTCGAAGCGCTTCTGCACAGGAGTCCCGCCGCGGTCGGCGACGGTGAGCCACTCCACGTACGAGGTCAGCGACTCGTTGATGAAGATGCTGCGCCACTGCGCCAGCGTGACCCGGTCGCCCAGCCACATGTGGGCGATCTCGTGCAGCAGCACCGACCCGGACCCCACCACGTTGGGGTGGTAGACCGGCCGCCCCAGCGTCTCCAGCCCACCCCACCAGGGCTTCACCCCGGGCACCACCCCACCGACCCCGGTCGCCGGGTACGGGCCCAGGTACTTCTCCGCCGCCGCGATCGCGGCCGGCGTGGTCTCCAGCCACGCCATCGCCCTCGCAGGGTCCGGTACGCGCTCGCTCACCGCGTACACGGCCTGCCGCTCCCGGCCGCCGACCGTGACCTGAGTCTCCTTCACCGTGTACTGACCGATCGCCAGCATCGTGGTGTAGGAGGGCGACGGCACGTCGGTCACCCAGTGCCACACGTCGTTGCCGGCCCGGGCCGGGTCTGCCCCACGGCCTCGCAGCTCCCCGACTGACACCGTCTCGACCCCCGCCGGTACGCTCACCGTGATGTCGTAGGTCGCGGGATCGCTCGGGTGGTCGTTCACCGGGAACCAGGCCGCCGCCCCCTCCGGCTCGCCGGAGATCAGCAGCTCGGAGCCTGCCCTGTACACCGGGGAGCCGGTGCCGAACCGCAGCTCGTGCGGCACCCCTTCGTACTCCACCCGCACCTCGAGACGCCCACCCGCCCTCGTCGTGGCGACCCCCAGCACCTGCGGCAGGTCCACGGCGAGGTCCTCACCGGTCTGCCGGAACCCGACCGGCGCACCGTTCACGGTGACCGCCGTGGCGTGCAGGAGAAGGTCGAGGTGCAGGGTCTTCAGGGCCCGCGTCGCCAGCAGGGACACGGTCGTCGCGCCGGCGAGCCGGCCGCTGTCGGGGTCGTGCACCAGCTCCACCGCGTAGGAGGTGGCGTCGTACCCGGACCCGCCGGCCTCCGGGTAGTACGGGTCGCCCACCCCCGTCGCCGGTGCTGCGGTGGGACGCGTCAGCAGCATCGCCGCCACCAGGCCCAGGCTCGCCAGGAGCCCCAGCACGGAGCCGACGAGCTCCGCGACCCGCGACCGTCGCCGGGCGTCAGCGCTCGACATGCGTCAGACTCCTCAGCCCTCGCTCGATGTGCCACCCGGTGAACGCCGCGACCAGCCCGGAGGCGGCTCGCTGCAGCTGGGGAGAGGCGTCCGCGGTCGCTGCCCAGTCGCCCGACAGCAGGCCCCCCAGGTACGTCCGCAGGCCGGGGTCGGCGGTCACCGAGCCGGGCGGGCGGCAGTACGTGCAGACGGCGCCGCCGGCCGACGGGTTGAAGAAGTCGAGACGCTCCGTCGACCCGCACCTCGCGCACTCGGCCAGCGCGGGCGCGTACCCGGCGACCGCCAGCGCCCGCAGCAGGTAGGAGTCGAGGATCTGCGCCCCTGGCCGCCTCTGCCCCCCGGCGACTCCCTCACCGAGGGCGCGCAGGGCCCCGGCCAGGAGCAGGTACTGCTGGACCGCCGGCTCGCCCTCCTCGGCCACCAGCCGGTCGGCCGTCTCCAGCATCGCCTGCCCCGCCGTGTAGCGCGGGTAGTCCCCCACCAGCGACTCCCCGAACGCGTTGCGTGTCAGCGCCTGGTTCACGTAGTGGAGGCTGCGCCCGGTGCCGAGCTGGAGGTCGACCTGGCTGAACGGCTCCAGACGCGCCCCGAACTTGGACGACGACCGGCGGACCCCGCGCGCCACCGCGCGTACCTTGCCGTTGCGGCGCGTGAGCAGCGTCACGATGCGGTCGGCCTCGCCCAGGTTCTGGGTGCGCAGCACGACGGCCTCGTCACTGTAGGTCGGCACGGTTCCTCCTCACGCGACGATTGTGCACGAGGGGTCCGACAGTCCCGATCAGCCGTTCTGTCCGTACGCGCCGTACAACGCCACCAGCACCCCGATCACGATCAGCCCGGCGATCACCGCGAGCGCGATCTTGACGGTGCTGTACGGCCGCTGCCCCTGCACCTCGCCGGTGATCCCGTTGATGAAGACCTGGAAGGGGCGCGACTGGTAGGTCACGGTGAGCAGCCACACCGGCAGCAGCAGGTGGGCGAAATCCGTACGGTGATAGGAGGTGTCGAGGCTGCTCACCTGCTGCTGGTCACCGCCGATGTCGGAGCGCACCGCGGAGTCGATCATCGCCTCCACGCGCGGCCGCGCGATCTGCTCGAAGACCACGTCGGGCGTGGCGTCGTAGGTGCGGCTCGCGTGCCCGGCGAGGAACACCTGCTGGTACGGGACCGCCTGCTCCGCCGGCCAGGGCTCCAGCGCCGCCACCTTGTCGCCGTCGAGGCCGGTGTTGGCGAGCGCCGGGAGGTCGGCGGCGTCAACGGCCACCGCGCCCGAGACGGGCGTCCACCGCGTACGGGCCTCCTGAACGGTCTGGTCACCGCGCCGCACCGTCTCGTAGTAGGTGTCGCCGCGCATCCCCGAGTACCTGCTGGTGGTCTCCACGTCGTAGGCGAAGTAGGTGAGGTAGATGCTCGTGAAGCTGCCGAGCGTGCGGTACTTCTTGAACTCGTTGGGCGCGAACCAGCGGCTGTTGATCCACGCCTCGATCTGCGCCGTCGCCTGCTGCTGCGAGACCCGGAACGGCAGCAGCCCGTCGACCGGCAGCCGCGCGGGCGCGTCCTTGAGATCGTCGCGCTGCACCGGGGTGTTGCAGAACGGGCAGCGGGTGGCGGTCGTGGTGCCGTCGAAGGTGGTGTGACCGCCGCAGCTCTGGCACACCACCTCGCGCGTCAACGACGCCGGCGAGGCCGCGAACTGCGCCAGGTAGGTCATCGACCGGCCGATGTCGTGCTTGGCGAGGCCTGCCGGCGTGAGGTCGATGCCGGCGCGGTGACCGCAGGCCGGGCACAGCAGCCCCTGCGTCGCCGGGTCGAAGACCAGGTTCGCCCCGCACGCGGGGCACGGGTAGGTACGGGTCGACTCCGTGACGTGCAGCGCCGCCGGGTCGGGCATCCGCCCAGGGTCGGGCAGCGGCCCGGGGTCCGGTATGGCGGGCGCTCCCGGCAGGGGCGGCGGGGCCTGCTCGGCCCCGTACGCCGGAGTGCCCTGCGGTGGCGGGAACGACGGGCCGGCCGCCGGGGTGTACGGACCCTGCCTGGCCGGGCCGGGGGCGTACGGACCGGAGGCCGATGCTCCGCCGGGACCGCGGTACCCCCCGGGCCCGTACCCCTGCTGCCCCGGCAGCGGAGGCGGACCTGCGCTCACCGGGTCACTGCCCCTGGGTCGGCAGCGGCGGCGGCGCCTGGAACAGCCCGGACAGGGCAGGCACCTGGCCGGCCATGGTCCAGGCGGCCATGCCCGCCGACCACACCAGCGAGGTGGCCGAGACGCCGCCCTGCGCCACCTTCGACTGGATGTCGGCGATGCTGAACGGCCCGGCCGACTGACCGTTCTGCTCCACGAAGAAGGTCTGCGACGGCAGCGGGGGCGGCGTCGCGCCGGCGGGCTGCCCGCCCTGGCCCCACTGGTTGGCCATCTGGCTCGCCATGGCCATGCCCATGCCGGCGCCCATCATGTCGCCCATGACTCCCCCGCCGCCGGGGTTGCCGGCCGCGATCGTCATGGCGTCGGCGGCTTTGGCCTGCTGGTAGCGCTGCATGTCGCCGACGTTGTTCGCCCAGCCCTTCTCCTCCACGCCACGCGCCACGCCGCGGGTCATGGCGGCGGTGATCTCCTCGGGGAGGGAGATGTTCATGGTGATGGAGTCGATCTCCAGGCCGTACTCGTCGTCGACCCGGGTGCGCGCGAACTCGCGCAGCTTGTCGGACAGCTCGACCTGGCGCCCCTGCAGATCGATCACGCCCAGCTTGGTCTCCATGATCATGTCGGAGAACGCGAGCGTGATGACGCGGCGCAGCAGCTCGGCGATCTCGTCGACCGTGAGCTCGGAGTCGGTGCCGATCACCTGGCGCAGGAAGATGTTCGGCTGGGCCACGCGCAGCACGCACAGGCCGTTGGCGCGCACCTGCACCATCGTGAAGTCGGGGTCGCGCACGGTGACCGGGTTCGCCGTCCCCCACCGGAAGTCGGTGATCGGCTTGGTGTTGACGAAGTAGACCTCGCTCTTGAACGGCGAGCTGAACCCGTACTGCCAGCCCTGCAGCGTGGACATGATGGGCATGTTCTCGGTGCGCAGCTCGTACAGACCCGGGCCGAAGCTGTCGGCCATCTGCCCGTTGTGCACCAGGACCGCCTGCTGCCCCTCGCGCACGATGAGCTTCGCGCCGTTCTTGATCTCGTTCTGGTAGCGGGGGAACCGCCACGCCAGCGTGGATCGCGAGTCGTCGATCCACTCGATGATGTCGACCAGCTCGCCACGGAGCTTGTCCATGAGGCCCATGTCAGTCCTTCGCCGTCGGGGACAGTGCACCGAAACTGTACGAGCCCACAGGGGCGCGCCACCAGGGTCATGAGGGACCAGCCGGAGGCCCTTTCGGCCAGCGGCGCGCAGACCGGCCGGCCCGTCTGGTGGTCGTGAGCCGGCGGGCCGTCGGCCAGATCGTGGGAATCGACCGGTGCCCAGACGAGATCGGGGTGGGACGCACGTGACAAGGATTCTGCTCAGACGGGACCGAGATCTCGCTCCCCTCGCGACCGAACAACCGTTCCGTCGGGGGTCTGGGGGCGTGGCGGGGCCGGCCGGGGTCGACGCGCTAGGGTCTGCCCGTGGCTCGCCCGGCTCAGCGCCCCCCGAAACGGGGGCCCATCCCCCACCCGTCTGGCGCACGCCCGCCACAGATCCCGCGCGACCAGATCCCCCGGCACGTCGCCATCGTCATGGACGGCAACGGCCGTTGGGCCAAGCAGCGCGGGCTCAAGCGCACCGAGGGCCACGCCCGCGGCGAGGACGCCCTCTTCGACGTCATCGAGGGTGCCATCGAGATCGGCGTCCCCTACCTGTCGGCGTACGCCTTCTCTACCGAGAACTGGAAGCGGTCGCCCGACGAGGTCCGCTGGCTGATGGGGTTCAACCGCGACGTCATCCACCGCCGCCGCGACCAGCTCGACGCGATGGGCGTACGGATCCGGTGGGCCGGCCGCCGGCCGCGGCTGTGGGGCTCGGTGATCCGTGAGCTCGAGGAGGCCGAGGAGCAGTCGAAGGACAACACCGTCCTCACCCTGCAGTTCTGCGTGAACTACGGCGGCCGGGCCGAGATCGTCGACGCCGTACGGCAGGTCGCCGAGCTCGCCAAGCAGGGCAAGCTCGACCCCAGCCGGATCACCGAGGACCGGTTCCGCCAGTTCCTCGACGAGCCCGAGATCCCCGACGTCGACCTGTTCGTGCGCTCCTCCGGAGAGCAGCGCACCTCCAACTTCCTGCTCTGGCAGAGCGCGTACGCCGAGCTGGTGTTCCTGGACAGGCTCTGGCCCGACTTCGACCGCCGCGACCTGTGGCGGGCGGTCGAGCTGTACGTCGACCGCGACCGTCGCTTCGGGGGCGCGGTGCCGAACGAGGTGCCGCCGGTCTGAGGCCGGCGGGTCCGCCGCGACGTACGAAGCCCGCCAGACCACCTGTTCTCAGCCCGAGGTCAGCGCGCCTCCGCGTCCTGCAGCCAGCCCCCGTCCCCGATCCAGCGCAGCGCGGTCAGGGAGGGCATGAACAGGTACTCGCCCCCGGCCATGCGGTTGAAGGTGGTGACGTGGTGCAGCCTCCGGCGGGTCGGCTCCTCCGGGATGGTGAACGTGTCGCTCACGTCGCCCTCGTGAAGGCCGACGATCGGGTCCCCCTCCGGGCCCAGGTCGACGAAGTTGCCCCCGTTGATCCACTCCTGCTGCATGAACTCGATCGTGTCGAAGGCCCGCCCGCTGATGAAGATGAAGTACAGGCCCCGGTCTTCCGCGGCGTCGTCGTCGGCCGTCAGGTCGGGTGACCACTTCGGCCCGTACGTCGACGACCGGCGGATGATGCGGTGGATGTTGACGTCGGTCAGGATGCTGAGGTCGCTCTCGCGGGGGTTCAGGCGGCGCATGTGGCTCGAGTGAGGGCACATGAGGCCGTCGACGTCCTCGGTGAAGTCGAAGTCGTTGTTGCGGTCGGGATCGGCACCCAGCGCCTCGTCGTCGTGCTCGGGCGACAGCACCAGCGGAGCACCGCTGCGCCAGCGCCCGAACATCTTGGCCGCCAGGAGGTGCTGCGCATCGGCGTCGTCGGCCTGAGACCTGAGGTAGTCGTTGAAGGCGCCGACCCTGCTGACGAACTTGCGCAGCACGACGTACGAGCCGTTGTTGCCCAGCTCGGGCGGCTGCGGGCTCGCCAGCGGCTGGCCCGTCTCGCTCGCCTTGCCGAGGATGAACTCTCCTGCCGCGACGGAGCGTTCCTGCCCCGGCCGAGGCTCCACCCCGCTCCCGGCCACGGTCGGCTGCGAGATGGAGTCGCGGAAGCCGAACGGGTTCTTGGCCTCCTCGTCGGCGCCGAACTCCTGGGTGGCGACAAGCGTCACCCCGCTGCTCGCGGCGAGCTCGCCCATCGCCAGGTCCCTCGCCCGGTCCAGCGCCTCGCCGTCGGTGGCATAGATCGTGAGCGCGATGTGGCAGGTGCCCGGGGCGAACGCCTCGTCCCAGTGCTCCGAGGCGTTCTCGCCGTAGTCGTGCAGCTGTTCGGCACGCGCCGCCATGCCCTGCTGGAACGGAAGGGGGAACGACGAGAGCGAGTCCTCCGGCAGCCCCAGGGCTCGCAGGCCCTGGTGGCTGATCGCGACCCCGGTCCACGCGTCGCGGTCCTCGAACCAGTCGTCGGCTGCGGGGATGTGCTCGGCGAGCCTGGCGACCAGGTCGCGGCCACCGGCCGCCTCGTCAACGTGGATCATCGCGTGCAGACCCACGTACGGCTCCGGCCGGGACCGCAGGATCAGCGCCTGGATGTCGTCGAGGTCCAGCTCGACCCTCTCGCGACGGAACCGGCTGCGTACGTCTCTCAGCAGCGACATCGTCAGTAGTCCACCGCTTCGGGCGTGGAGATCGCCCCCGTGAGCTTCTTCAGCGCCGCGGCAGTCCGCTCGTCCAGGTCTGTCCGGCCGTTCATGTCATCGAGGAAGGCGTCGAGCGCGTGCTCCGTCCGCTGCAGCCGGCGCTCGTCGACGACGGTGACCTGGGGGTTGGCGACGAACCACGCCGCGGCGGTGATCTGGTGCTCCGCGATGAAGTCCTTGACCCCCGGGTCGGCGATGCCGGGCCAGCCCACGACGTTCTGGAAGAGCAGGTCCATGAGCCCAGGGATCTTCGTGGCGAAGTCGGAGATGTAGCTGTCCCAGTCGCCGTCGTACGTGGTCGCGAACAGGATGCGCCGGTCGTCGTCGAGGAACACGAACCGCATGTCGTGCAGGGTGGAGACCCGCTGTGCCCCGTCCATGTTGCCCCTGGTCAGGTCGAACATGCGTCGCAGCCGCGCCGCACCTCCGGGCACCAGGTCGGCGATGACGGTGAGCTCCGAGACCTTGCCCGACCGCATCCCGACGCGCCCGGCCGTGTCCGCCGAGCCCTTGAGGTCGGGGTTGTGCTTGCGGACGATCGCCTCGAGCGCCACCTGCGCCAGCGGCGGGGCGTCGGCGGCGACCTCCGAGACGACCCGCTTGATCTCGTCGAACCTGCTCTCGTCCTCCAGACGAGGATCCTTCTCCGGTGACATGACTCTCCTGAGCTCGGTTGGATGGGAGGGATGGGCGGTGTCAGTCAGGGATCTGCCCGAGGCTGTCGGGCTCGAGGCGCTCCACGTCGTTGCGCGAGTGCCGGTACGCGGTGGACCGCTCGTAGGCCGGCTTGCGCACCCGCATGATCGAGCCGAGCGGCTGGTGCTCGACGACGCCGTTCCAGGGGTTGAACGAGAGCACGTCGTCACCGTAGCGCTGCCGGGCCGGGGCGAAGCTGTCCTGGGGCTGGATGGTGAGCGTCGCCACCGCCCGGAAGGGTGAGACGGCCTCGTCCCACAGCACGGCGGCATCCTCCACCGGCATCGACTCGAGGTCGGTGCACAGCTGCACGCGGAGCTCGTACTCCGCCCCCTGGCCCCTGAAGAACTCGCTGGCCGCGTCTCGCAGGGTGGAGAACTCGTCGACGTCGACCGGCTGGCCCGTCAGCGCCCTGACGTTCTCCGACCTGGGCGCGAGCGACACCTTGGCGATGTGGTCGCCGTAGCGGACGGCCGCCTGCGTGAAGTACGTCTCCCCCAGCGGGTTGTTGTTGTCGCGACCGAGGCCGTCGAGAGTGGCGTTGGAGGAACCTGTCACCTTCTCCACCAGGTCCTCGGAGGCGCGCGCCCCGGCCGCCACCAGCTTGCGCACGAGCTCGGGGGCCTCCCCGCTCCTCTCCAGCGGGCCCAGCATCTGCCGGTACTTCCCGATCGTGCCGAAGGCCAGGGTCGGGAAGTTGACCATCAGGAAGTCCTGGTTGTGCCCACCCAGCTCGGGGAGCAGACGCTCACCGTCCACGCCGATGATCTTGATGGCGAAGCCCCGCGCCGCCGGGACCGTGTCGGAGCGGATGTCGCCGGCCGCCGAGGAGAGCCTGGCGACGACCTCGTACGTCGCCGGTCTGGCGAAGATGCCCTGGGCGAGCTCCGCCGGCAGTCCGTCGTGCACCGTCAGGCTCGCCTTCACGACGGCGTTGCTCTTGGCGTGGGCGTCGCGGTGCGCATGACGATGCCGCTCGGCGTTCTCGCTCTGCGTCTGTGCCATCTGGTCGAGGATCTCGCGTGTGAGCTCCTCCTCACGGTCGGCCGCCTTCTCCACCGACGGGTCAAACCTCACTGGCTCTGTCATGGGCACCATGCTACGACGCCGCATCCCCCCGCACTGCCCGCGTCACCCAGATGGACGAGGGGTGGCGGGGGGACGCCGCCGGGCCCTTCTCATGGCCCTCTCACCCGCCGGAGGCCCTGCCGGGCGGACCGGCGCCGGACGGGTGGGCGCTCGCCCCTGACGAGCTCTGACGCTGCAACGCTAGGCCCGTGATGCAGAACGAGATCGGCGCGTACGGGACCTGGCCGGCGTTCCTCGGGATCCGCGACGTGGTGTCGGGCGACCCTCTCACGACGACGGTGGGTGCGGCGCTGGGGGTTCCCGAGCCCGTACGCGACCCGAAGGTGACCGTGGTCTCGTCGGCCGCGCGCCGCGGGGTGACCACCTCCCGGCTGTCCTGGTCGGTGGGGTTCGGCCCCGAGCTCCACGCGTGGCTGCTGCATCCCACGGGGCTGAACCCGTCGACCCTGCCGGGGGTGCTGGCGCTGCACTCGCACGCGGGGATCAAGTCGATCGGTGCTGCGCGGATGGTCGCTGCGGAGACGGCCGGCGGAGCGTACCGGGACCGGGCCGAGGGCGGCGAGGCGTTCGCCGACCGCCTGGCCGAGTCGGGCGTCGCCGTGCTGGCTCCCGACGCGTTCTCGTTCGGGTCCCGGCGCTTCCGGCTCGACCCGGTGCCCGACGCGCTCGCTGGCACCGCCGATCTGCTGCGGCGCGCGGGGGTGCCGGAGCCCCAGTGGTACGACCAGCTCGCAGCCGTGCACGAGCACCAGGTGGCCAAGCTCGCCGGGGTCCTCGGCACCTCGTACGCCGGGATGGTCGCCCACGACGACCTCTCGGCGCTGGCGGTGCTGCGCGGGCTGTGCAACGGCCACGTCGGCGTCACGGGGTTCTCGGGCGGCGGCACCCGCGCGCTCACGCTCTCGGCGCTGTCGGCGGTCGACCGGGTGGCGGTGGTCGCGACCATGGCGACGTTCGGCTCGATGGTCCCCGACCACGTCGGCACGCACTCGTGGCTGCTCCACACCCCCGGTCTCGCCCAGACGCTCGATCTCCCCGACCTCGCCGCGGGGCGGCGGACGCACCGGCTGCAGGTCGTGTACTGCGAGCACGACGACCTGTTCCCGGTGACGGGCATGCGGGCGGCCGACGCCCGGCTGCGGGAGCTGTTCGCCGAGCGACCCGGCACGTACGAGGGGGTCTAGGTGCCCACCGGTCACGAGTTCGGGCCGCGGACACAGGACGTGGTCATCGACTTCCTCACCAGACCCTGACGGGCCGGGTCTCAGGCGGCGGGCGTCTCCCCCGCCAGCACCTGCTGCAGCATCGGCACGTCGCAGTTGCCGCCGGAGTGGATGATGGCTGCCCGGCCCGTACGGGAGTCGTTGAGCAACCCCGCCAGTGCCAGGGACCCGGCAGGCTCGGCGACGAGGCGGGGGACGACGATCACGACCCTCTTGCCGTGCACCCGGCCGGCGTACGCGAGGCTGTGTCCGTAGTTGCCGCGGGTCCCCGACACCACGCCTGGGACCTCGGGCCGCTCGCGCGCCAGCCGGTCGAGGTACACCAGCCCGCCACGTACCTTGAACGCCCCGGTAGGGGTGGCATTCTCATGCTTGACGACCACCTCACGCCCGGCGGCGGCGAGCTGTTCTGAGGTGAACAAAGGCATGGGGGCAGTCAACCACGCGGGCGATGGCCTTCTGACAGCAGCCGGCACGACCGCGACCCCGTGGGTCAGTCCCCGCCGGTCCTCTGCGCGACGTAACGAAACAGCCCCTCGTAGGAGTCGGGCTCGTTCAGGCAGGCGCCCCACATCTGCATGTCGAAGTCCGAGATCTTCGCGCCCATGACAGCGACGTTGCGGATGGACCCCGGGAACCGGGTGTCGAACCACTCCTCGTCTCGCAGCACGCCCATCGCCTCCCTGGCCGTCTCGAGCTGCAGGGATGGCCAGTGCAATTGGTCGTCGGGGCCACCCTGGTCACGATGGGCCCGCATCTCGGTCCAGATCCGCTCCAGCGGCTCTGCTGCCGGGGTGGGGGTGGTCGCGGTGCTGCGGTCCCACTCCTCGGGAGACCACCGCAGGTGCAGGTCCCAGTCGAACGAGGCGCCCTTCTTGGGCTTCGGCGAGCCGTGCTGCGCGAGGTTCGCCTCGTGCCCGGCACGGGTGCTCACTGCGGCGACGATGCTCGTCCCGTGTGCGTCTGAGAACAACCCCAGGCCCAGTACGTCCGCCGGGTCCAGGTCGGCCGTGAGGGCCTCGAACACCTGCCGGAGAGCCTGCGACAGCGGCTCGACCCGGGAGTCGAGGAACTCGCCCGTCTCGGGGCTCGGGCGCGGAAGGGCCGGCACGACGGGCGGCAGCATCTCAGACCCGCGGCACCTCTCCTGGTAGAGGTGGCTCGACAAGCCGTCCAGCACCTCGGGGGTCTCGTCGTTCATCAGACGCGCCCACCGGTACATGTCGTCGTGCACCTCGAGACCCACCTCGACCCCCATCACCTCGAAGTTCCGGAGCGAGCCCGGAAAGCGGGCGTACCACCCGTCGTCCTGCAGGTAGCCCATCGCGATGGTGAGGGCCTCGAACGGCAGGGAGGGCCAGTACCTCTGGTCGCGAGGACCGACTTGCTCCCGGAGGCCCCGCATCTCGGCCCACATCGCCTCCAGGGCGTGAGCCTCGGGGATCGGGTCCACGGCGGTACTGCGGTCCCACTCGTGCGGGGACCAGCGGAGGTAGATCTCCCAGCTGAACAAGGGGTCGACGGCGTCCGCGTACTCCGGCGCGGCGTACTTCGCGAGGCTTGCCTCGTGCCCGGCCCGCGTGTACACCGCCGCGGTGATGCTGCTCGCCTCCATGTCGGAGTACAGCCCCAGCCCCAGGACCTCCGCAGGTTCGAGGCCTGCCGTCATCGCCTCGAATGCCTGCTGGATCGCCTTCGAGAGCATCTCCGGGCGCGAGTTGAAGAACTCACCGGTCGCCTTGCTGACCGGCATCAGCTCGACTGTGGCCCAGGGGCCCACGTTGCCCGCGCCGCCTCACGTGCCCAGGGAGCGCCCGCCTCGAGATAGCCCACGCCCTGGTCGAGGGAGGTCCGCTGCCAGTGCTCGACCATCTCCACGTGCGGGTACGCGAGGTCGTCGGCCCCCACCCAGGTGATGTGCGCCTCGTCGATCTGCACCGGCTCCGGCGCGACCTGGGTCGCCTCCAGCACGCCCATGAAGCCGCCGGTCTGGCGCAGCGGCACCAACAGCTCCGCGGCGCCGTCCCGGGCGTCGAGCAGGTTCTCCAGCAGGTCCGTACGCTCCGTGGTCTCCGACACCTCGTCGTCACCGATGGTCGCGGTGATCTCGTCGGTCGTGTACGCGAGCGTGACGCTGCCCTTCGCGCCCACCAGCGTGATGGTCGGGTCCGCCTGCGTCTCCGCCGTGAGCACCAGGCTGGCGTCGACCGGCACGCCGTCGGTGCGGTTGACCCGGACCCACGAGGTGTCGTCGGCCTCGATCGGGTGCGCGTGGTAGAGCTCGGTCTCGATCGAGGCCACCTGCCCGATGTCGGTGAGCCCGACCAGGGCGAACGCCGTCGCGAAGGAGTGGGCCAGCGGGTTGGTGCACACGCCGTCGGCGACCCGTACGCCGTTCATCGACCGCTTCCCCGCCCAGGGAGAACGCTGGTAGTACGCCCGGTTGCGCTGCCACGTGCCCAGCACCTGCACGCTCGTGAGGTCACCGATCTGAGCGCCGAGCTCCCGCACCCTCGGCACCGCCGCCGACCCCAGGCTCTGGAACCCGATCTGCACCAGCCGGCCGGAGGACTCAGCGAGCTCACAGAGGCGCTCGAAGTCAGCCATCGAGGCCACCGGCGGCTTCTCCAGCATCACGTCGGCCCCCGCGGCGATGGCCTCCGCGGCCAGCGCGTAGTGGGTGCCGATCGGCGTCGCGATGCTCACCACGTCGACCTCGTGCCGGGCGAGCAGGTCGGTGAGGCTCTCGTACGCGGGCACCTGCCGCCCCTCGGCCGGTCCGCCGGGATCGACGGTGGCGACCAGCTCGACACGGCCCATCTCCGCGAGCCGGTCGATCCGCCCCAGATGCACGTAGCCGAAGCCCCGCACACCGACCTGTGCCACCCGCACCACGCTCACATCACTGCTCCGATCCGCCACGGGATGATCTCCTCGTGACCCACGCCGAGCTCCTCGCTCACCGTCGGCCGGCCTGATGCCGTGGCACAGATCAGGTCGAGGAGCTGCTCCCCCATCTCCGTCACCGTGCTGGTGCCGGTGAGGATCGGGCCGCAGTCCAGGTCGATGTCAGCGGCCATGCGCCGGGCCATCTCCGAGTTCGTCGCCACCTTCAGGCACGGGGTGGGCTTGGAGCCGAACACCGAGCCGCGCCCGGTGGTGAACACCACGACGTTCGCGCCGCCGGCGACCTGGCCCGTCACCGCCACGGGGTCGTACCCGGGGGTGTCCATCACCACCAGCCCAGAGCCGGGCACCCGCTCGCCGTACTCGACGACCGCGCTCAGCGGCGCCGTACCGGCCTTGGCGACCGCACCGAGCGACTTCTCCACGATCGTGGTGATGCCGCCGGCCTTGTTGCCGGCCGACGGGTTGGCGTCGAGGCTGGCGCCGTTGCGGGCGGTGTAGTCCTCCCACCAGTCGATCTTCGCCATCAGCGCGTCGGCGACGGCGGGCTCGCTGGCGCGCGCTGCGAGCAGGTGCTCGGCGCCGTAGATCTCGGGCATCTCCGCGAGGATCGTGGTGCCCCCTGCGGCCACGATCACGTCGGAGGCGTACCCGAGCGCCGGGTTGGCCGTGACGCCCGACCAGGCGTCGGACCCGCCGCACTTGAGCCCCAGCACGAGCTCGTCGAGGCCGCACTCCTCGCGGACGGCACCGATGCCTGCCGCCATCTCGCGCACCATCTCGACGCCGCGGGCGACCGCCGCCTTGGTGCCGCCGGTGTCCTGGATCGTGTACGAGACCACGGGCACGTCGGTCACGCCCAGGTCGGCCAGGAAGTCGTCGATGGTGAGCATCTCGCAGCCGAGCCCGACGACCACCAGGCCGCCGATGTTGGGGTGGGTGGCATAGCCGATCAGCGTGCGCCGCAGGATCTCCCAGCCCGGCCCCTTCGTCTCCAGCCCGCACCCGGAGGCGTGCGTCAGGGCGACCACGCCGTCGACGCCTGCCAGGTCTTCGAGGTCGAACGCCCGCGCGATGTGCTGGGCGACGGTGGCCGAGCAGTTCACGGTGGTGAGCACGCCGATGTAGTTGCGGGTGGCGACCCGTCCGTCGGGTCGGCGGATGCCCGAGAAGGTGCGCGTACGGCTGACGGTGGGCGCGACGCCGGCGTGAGTGTCGGCCAGCACCCGGGTGTCGCGTGACGGCATGCCGAGGTTTTGGGTGTGCACGTGGGCACCCTCGGCGACCGGCTCGGTGGTGACGCCGATCACCTGCCCGTACTTGTGGACCAGCTCACCGGCCGCCAGGGCCCGCCGGGCGACCTTGTGACCGCGGGGGACATCGGTCAGGCAGGTCAGGGACGGCAGACCGGCAGCGTTGACGAGCTCACCGCCCGCGATGTCCCGCAGGGCCACGAGGACGTCGTCACTGGCGTGCATCTCCACGAGCGCGGGCGTGAGCGCGACGTCCTGGCTCGTCACCCCGGCCCACCTCCAGCGGCTGGTCCCCTAGTGACACCCAGGTTCGGGGTGCCCTCTCCACCCAACCCCGGCCCCGATGCCAAGTCAAGCGCCGCGCTCCGCCGGTCGAGCAGGCATCCGCCGAGGAACCGCCCGCCGGTCGAGCAAGCATCCCCCGAGAACGGACAGCCGGTTGAGCAAGCATCTCCCGAGGCACGAGGGGGATGCGCGTCGAGACCCGGCCTGGTCGAGCGCCAGCGAGACCAGGACGACGAGCACCACCATGCACCCCCCCAGGCCGGCTTACCTTCGCAACCTCAGGACGCCGGGTTTCGAATCGGATCTCCTTCGCAAGCTCAGGCGATCCTCACTCAACCACCGACAACGCGGCAGCTGTGCTCCGATGTCGGAGCACAGCTGCCGCGTTGTGCTGGTCCTGGCTACGGCCGCAAGCCCACCGGGTCGGCCGGCTCGGACTGCGGCACCACCATGTGGGCCCGGTTCACGGCGCTGCAGACGGCGCGCAGCGAGGCGGTGACGATGCTGGAGTCGGTGCCGACGCCCCAGTAGACGCCGCCCTCGGTCTCCTCGTCACCGACGATCTCGGCCTCCACGTACGCCACCGCCTTGGCGTCGCCACCCGCGGCCATCGCGTGCTCCACGTAGTCGAGCACCCGCACCTGGTAGCCCAGCAGCGACAGCCCGTCGACGAAGGCCGACAGCGGCCCGTTGCCCTCCCCCTCGATGGAGCGCTCGGCGCCACGCTCGCGTACGGTCGCCGACACCCGGTAGGTGCCGTCGCTGGAGGCCAGCTCGCTGGAGAGCAGCTCCAGCGGCTCGGTGCCCCGCAGGTACTCGGTGGTGAAGATGTCGCCGATCTGCTCGCTGGTGACCTCGCCGCCCTCGGCGTCGGTGTGGCGCTGCACGACCCGCGAGAACTCCATCTGCAGCCGGCGAGGCAGGTCGAGGTGGTGGTCGGTCTTCATCAGGTACGCCATCCCGCCCTTGCCCGACTGCGAGTTGACGCGGATCACGGCCTCGTAGGAGCGGCCGACGTCGAACGGGTCAATGGGCAGGTACGGAGCCTCCCACGCGATCTCGTGCATGTCCTTGCCCTGCTGCTCGGCCTGACGCTCCAGGTCCTCGAGGCCCTTCTTGATGGCGTCCTGGTGGGAGCCGGAGAACGCGGTGTAGACCAGGTCTCCCGCGTACGGGTGGCGCGGGTGCACCGGCAGGCCCGTGCAGTACTCGACCGTGCGGCGGATCTCGTCGATGTCGGAGAAGTCGATCTTCGGGTCGATGCCCTGGCTGAACAGGTTCAGCCCCAGGGTCACCAGGCACACGTTGCCCGTCCGCTCCCCGTGCCCGAACAGGCAGCCCTCGACCCGGTCGGCGCCGGCCATCAGCGCCAGCTCGGTCGCCGCCACGGCGGTGCCACGGTCGTTGTGCGGGTGCAGGGAGATCGCGACGTGCGGGCGGTTCTTCACGTGGCGCCCGAAGTACTCGATCTGGTCGGCGTACGTGTTCGGCGTGGATCGCTCCACTGTCGCGGGCAGGTTGAGGATGATCTCGCGACCCTCCCCCGGCTGCCAGACGTCCATCACCTGGTTGCAGATCTCGATGGCGAACTCGGTGGGCGTCTGGGTGAAGATCTCCGGGCTGTACTCGTACCCGAACTGCGTGTCGCCCAGCAGCCGCTCGGCGTGCTGCATGACCAGGCGGGTGCCGTTCACGGCGAGGTCGATGCACTGCTGCTCGCTGATGCGGAACACCACGCGGCGGAACAGCTCCGCGGCGGCGTTGTACAGGTGGATGTTCGCCCGGTGGGCACCGACCAGGCTCTCGGCGGTGCGGGAGATCAGGTCCTCACGGGCCTGGGTCAGCACCGAGATCTGTACGTCGTCGGGGATCCGGTCCTCGGTGATCAGCTTGCGCACGAAGTCGAAGTCGGTCTGCGACGCCGAGGGGAAGCCTACCTCGATCTCCTTGTAGCCCATCTTCACCAGCAGCTCGAACATGCGCAGCTTGCGGTTGGGAGTCATGGGGTCGATCAACGCCTGGTTTCCGTCACGCAGATCGGTGGACAGCCAGCGTGGCGCCTGGGTGATCTTGGCGGCAGGCCAGGTGCGGTCGGGCAGGTCGATGGGCACGAACGGCGTGTACCGGCCGAACGGCATCGGCGAGGGCTGCTGCACGGGGGCGGCGCCCTGCGGGCGGGTGCCGAAGGTCTGGGTCATCTGAGAGGTTCCTCGCTGGTGTGGATGGGAGCGCCGGCGCACAACGACTCTCCGCAGCGAGGAGGCCGACTGCTAGCGGGCCTCGCTGCGGCGACCAAGAAGCAGCGCCGTCCACGACATGCCGGTCACGCTAGCACCCGGCACCTGCGCCGACCACCCCGTCCACGGGCCGATCTAGCTCCCTGGTCCGGGCCACCCACCTCAGCAGCGGTCGAGGATGCCGGTCACGAAGCGCTGCCACGTACGGCCCCGCGGCGGCGGTGCACCAGCGCCCCCCGCGCCCTCCAGCACGACCAGCCCGTGAGCCAGCGCCCAGCGCCGGTAGCCCTCCTCGCCGTCACCGAGCACCGCGGCGCACGCGTCGATGAGGCGGCGACGCCGCTCCGGCTGGATGCCCAGGGCCTCCAGGTCGTGCTGGAACAGCACCTGGTAGACGCCGGCGTGCTCCCGGGCCCAGGCGGCGTACCGCACCGGCGCTCCCTCCGGCTCGGAGCCGAGCCCCTCGCGCAGCAGGGCCGCTGCGTCCTCGTACACGGTGTCGAGCAGGGGTCCGATGCCGCCGAACGTGCTGTAGACGGACATCGTGGACCGGCCCGATGCGGCGGCGATGCGGCGGACCGAGAGATCCGCCGTCCCCGACTCCTCCAGCAGCGCGAGCACGCCCGAGCGCAGCCTCTCCCTGACCGTCGGCGTGGCGCTCTCGCTGCGCACCCGGGTCTTGCCGTCTCCCACGGAGCCGACTGTAACTGGCGTTATACGTAACACGCGTTCTAACTCTGGCTCCTCGTTGCCCACCACCGCCCTGGTCACCGGTGGCCTCAGCGCCACCGTGCTCACCATGACGGCCTGCGCCTTCTCGGTGTCATCCCCGACCTGCCCGCACTGAGGCTCATGGCTCCCCTGGGCGCGACCTTCGCGTTCCTCGCCCTCACCCTCGTGATCCTCTGGGCCCGAGCCGCCGGCTCCCCCTCCCGCGACGCCGTCACCTACACCGGCCTCGCTGCGATGACCACCACGGCGGCGCTCGCGGTGATCGAGGCGATCACGCACTACGTGCTCGCCCACACCCCGGCACCCGCCCGCGGGCAGGCGCTGGCCGGCCCGTTGATGGCGTTCCTGGTGGCCGCCTCGATCGGCTTCCTGGTCGCGATGCTCGCCTTCTCCGCCCTGCTGCGGTCACGGCTCGTGCCGTGGCTCCCCCTCGCGGTCCTCTGCGCGGGGTCGGCGCTCCTCGGTCTGCGCGCCCAGCTCCCTCCGGCCCTAGGGGCGGTCGGGGTGATCGCCGTGGATGCCGGGCTGCTGCTCGTGGTCTCGGTCGCCCGTGCCGCGTCCCCGGCCGCGGCGAGCCTGACGGGAGCCCGCTAGCCCCGCCTCGGCGTCTCGGCCCACGACCAGACCGCGCTCGGCTCGTCCGAGGGCAATGGCTCCAGGTCGTCGTCGGGGTCGGTGTGGCCCGCGCCGGGAAGGGCGGCACGGGCCTCCTGCCGGCTGAGGCCCGTGAGCTGCAGGATGTCCACCACATACGCCCGCAGCAGCGACACCAGCGCCGCGGAACGCCAGTCGTCGTCGGCTCCCGGTCGAAGCCCCGCCGCCAGCTCGCGCGCGCGGACCCGGGCGTGCTTCGGCGGCACGAAGCTGCCGACCGACCCGGAGAGGTAGACCAGCACCCCGGCCGCCCGCTCCACGAGACCGGCCAGGTCGGGCAACGGGCCCGTCACGGCGACCACGCCCCGCGCCTGCCGCGCCAGCACGTACAACGTGGTCGTCGCCCGCTCCGCCAGCGTGTAGACCCGGCTCAGCTCGTCGAGCTCCGTCCGGGCGCGCCGGTGCCGTGGGCTGAGCGCCGCGGTCTCCAGCGCCGACGTGGTGGCGGTCGTGCCGTCGTCGAGGATCTCCTGCACCAGCACCAGCTCGGAGATCGCGTCCTTGAGCGCCTCGTCGTCGCCGTCGCGGAGACCCCGGGCCAGCGACTGGGTCGTGCGCGCGAGCTCGTCGAGGCCGTTCCGGGCGTACCGGCGCGGCCGCACCGTGATCCGCCCCGGGACCACCACGGTGAAGACCACCGCGACCAGGGTGCCGATCAGCGCGTCCTGCCAGCGGCCCAGCGCTGTGCCGCCACCGAGCGCGATCGCGGCCAGCCCCACGATCGTCACCGACTGCAGGGCGGCCTGGTAGGTGAACAGCTCGCTGCGGTCGATGAACCGACCCACCAGCGGCGCGACGAGCAGGATCAGCAGCACCTGCCACCACCCGAACCCGAGGTTGTGGCCCACCAGCTCACCCAGCCAGATGCCAAGGGTGGCCCCACCGCCCATCTCCAGCACCCGGCGGGGGCGGCGGTTGCGCGTGAACCCCAGGCACAGGTACGTGCAGATCGGCGCGAACAGCGGCGCGCTGTGCCCGAGCCAGGCCTCGGCGACCAGGAAGGCCACAGCCGCCGCCAGTGCCGACTGCAGGTTGGGCACGAAGGCGCCCTGGACTCGTCGCCACCCCTGCCGTACGCGCGCGGAGAAGTAGGCCCAGCCCTTGCGGGCACCGATCGCAGACGCCGCGCTCGCAGCCGACACGACGCGCCGGGGCGTCAGGCGTCGGTCGTTCTCAGGCACGGACGAACCCTAGGCCGCGGCCACCAGCCACAGCACCTGCAACGGCGCGACGGTGATCTCGTGCACCTCCAGGTCCCATGCGTGCCCGCCGACGAGCTCGGTGGCCCGGCCCGCGCGTACGAGGTCGCGCAGCCAGGCCCCCGGCACGGTGACCGGCACCTCGCCGACGTTGTAGACCTGGACCATCGGGCCCAGCGGGTGCTCGCGACAGAAGACCAGGAGGGCGGGGTGCGGGGCCTCGAGGACCTGGGTCTCGACGCTGGCGTGCAGGTGCGGGGTGACCTTGCGCACGGCGACCAGGTGCCGCAGCCCGCTCAGCACGCGCCCGGCGGGCGAGCCAGGGTCGCGCTCGGCGGCGTCGACGGCCGCCCAGTCCAGCCGGGGCCGGTGCACCCAGCGGTTGTCGGCGGCGTGCTCGGGGTCCTCGGTGTACGCGTGGTCGTTGAGCGCCGCGATCTCGTCGCCGCTGTAGAGCAGCGGGACGCCGCCGAAGCCGAGCATCGCCGCGTGCAGCAGCAAGATCCGCGCCACGGCGTCGTCGGTGCGGGGGCCGTCGCCGGCCTCCAGCGCCGACTCCAGCCCGGCCAGGCTGGCCAACGACCCCGAGATGCGCCGGTCGCCGGTCTCGGGGTTGTGCTGGAACACCAGCCCCCGGGCGTACGAGCCGGGCGCCTGGCCGGAGAAGAAGTCGGAACAGAACCCGCGGTGACCGGGCCCGGTGAGCAGCTCGGCCTCGGCGTCCTCGTCGCTGATGGCCCAGCCGATGTCGTCGTGGCAACGCACGTACGTGGCCCAGGTGGCCGTGGTGGGCTTGGCTGGGAAGCGCTCCAGCGCCCGCCGCAGCAGGCGGGTGTCACGGCTGGCGACCGCGCTCCACAGGTGCACCATCAGCGCGTTGTGGTAGGCGGCGTCGCTGACCTTGCCGTACTGGTCACCCACCCCCAGGTAGGTGATGAGGTCGTCGGGGCCGACGATCGCCTCGGCCTTGAACGCCACCGCGGGGGCCACCACCCGCAGCAGCGAGCGCAGCACCCGCGTGATGTGGTGCACCTCGGGCTGGTTCTGGCAGGTGGTGCCCAGCCGCTTCCAGATGAAGGCGATGGCGTCGAGGCGCAGCACCTCGACACCGGCGTTGGCGAGGAAGCAGATCACCTCGGCCATCTCCAGCAGCACGTCCGGGTTGGCCCAGTTCAGGTCCCACTGGAACGCGTTGAACGTCGTCCAGACCCAGCCGTGCAGGTCGTCGTCCCACGTGAAGTTTCCCGGCGCGAAGTCGGGGAACACCTCGGGCAGCGTGCGCTCGTACGCGTCGGGCACCTCCCGGTCGGGGTAGACGAGGAAGTAGTCGCGGTAGCGCTGCTCACCGGCCCTGGCACGTACGGCCCACTCGTGCTCGGGCGTGACGTGGTTCAGCACCAGGTCGACCACGAGAGAGATGCCGCGCGCCCGCAGCTCGGCCGCGAGCGCCGAGAGGTCGGCCATGGTGCCGAGGTCGGGACGTACGGACCGGTAGTCGGCCACGGCGTAGCCGCCGTCGTTCTCCCCCGGCCGGGGCTTCAGCAGCGGCATCAGGTGGAGGTAGGTGACGCCGAGGCTGTCGAGGTGGTCGAGGTGGTCGGTGACGCCGCGGAGGGTGCCGGCAAAGCGGTCGGTGTAGCAGACGTAGCCGACCATCCGGGGCTGCTGCAGCCAGTCGGGGCTGAGGAGGCGGGCCTCGTCGAGGCGCCGCAGGTCGGCCGGGCGCTCGGCCAGCGCGCGGCGGGCCAGGGCCTCCAGACGCCGGTACGTGTCGTCCGCCGCCTCCCCGTACACCACGGCCAGGCTCTGGCGCATCTCCGGGCCGAACCGTGCCAACCGCAGGGCGAGGCTCTGCTCGGTCGGGCGGTCGAGCGTGGGTGTCGAGGGCTCCCAGCGGGCTGTCATGTGCACACTGTGGCATCCGCAAACGACACGGGGCATCGTGCGCTCCAGCCGCGAGTACGCGGCACGCGTGCCACGGTCCGTCTCAGGCGGGCCGGTAGCCCGGGGGCAGCGCAGCCCCGGCCGGCGCGCAGTCCGACTCTCCCGCGGGCCCGATCACCCTGGTCCAGCCGCTCCTGTCGCAGCTGGAGGGCAGCGGGCGGTTGCCGAGCGGCTCCCACGCGTACCCGGGCGGCAGCGCCGAGCCCTCCCGGAAGCAGGCCCGACCACCCTCGGCCGTCACCGCCGGAGCCTCCCCCTGCACGCACTGCCACTCGTCGGCGACGGGGTTGACCAGCCGCAGCAGGCCGAGCACCACCGTGGCCGCCAGCGCCCCCAGCGTGGCGATCACCAACAGGCGTCGCCTCCCCGCTGGTTGAGCGAGCACTCCCCGAGGAGCGATGGGGATGCGAGTCGAGACCCGACCTGATCGAGCGCCAGCGAGATCAGGGCGTCCGCTCCCGCCGGCGCCAGGCCCGCTCGTCACCATGGTGAGCACCGTACGCCCTCGCGCTCAGGCGGCCTCGGCGACGGGCCGGGACTCCTGGGCCAGGACGAGCCGCGCGTACGCCCCGCCGGCGGCGAGCAGCTGCTCGTGGGTGCCGGTCTCGACGATCTCGCCCCGGTCGAGCACGACGATCCGGTCGGCGTCGCGCACCGTGGAGAGGCGGTGGGCGATGGTGATGGTGGTGCGGCCCTCGCTGAGTCGCTCCACGTCTTCCTGCACCGCCCGCTCGGTGCGGTTGTCGAGGGCACTGGTGGCCTCGTCGAGCACCAGCACCCGAGGGTTGCGCAGGATGGTGCGCGCCAGGGCGAGGCGCTGCTTCTCACCGCCGGAGAACCGGTAGCCCCGAGCGCCCACCACGGTGTCGTACCCGTCGGGCAGCGACTCGATCAGCTCGTGCACCTGAGCCGCCCTCGCGGCGGCGACCAGCTCGTCGTCGGTCGCCTCGGGCCGCGCGTAGCGCAGGTTGTCGGCGATGGAGGCGTGCAGCAGGTACGTGTCCTGGTTGACCGTGCCCACGAGCTGGGTGACGTCGCTCAGGCGCATGTCGCGCAGGTCGACGCCGTCGATGGTGACCCGCCCCTGGTCGGGGTCGTGGAGGCGGCTGACGAGGGCGGCGAGGGTCGACTTGCCCGAGCCGGTGGCGCCGACCACGGCGACCGTGGCACCTGCGGGCACCACCAGGTCGATGTCGTGCAGCGCGTCCCGGTCGGCACCCGGGTAGCGCAGGCTCACGCCCTCGAAGCGCACCTCGCCCCGGGCCGTACACGGGTCGACCGCGACCGGGTGCTCCGGGTCCGCGATGGTCACGGGCAGGTCGAGGTACTCGAAGATGCGGCTGAACAGCGCCATGCTCGTGGTGACCTGGATGCCGACGTTGAGCACCCCCATCAGCGGGCGGAACAGCGCCGACTGCAGACCCGTGAAGGCGACCAGCGTGCCGATCGTCATGCCGGCTCCGGTGGCCGGCAGGCCGGCGGCGAGGTAGAGGATCGCCGGGATCGCGGCGAAGATGATGGCCATCGTGCCCATGCGCCAGCGGCCGGCCATCTGCGACTGCACCTCGAGCGCGGTGAGCGTACGCGAGGAGTCGGTGAACCGGCGCGACAGGGTCTCCCCTGCCCCGGTGGTCTTGGCGAGCATGACGCCGCTGATCGAGAGCGACTCCTCGATCTGGGTCTGCATGTCGGCGAGCGTCTGCTGGGCCTCGGTGGCGAGCGTGCGCCGCATCCGGGCGACCCGGCGAGTGAGGTAGATCGCGGGCGGCAGCACGACCAGGCTGATCAGCGACAGCTTCCACGACAGCACGGCCATGGCGACCGCGGTGCCGATGGCGGTGGTGACGTTGCTCGCGATCGACGTCGCGGAGTCGGTGACCACGCCCTGCATGCCGTTGATGTCGTTGGTGAGGCGGCTCTGCAGCTCCCCACCGCGCGTGCGGGTGAAGAAGCCCAGCGGCTGGCGCTGCAGGTGGGTGAACAGGTCCGTACGCAGCGTGTGCATGACGCTCTGGCCGGTACGGGTGGCGAGCCAGGTCTGCACCACGTTGACGACCTGGGTGACCACGGTGATGGCGAGGATGCCGCCGACGAGCCACAGCAGCAGCGGGACCCGGTGCTCGGGGATGGCGACGTCGATGAGCTCCTTGGTGAGGAACGGCGGGACCAGCCCGACCACCGAGGTCAGCACGATCAGTCCGAGGACGGCCAGAAGCGCACCCTTGTGGGGCGAGAACAGCCGGGCGATGCGCCGCAGGCTGACGGGGTGCTCCTCGAGCTGGGCCACGTCGGCGGGGTCGACGCGGCGAGCGGAGGTGTGGCCGAGGCCCTGGGAGTCGGGGCCACCAGCGGGGCGGCCGGAGCGGGCAGGGCGGGCAGGAGCGGGAGACGTCGTCGTAGTGACCACCTGTTTCACCGTCGGAGTTTTATTGAGGTCACCTCACAATGAGTCCAACTCTCTACCGGTCGATAGTATTCCCCCATGCCCCGCCGACCGCTGACCGCAGAGGAGATCGACCACGCCGGCCTCGCCGACCTGGTGCTCGCCGCCGCCAGCCGCTTGCGAGCGTCGTCGTTCGCGGCGCTGGAGCCGTACGACCTCTCGCCCCACCCCGCCCGCGCCCTGCTGGTGATCGCCGACAACGAGGGCTTGCGCCCCTCCGACCTGGCCGAGCACCTGCGCATCGCGACCCGTTCCGCCACCGACGTCATCGACACGCTGGAGGATCGCGGCCTGGTCAGCCGCTCCCCCAGCCCGACCGACCGCCGGGCCGTGGTCCTCGCCCCCACGCCGACCGGGCGCGAGCTGGCCGAGTCGGTGAGACAGGCCCGCCGCGACAACGCCGACCTGCTGGCCGCCGCCCTCGCCCCCTGGGAGCGGGACACCCTGGAGTCGCTCCTCCGCAAGGCCCTCCACGGGGCGGAACCCACGGTCTGCGGCTCCCTGCGCGGCGACAACGAGTCGTACGCGCACGCGCGGACCTGTGGCCTCTGACAGCCTGGCCCGTCGACACACCACCCCGGCCACGCCCCTGATCTGCGTCCGCACAGCCCCCATCGATCGGCGCAGCCTCCATGCACGCTGCGCGCATCGTTCCGGGCTGCGAGGACGCAGACAGAGGCTCGCCGGACGCCCGGCCCCGGGGGACAGCTGACCAGGTGGGCAGTGCTGCCCGAACGACTCAGAAGCCCAGGCGGTTGAGGTGCTTGGCGTCGCGCTGCCACTCCTTGAGCACCTTGATGCGCAGGTCGAGGTGGACCGGGGTGCCGAGCAGCGCGCTGATCTGCTGCCGTGCCCTCGACCCGACCTCCTTCAGCCGCGAGCCCTGGTGGCCGATGAGGATGCCCTTCTGGGAGTCGCGCTCCACGACCATGGAGGCGAACACGTCGAGCAGCGGCCGGTCTTCGGGGCGACCCTCGCGCAGCCGCATCTCCTCGATCACCACGGTGATGGAGTGCGGCAGCTCGTCGCGTACGCCCTCCAGCACGGCCTCGCGGATGAGCTCCGCCACGAGTGTCTCGTCGGGCTCGTCGGTGAGCGTGCCCTCCGGGTAGTACGCGGGGCCCTCGGGCAGCAGCGAGCACAACAGCTCGGCGACCAGGTCGACCTGCTCGCCGGTCAGCCCCGAGACGGGCACGATATGCTCCCAGCGCACGCCGGTGGACTCCTCCAGTTCCTGAATCGCCATCAGGTGCTCGCGCAGCCGCGCGCCGCTCACCAGGTCGGTCTTCGTGGCGAGCGCCACCAGCCTCGGCTTCTTCGGCAGCTTCGCGACCTCGCCGACGATGAAGGTGTCCCCGGGCCCGATGCGCTGGTCCGAAGGAAGGCAGACGGCCACGACGTCCACCTCCGACCAGGTGTCACGCACGATCGTGTTCAGCCGCTCGCCCAGCAGCGTCCGGGGCTTGTGGAGCCCGGGCGTGTCCACGAGCACGAGCTGCGCGTCGGGCCGGGTGACGATGCCCCGGACGGCATGGCGCGTGGTCTGCGGCTTCGAGGACGCGATCGCGATCTTCTGGCCGACGAGGGCGTTGGTGAGCGTCGACTTGCCGGCGTTGGGGCGGCCGACGAAGCAGGCGAAACCGGAGCGGTGCGTCATGCGGGCTCCCTCTCCGAGAACGGGTCCGCGGTGCTCGCCTCCGCGGTGAACTGGGTGGTGGCGTCGGTGGCCGCGTACTCCTCCGCGGGTGCACGGCGCACCAGGACCGTACCGATCTGGTTGCGACGGCCGGCGGGCCGGTCAGCGATCAGCTCCAGGCCCTCCCAGACCACGATGGCCCCGGGGATGGGCACCTTGTTGAGCTGCTTGCTCATGATCCCGCCGACCGAGTCGACGTCGTCGTCGTCGAGCTCCAGGCCGAACAGCTCGCCGAGGTCGCTGAGCGACAGCCGCGACCAGACCCGGTAGTAGCCGTCGGCCAGCTCGGTGACCGGGGGGATCTCGTCGTCGTACTCGTCGACGATCTCACCCACGATCTCCTCGAGGATGTCCTCGATCGTGGCCAGGCCGGCGGTGCCGCCGAACTCGTCGACCACCACCACGAGGTGGCTGTGGGTGAGCTGCATCTCGCGCAGCAGGTCGTCGACCGGCTTGGAGTCGGGGCAGAACGTGGCGGGGCGCACGAGAGAGGTGACGAGCTCGGCGGTCTGGGCGCCCGCGTTGTCGTACACCCGCTTCATCACGTCCTTGAGGTAGAGGATGCCCACGATCTCGTCGAGCCCGCCCGGGCCGACCACCGGGATCCGGCTGAAGCCGGAGCGCAGCGCCAGAGAGGTCGCCTGCCGCAGGGTCTTGTTGGCCTCGATGAACACCACGTCGGGTCGCGGCACCATGACCTGCTTGACGATGGTATCGCCGAGGTCGAACACCGAGTGGATCATGCGGCGTTCCTCGGCCTCGATCTGGTTCGAGGCCTCGGCCTGGTCGAGGTAGGTGCGCAGGTCGTCCTCGGACGCGAACGGACCGTCGGGGAACCCCCGCCCCGGCGTCAGCCAGTTGCCGACCACGATCATGATCTGCGGCACGAAGAACAGCACCGTGGTGAGCAGGTTCATCAGCGGTGCGAACCTCAGCGACACGCCGGTGGAGTGCTGCTTGCCGAGTGTGCGACCGGCGACACCGCCCACCACGAACAGCGCCACCAGGGAGATGGAGCCCGCGATCAGCAGCCTGTACGTCAGCGACTCCACCCGCGCGAACACCAGTTGGGCGAGCAGCAGGATGGCGACGACCTCGAACACCATGCGCAGGAACAGCGCGGTGGTGACCGTGGGGGCGGTGTCCTCGGCGATCTGCTCGACGCGTACGGCGCCCGGGCGCCCCTCCTCCACCAGGTGCTTGGCGCGCCCCTTGGTCATCGTCTGGAACGACGCCTCGATCGCCTGGAACAGGGCGGCGACAGCGACGAAGAGCACGATCAGGGCGATCTCGATCCAGAAGGTCACGAGGTCAGGTCACATCTCTTCGGTCGGGGACGGGATGGCGTGAGTCTACGGCACCGGGCCCACTCGTCGCCGGTGTCACCCTGCCCGGGCACCTCGTCACCTGCAGGCTCACCTCAGATGGCGTACGCACCGCGCAGGTGGTCACCGCAGGTGCTTGCCCGCCGTCCAGGCCTGGGTGATCTGGTCGTTGAGGCCGAACATCACGGTCTTCTCCTCGGGCTCGGCGTGGTCGAAGCCCAGCAGGTGGAGCAGGCCGTGCACCAGCAGGTACTCCGCCTCCTCGTCGGCGCTGCGGCCGTTGTCGGCGGCCTGCCGGGCCGTCACCGCCGGGCAGAGCACCACGTCGCCGAGCAGGCCCTTGGGCGGCTCCTGGTCCTCCTTCGGCGGCCGCAGCTCGTCCATGGGGAAGCTCAGCACGTCGGTCGGGCCCGGCTCGTCCATGAACCGCACGTGGTAGTCGGTCATGGTCGCCTCGTCGACGAGCAGGATGGACACGTCGGCCTGGGGGTGGATCCGCATCTTCTCCAGCGTGAACCGCGCCAGGGCGACGAGCCCCAGCTCGTCGGCGGTCTCGCCCGACTCGTTGTTGATGTCGATCATCGGCGGTCCTTGCCCTGCCACGGGCGGGCCGGCGGCTGGGTGGCCTCGAACCGGTCGTACGCGGCGACGATCTTGCCCACCAGCTTGTGCCGCACCACGTCCCCGCTGGTGAGCTGGCAGAACGCGATGTCGTCGACCCCGTCGAGGATGCTCTGCACCTCGCGCAAGCCCGAGCGCGTGCCGCCCGGCAGGTCGATCTGCGTCACGTCACCGGTGACGACCACCTTCGACCCGAACCCCAGGCGGGTGAGGAACATCTTCATCTGCTCCATCGACGTGTTCTGCGCCTCGTCGAGGATGATGAACGCGTCGTTGAGGGTGCGGCCCCGCATGTACGCCAACGGCGCCACCTCGATCGTCCCCGCCGTCAGCAGCCGGGGCACCGAGTCCGGGTCGACCATGTCGTGCAGGGCGTCGTACAAGGGGCGCAGGTAGGGGTCGATCTTCTCGCTCAGCGTGCCGGGCAGGAACCCGAGGCGCTCGCCCGCCTCGATCGCCGGGCGGGTGAGGATGATCCGGCTCACGCGCTTGTCCTGCAGCGCTGCGACAGCCTTCGCCATGGCGAGGTACGTCTTTCCCGTACCCGCCGGGCCGATCCCGAAGACCACCGTGTGCTGGTCGATCGCGTCGACGTAGCGCTTCTGGTTGAGCGTCTTCGGCCGGATCGTCTTGCCGCGGTTCGACAGGATGTTCTGCGTCAGCACCTCGGCGGCGCGCAGCTCGCCCGAGTCGGCGGTCATGGCGACCACGCGCTCGACGTCGGCGGCGGCGAGCCCCTGACCGGTGCGGACGATCGTCACCAGCTCGGTGAGCACGTCGACGCCGCGCGTGACGGCCGCCGGGTCGCCGCTGATGCGGATCTCGTTGCCCCGCACGTGGATGTCGGCGGCCAGGTCGCGCTCGAGGATGCGGAGGAACTCGTCTCCCGGCCCGAGCACGGAGACCATGCCGACAGAGGTGGGGACGGTGACGCGGCTCTCGGCGACGGGGGCCGGGGTGCGTACGGGGTCGGAGGCAGTCAGAACAGGGACCTTCCGGTGTGAGGACAGGGCCCCCATCCTAGTCCGGGGCCCCAGCGCGGGCACCGTCTTTTCGGCGGGTGGGGTCGCCTCAGGGCGGGCGCGCCTGCCGACAGCGCCCGCCCCGAGGGTCGACCCGGGCGGCTCAGCGGGTCAGCAACTCCTTGATGGGGCCCGTGATCGCGTACGTGCAGTCGGACTGCACCGAGGCGAACAGGACCGTGCCGCTCTCGTTGAAGCACGGGCCGGCCCACTCGCCGCGCTCGACCAGGTCCTTGGCCAGCGGCAGGGTGCCACGGGTCTTGTTCCAGGCGATGAGGTGGTTGGGGTCGGACCCGTCCTCGGCGACGACGAGCGTGCCCCACGGCGAGACCGTGATGTTGTCGGGCCCGTCGAAGTAGTCACCGGCGTGGTAGGTGAACTTCAGCGTCAGCGTCTCGGTCGCGTAGTTGTAGTACATGATCATGCCCTGGTCCTCGTCGATGCCGTACTTCGTGGCCTCGGCGGTGTTGACGTAGGACAGCGTGAACCACAGCCCGGTGCCGTCGCTCCAGCAGCCCTCGACCTTCGGGTGCACGGTGGCACCGGCGAACTGGTTGCGCAGCGGGGTCTGCTGAGCCTGACGGTCGGTGCCGCCGCTGATCCAGGTCACCTTGTACGGCTTGTCGACGTCGGCCTGGCTGAGCTCGCCGAAGTGCACCAGGGCCTTGCCGTTGCGCACCAGCTGGGCCGCGTGGAGCTGGCCGTCGTTCGGCCCGAAGTCGCGGGCGATGCCGGCCTTCAGGGTGCGCCCGGCCGGAGCCGTCCAGCGGTAGAGGTGGCCGCCGCCGGTGTCCTCGGTGAGGTACGCGGTCGTGCGGTCGGGGCCGATGGCGGCACCCTCCCAGGTGGCGCGGCCGAACGCCTTGATGGGCTCCGGGATCTGCGTGCCGTCGGGGAAGACCTCGAACACGTAGCCGTGGTCCTTCTGGGTCGTGTACGTCTTGCCGTCGACCGAGCTGACCACGGCGGTGCCAGCCTTGGTGGTGTCCTCCTCGCACGACAGCCAAGAGCCCCACGGGGTGACGCCGCCCGCGCAGCTGCGGATGGTGCCCGACAGGCCGACCCACTGCTGCACGAAGGTGCCGTCGGACGTGGTCTCCACCACCGTGCAGCCACCCATGCCGCCGGGGACTCCGGCGTCGTACACGGTGCCCGCCACGAGCGGGACCGGGACGGCAGCGGTGGAGCGGTTCTCGTGGTTGCGCACGAGCCGCAGCCCGCCGTTGACCTCGAAGCACCCGGTGCCGTCGAGGGTCGAGGGGGTACGGCCGACGACCTTGCCGCCACGGCCACTGAGCAGCGGCTCGACGCCGATCGTGGAGACGCGCTTCGCCTTGAAGCCGGGGGGCAGGGCGAGCTTCGCGTTGTCGGTGACGGTGGTGAGACCGGGGTTCTTCCAGTCGTCGACCGGGATGGCCGAGGCGAACGGGGCGCCGGCAGCCACGAGGCCGGCGGCAGCGGTGGCACCGAGGAGGGTGCGGCGGTGGAGGGTCACGGGGGGCGTCCTTTCGAGGGGGGCTAGGTGCTCTGATCGCACCAGCCGATCCCGTCGCCCACGTGACACCCAGGTGACCGTTCGGCGACGACGCGACCACCACCCGGGTCAGGCCGCCCCTGCGTCAGACGGACTCGGGCTGCCCCGAGGCTGCGGAGCGCTGGCACGCGTCCAGCACGGCCGCGACCAGCTCGTCGGCGGCCCCGGACGTCCCGGCCGCTCGTTCCGCCGGGCTCGGTCCGTACGCCACCGTCGAGCGCTCGGGGCCGACCAGCGTGAAGGCCGGGCCCGTGACGTCGATGTACGCCTGCCCGCCGCTGCCCAGCAGCCGGTAGCGGTTGATCTCGTCGGCACCGGCCACGGCCAGACCGGCGATCAGCGTGACCACCACACCCGGCAGCCACTGCGCCGTGATCGTGACGCAGCCGTCGGTCATCACGGCGTGCACCTCGCCGCGGCACGGCCCGAGCACGGCGACCGTCACGTCGATCGCGCGTGCCGCCACGTCCCGTACGTCACCGGCCTCGGCGACCACCTCGCCGTGGAAGGCGTGCGGCAGCCCGTACGTCCCGCTGGCCGTCGCCCCCGCCAGGCCGAGCACCGGCCCGGCGAAGCGGTCCGTGGGGCTCGTCATCGTCCACCCGCTCATGCCACGACCTCCTCGACCCGACCCGACACCGCCGACCGCATGACCGCCTCGGCCACCGCCGTGGCGTGCACGGCGTCACGGGCGTCGGGTTCGACGTCCTGCCCGGCGATGCCGTCGGCGAACACCCGCAGCTGCGCGGCGAACGGGTCGGACGCCGCCACCGGCCGCGGGCCGGCTCCGTCCTCGCTGAACGAGACGAACCCCTCCGAGCTCCAGGTGCGCAGGAGCGTCCCCTCTGAGCCGTGGACCACGATCTCGAACACCGAGGTGGTCTTCGGCTTCTCGCCGCGGCTGATCTCGCAGACGGCGGTGGCCCCCGAAGCCGTCATCAACGTCGCCACCAGGTAGTCGTCGAACTCCAGCGCCGCCGAGGTGAGCCGCTGCCCGTGCGCCATCACCTGGGTGATCGGCTCTTCGAGCCACCACCGCGCGAGGTCGTACAGGTGGACCCCGTTGTGGAACGCGTGCCCGCCCGAGCGTGCCGGGTCGAGCACCCAGGCCTGCCAGGCGCCCCAGATCCAGCCGCCGGTGATGGCGATGCGCGCCGAGCGGACCTGCCCGATGCGGCCCGACGCCACGACGTCCTTGACGGTCTTCGCGTAGTCCGAGTGCCGGTGGGTGTGGCCCACGAGCAGGCACAGCCCCGCGTCGTCGTACGCGACCCGCAACCGCTCCCCGTCAGCGGCGGAGAGGGCCATCGGCTTCTCCTGCAGCAGGTGGCAGCCGGCGGCGAGCGCCTTCTCGCCCATCCCGACGTGGGTGTCGTTCGGCGTGCACACGATGACGGCGTCCACGTCGGCGAGCAGGGCGCCCAGGTCCGCGTACGCGGTCGCTCCCCACTTGCGCGCGAAGGCTTCGCCGGCGGCCGTGCTGAGGTCGAAGACCCCCGCCAGCTCGAGCGCCGGCACGCTCCTCATCGCCGTGGCGTGCGACTCGGCGATGAAGCCTGTCCCGATGATCCCCACACGGGTGCTCATGCGTCCCCTCCCTGCATGTGGAACACCGTTTCAGATTCGAGGGGTCGGCGCAAGCACCCGAGCGCTCCGCGCGACCCCCTAGAGTGCGCTTACCACGCGAGGAGGGGACATGACCGAGTCGGACCAGCGACCGAACTATCACACGCATGCCCTGACGCGTGGCCTGCAGGTGCTCGAGATCGTCGCCGGCCGCGAGGAGCCGACGACGCTGGGCGACCTCCACGAGCTCAGCGGCTTCCCGAAGTCGACGATCGTGCGGCTGCTGAGCACGCTCGCCGACACCGACTACCTGGTGCGTGTCGACGACCGCCCGGCGTACGTGCTGGGCCCGCGCGTCGCCGACCTCACCCAGAGCTACGTCTCCCAGGTCGACGTGGCCGACCTGGTGCGTCCGCGCCTCACCGAGCTCGCGGCGGCCACCAACCAGACCGCCAACCTCGCGGTGCTCGACGGGGCGAGCGTGCTCCATGTCGCCGTGGTCGCCCCCGACCGTCCGCTCTACTTCGACGCCAACGTCGGTGACCGGGCACCCACGTACGGCACGGGGCTGGGCAAGGCGCTGCTCTCCTCCCTCGCCGACGACGAGGTGAGCCGCCACCTGCCGCCCCAGCCGTGGCGGCCAGGGCGCGCGGGTGGGCACGTGCTGACTCACGAAGGCCTGCTGGAGGACCTGCGCCGCACCCGCAAGAACGGGTACGCCTTCGACGACAACGAGTTCGCCGCGGGTCTGCGCTGCCTCGCCGTGAGCCTCCCCCGCAGGGGTCGCAGCCTGGCCGCCCTGAGCGTGAGCGGGCCCTCCGGCGAGTTCACCAAGACCAGCAAGGCCACCTTCGTCGGGCTGCTGCAGGACTGCGCCTCGGAGCTGGCGGCCGACCCCTCGGTGGTCGCCGCCCTCGACGCCAGCCCCCGCCGCCGTTCCTGAGGCCCGCCGTTCCTGAGGCGCCGCCTGGGCGGCCTCAGACCGCCCGCAGGCGGATCACCCGGCTGGAGTAGTCGGGGAGCTGGGCGCACACCACGGGCAGCCCGCGCGTCGCCAGCAGGCTCCCGGTGAGCTCGAGCCCGTCGTCGTCGCGGTAGGTGGTCTCCGGGTCGAGGCCCGGCACCCTCAGCCACTGCCGCGCTCGCGTCGCCGAGATAGTGCGTAACCAGACGAACACCACCGCCTCGCGGCCGTCTGGGCTCACGTACGCCACCGCGTCGGTGTCACCCGGCACCGGCGAGGGTAGGCGCCAGAGCCGGCCCTGCTGGACCGTGGCCCGTATCTCCTTGTAGAGGGCCACCTTGGCGCGGGCGAGCTCCCGCTCCTCGTGGCTCCAGGCGCGGATGTCCCCCCCGAGGCCGAGCGCCCCCGACATCGCGACGTCGAAGCGGAACGCCAGGGGCGTCACTCGCGAGGCGAGGCCGGCCGGGGTGTCGGTGACCCAGGACTCCATGGTCTGCGCGGGCAGCACCGAGGAGTAGCCCCGCTGGATCGCGATCCGCTCGTAGGGGTCGGTCTGGTCGCTCACCCACATCCAGTGGTTGATCGACTGGCTGAGCAGGTCGGCGCGGCCACCGCCCGAGGCGCAGCCCTCGATGACGAGACCCGGATGGCGCTGACGGAGCTCTGACATCACCCGCTGCACACCCCGGGCATGGTCGATCCAGACCCGCCCCTGCTTGCCGGGCGCGAACGGCTCCGACACGGCGCGGTTCATGTCCCACTTGAGGTAGACCAGCCCCGCCTCCTCGATGAGGCCGCTGACAGTGCTGATCGCCCACTCCTGCACGTCTGGGCGCCCGAAGTCGAGCACCCGCTGGTGACGGCTCAGGGTCGGGACCCGCCCCGGCCAGCCGAGCACCCAGTCGGGGTGCTCGGCGAGCAGGACGCTCTTCTCGGGGTTGACCATCTCCGGCTCGATCCACAGGCCGAAGTCCATGCCCAGGGCACGCACGGCGTCACCGAGCACCGCGACGCCCTCCGGGAAGATCTCGGGCGCGGCGACCCAGTCCCCGAGCCCCACCATGTCGTCGCGCTGCGGCCGGAACCAGCCGTCGTCCACGACGAACAGCTCGGCACCCAGGTCGGCGGCGACCTCCGCCAGCGCGACCTGGTCGGCGATGGTGAAGTCGTAGTAGGTGGCCTCCCACGAGTTGTAGAGCACCGGACGCAGCCGCTCCGGCTCGGGCGTGACATGGGCGCGCTGGTAGTCGTGCCAGCGGTGGGTGAGATCGGCGAACCCGTCCGGCGTGTAGACGCCCACGGAGTCGGGCAGCGTCAGGGTCTCCCCGGGCAGCAGCTGGTGGGTGAGGTCGAAGGAGTTGACCTCCGCGGTGACCGTCGTGCGCCCGTCGTGCTGGTGCAGCGCCGTCATGCGGAACGACCCGTTCCACGCCAGAGACACGCTCCAGACCTCGCCGGCCTGCTCGGTCGCTTCGGCGTCGACCGCCAGGTACGGGAAGGCCTCGTGGCCCGGGATGCCCGACCGCGACTCCAGCACGAACCGCCCGCGGGCGAGCCGCTCGCGCTGCTGCTGGAACTCGGCGCTGTAGCAGCCGGTCAGGCTCGTCAGGTGCACCTGCGGCCGGATCGGCACGGACCACAGGGCGCTGGCCGCCTGGTCCACCGTGACCGGCTCTGGGCCCTCGTTGGTGATGCTCGCGCCCCGCACCAGGGCTCCGCCCTCGCGGACGCGGTACGACAGCGTGACCGTCACGGGCTCCTTGCGGTCGCGCAGGCGCACCACGACGCCCTCGTCGACCTCCGCCACATCCACGACCTCGAGGTCCAGGGAGCGGTCACCGTCGGCATGGCTCAGGCGCAGGGCGAGCTCGTCGCGGCGGAGCCCGCCGCGCGCCGGGTACTCCTCCTCGTGGCCGCGCGGCTGCGACTCGGTGCCGGTCCTGCGGTGCTCGAGGGGCGGCAGCGCCGCGAGCGCCACGGCATCTGGGAGAGAGATCGGCCCTCCCCAGTGCAGGTGCCGCAGGGGCGTGTGCTCGTCGTCCCAGCGAAAGGCGTACGAGAAGCCGCTGCCGCTAAGCACCGCGACATGCTGATCTGGATCCACGACGATCATCGAACCTTGTCCTCTTCCGTTGGCGGCCGTGTCGAAATCGTAACGTGGAACGTCTTGCCATGTCTGGCGGCAGCGCCCTAGATTGCTCGGAAGCTGGCGGGTCGGTGACTCGCCCACGGCCAGCGAGGACCAAGCCCGGCGATGCCGCCGTGGCCCATCAGTGAGGAGCAGATGTGTCCCGTACCCTCCGAGTCAGGAGCCTCGCCGTCGGTGCGATCACCCTGGCCATGACCACCTTCGCCGCGTGCGCGCCGCCTCCTCCTGCCGACGGCAGCAGCACCGCGCCGAGCGCTCAGACCTCCGGCTCGGCCGGCGGCGGCTGGCAGGGCAAGAGCGTTACCGTCTGGCTCGCCCAGAAGCCCGACACGATGAGCCCCTTCTCCCCCGGCGCCCTCGGCAACGGCCAGGTGCTGACGGCGGTCCACGACTCGCTGGCCGCCGTGACGGCGGACGGCAAGCTCGTCCCGCGCGTGGCCGAGAGCTGGAAGATGTCGCAGGACGCCAAGCAGCTGACCATCAACCTGGCGAACCAGAAGTGGTCGGACGGGTCGGCCTTCACCGCTGACGACGTGGTGTTCTCGCTGAACCTGTACGCGAACCCGAAGTCCAAGGCCCCCCTGACCTCGGTGCTGAGCCCGATCGTCGGGTTCGCGGAGGTCGCCGGCGGCACCGCCACCACCATGACCGGTGTGAAGAAGGTCGACGACCGGACCGTCACCATCGACCTCAAGTCTCCCGACTCCGGCTTCACGTACCTGTTCCTGGGCACCCAGGTCTCCATCCTCCCCAAGGCCGTGCTGGAGAAGGAGGACCCGGCGTCGCTGCAGACCTCGGCGATCTGGACCACGCCGGGCAAGGTGCCGGGCCTCGGCCCGTTCGTGATGAGCAACGTGGTCACCGGCCAGCGTGTGGAGTTCACCCGCAACCCGAACTTCCGCCAGCCGGTCAAGTTCGAGAAGCTCGTGCAGTCGATGGTCACCCAGGACGTGGCGACCTCTCAGCTGGCCTCCGGCGAGATGGACCTCACGCTGGTCGCCCCCACCGACCTCAAGGCCGTCCAGAGCATGAACGGTGTGAAGACGCTCGACGCCGACTCGACCGGTTTCGACCGCTACTCGGTGCCGCAGAACAAGGACTACCTGAAGAACCCGAAGGTGCGCCAGGGCCTGCTGACGGCGATCGACCGCAAGGGCATCATCGCGTCGGTGTACGCCGGTCAGGCGACGCCGGTGAACACCTCGTTCACCTCGCCCACCATCAAGACCGACGGCTTCGCCACGTACGACTACGACCCGGCCAAGGCCAAGCAGCTCCTCACCGAGGGCGGCTGGGACTTCAACCGTGAGCTCGTGATCAAGCAGGCGAACAACAACAAGCAGCGCGAGGACATCAACGCCGTCGTGGCGAAGAACCTCCAGGCCGCCGGCGTCAAGGTCAAGGTCGTCACCTACGACAACGCCCAGGGCACCGAGATCCTCACCAAGTTCGACTACGACCTCCTGCTCTACGGCGGCGGCAACTACCTGGTGGACCCGTCGCTCGACGCGCCGATCCTGCTCTGCGCCAACGCCTTCCCCAAGGGCGCCAACCTGCCGAACTACTGCAACCCCGAGCTGGACAAGCAGATGGCGGCGGCCTCGGCCACGGCCGACGAGGCGAAGCGGACCGAGGCGTTCAACGCCGCGGCGAAGATCGACAACGCGGACGTCTCGCACCTGTGGGTCGCGCGGCCGAAGCGCACCTACGGGACGTCGTCGAAGATCACCGGGGGCGTCAAGCCCGGTGAGGCCATCGTGACCGTCCTGTACTCGGTCCAGGACTGGACCGTCAAGTAGCAGCCATCATGTCGCCTGGGGTGAGTGACACCTGCTCACCCCAGGCGATCGTCTGTCCGGTCACGGACGAGCAGGAAGGAGGGCCATGGCTAGATATGTCGCGACGCGACTCCTGACCATGCTGCTGGTGCTGGCCGTCGTCTCGGTCGGTCTGTTCGCACTGTCGCACTCGGCCCCGGGAGGCCCGCTGGCCTCCCTGATACCCCCCGACCAGATCGGCGACTCCCAGGCGCTCATCGAGGCCAAGACCAAGGAGTTCGGCCTCGACAAGCCCCTGACGACGCAGTACGCGATCTGGGTGGGCAAGCTGGTCACCGGTGACCTGGGCATGTCGTTCCAGTTCGGCCGGCCGGTCTCCTCGCTGATCGCGGAGCGGCTGGTCCCCACCCTCGAGCTCATGGGCATCGGGTTCGTGCTGGGCAGCCTGATCGCCATCGGCCTCGGCATGTTCCAGGCCGCCAACAAGGGCAAGGCGATCGACTACCTCCTGGGCGCCGCCTCGCTGCTGCTGCTGTCGACGCCCGCCTTCTTCCTCGGCATGCTGCTGATCTACTTCTTCTCCGCCAAGCTCGGCTGGCTCCCCTCCTCGCAGATGAGCACGGCCGGCGACGGGTCCCCGCTGGACCTCATCCGCCACCTGGTGCTCCCGGTCACCGTCCTCGCCGCGCTGCAGGCCGCCAGCCTCACCCGCTACATCCGGGCCGGGCTGCTGGAGGAGCTGAGCCGCGACTACGTGCGGACCGCCGTCGCGAAGGGCGCCACCACGGGCCAGGCGCGCTGGAAGGCGTTCCGCAACTCGCTGGGCCCGCTGGTGACCATCATGATGATGTCGGTGCCCGGCCTGCTCTCGGGCGCCGTGGTGCTGGAGAGCGTGTTCGCGTGGCCCGGCATGGGGTCGCTGACCATCGGGGCCATCCAGTTCCGCGACTACCCCGTCATCCTCGGCTTCGGCATGATCGTCGCCCTGCTGGTCGTCGTCTGCAACTTCCTCGCCGACCTCCTCCTGTCCCTCCTCGATCCCCGGGTGGCACTGCGATGACCGCGACTGACATCCCTCCCGTCGCCTCGGGCGCCTCCGGCGGCCCTGAGCTGCCCGCGTCGGGCGCCGCCCCGGAGCGTGCCGAGCGGAGCCCGATGAGCCTGGCGATGTCAAGGTTCTGGGGCAACTGGGGCGCTCGGGTCTCCGTCGTCGTCCTGGCCCTGATCGTGCTGGCCGCCGTCTTCGGGCCGATGTTCCTCTCCTACGGCCCCAACGACCAGGACCTGCTGAACAGCCGAGCCGCGCCCAGCCGCGACCACCTGCTGGGCACCGACCTCCTGGGCCGCGACATGCTGGCGCGGGTGCTCGACGGTGGCCGGGTGTCGCTCGCCGTGGGTTTCGCCACCGCCCTGTCCGCCCTGGTCTTCGGCACCATCGTGGGCATCGCCGCGGGCCGTCTCGGGGGTGTCGTCGACGCCGTGCTGATGCGGATCACCGACATCTTCATGGCGATCCCCAGCATGCTCGTGGTGATCGTCATGGGTGGCGTGCTCGGCCCGTCCGTCCCCCTGCTGGTGTTCCTGCTCGCGGCCTTCGCCTGGCCCAGCTCGGCCCGCATCGCGCGCAGCGTCGTGCTGAGCGTGCGGGAGCTCGACTACGTCCGCGCCGCGGAGGCCTCCGGCACCAGGCCGGCGACGATCATGGTGCGCCACCTGCTGCCCTCGGTGATCCCGCAGGTCACGGTGGCCGGCGCGATGCTCGTCTCCGGCGCGATCCTCTCCGAGGCCGCCCTGTCCTACCTGGGGCTCGGCGTCGTCCCGCCCCAGGCCTCCTGGGGCAACCTGCTGCAGCAGGCGCAGTCCTACACGGTGCTGTCGTCCATGCCCTGGCTGTGGCTCTCCCCCGGTGTCGCCATCATGCTCACGTCGCTGTCGATCATCTTCATCGGCGACGGGCTGCGCGACGCCCTTGACCCGAAGGCGACCCGATGAGACTCCTCGAGATCCGCAACCTGTCGGTCGAGTTCGACACCGTCGACGGCCCCGTCCACGCGGTGCGCGACCTGTCGTACTCCCTGGACGCCGGCAAGACGCTCGGCATCGTCGGCGAGTCGGGCTCCGGCAAGACCGTCTCGGTGCTCACCGTGATGCGCCTGCTGGCGGGCAACGCCCGCATCACCGGCGGCGAGGTGATCTTCGACGGGACCGACCTGCTGAAGCTCTCCGAGGCCAAGATGCGCTCGCTGCGCGGCCGCCGGATCTCGATGATCTTCCAGGACCCGATGACGGCCCTGGACCCCGTCGAGCGGATCAGCAAGCAGGTCGGTCAGACCGTCGAGTACCACGACAAGGCGGCCACTCCCGCTCAGGTGCGCAAGCGGGTCATCCAGACGCTGGAGTCGGTCGGCGTGCCCGACGCGGCGCGTCGCGCCCAGCAGTACCCGCACCAGTGGTCGGGCGGCATGCGGCAGCGCGCGGTGATCGCCATGGCGCTGATCAACAACCCCGACCTGATCGTGGCCGACGAGCCGACCACCGCGCTCGACGCCACCGTGCAGGCGCAGGTGCTCGACGTGCTGCGGCAGGCGCGCACCGACTACGACTGCTCGATCATCATGATCAGCCACGACCTCGGTGTCGTGCGCGAGATCGCCGATGACGTGATGGTGATGTACGCCGGGACGGCCGCCGAGCAGTGCACGACGGAGACGATCTTCACCAACCCGCGTCATCCGTACACGCGGGCGCTGCTGCGGGCCCGGCCGAGCTGGACCGAGCGCAGCGAGCGCCTGTTCACCATCGCGGGCCGGCCGCCAGACTTGCTCACCGTGCCGACGGGCTGTCCCTTCGAGCCGCGCTGCACCGAGTCGCACGGCCTCCCCGCCTGCAAGACCGAGGTGCCGCCGCTGCGTGAGCTGGAGCCTGCCCACCTGGCCGCCTGCCACCGCAGCGAGGAGCTGCCCCCGGTGGAGGAGCTCATCCCCCAGACCGCAGCACGCCAGCCCCAGGAGGTCGCCCGATGAGCGACGAGACGCCCCTGCTCGAGGTGCGGGACCTGAAGGTCCACATCCCGGTGTGGATCAAGATGAAGCGCGCCTTCGTACGCGCCGTGGACGGTGTGTCCTTCACGGTGGAGCGCGGCCGCACGCTCGGCCTCGTCGGTGAGTCGGGCTGCGGCAAGACCACCACCGCCCGCGCGGCGATGCGTCTGCTGGACGTGACCTCCGGGGAGATCCTGCTCGACGGGCAGGACATCACGCACCTGCAGGGGGAGCAGCTCCGCGCGCTGCGCCGCCGCTTCCAGATCGTGTTCCAGGACCCGTACTCGGCTCTCAACCCGCGGATGACCGTCACCCAGATCATTGCGGAGCCGATGCGTGCGCAGGGCATGAAGAACGACGCCATCCAGGCCCGCGTCAGCGAGCTGCTGGAGCTCGTGGGGCTCTCGCCGCGGCACCGGCACTCGTTCCCCCACCAGTTCAGCGGCGGGCAGCGGCAGCGCATCGGCACGGCCCGGGCGCTGGCCACCAAGCCCGATGTGGTGATCCTCGACGAGCCCGTCTCCGCCCTCGACGTGTCGGTGCAGGCGCAGGTCGTGAACATGTTCACCGACCTGCAGGACGAGATGCAGATGGGCATCATCTTCATCTCTCACGACCTGTCGGTGGTCAAGCACATGTCCGACGACGTGGCGGTGATGTACCTGGGCCTGATCGTGGAGCGTGGACGTGCAGACGAGGTGCTCGACCAGCCCCTCCACCCGTACACCCAGGCGCTGATCTCCGCCGCTCCCGGGCGGCCTGACGACCGGGAACGGATCGTGCTCACCGGCGACGTCCCCTCCCCCGTCAACCCGCCCACCGGCTGCCGGTTCCGCACCCGGTGCTGGAAGGCGACCGAGATCTGCCAGGAGCAGCCGCCGCTGGAGGTCCCCGAGGGCGCGTCGCACCCGGTGGCCTGCTGGCACCCCGGCCCCTGAGCCGTACTGCCCCTGGGGCTCCCCGCGGCGCGGGGGGCCCTTGGCGGCCGTCCCAGGGCTGTTCCCCCGCGGCTCCCCCACTCGGCTGTGAGCGCCCGGAACCGGCGGGCTTCGTGAGCGTGCCCGCACCCGGCGCATGCGCCTGGGTCGGTGAATGCGCCGTACTCGGCAACGCGCCCCTGCTCGTTGAACGCGCCCGTACTCGGTGAAGGCGCCCGCCATGACGGGCGCAGCCACCGGATCTGGCCGCATTGGCCCGCGTCAGGGTGCAGCCGCCACAGACGCGAAACGGCGCCCCCGAGGGGGCGCCGTCGGCGTGACGTGGGGTTCGAGGATCAGTCGGGCTGGGAGGAGTTCCCTCGTACCGGCGTCTCGAGCTGGCCCAGGGGGCCCATGTCGACGACCATCACGTCACCGTCGGAGAGGAACTCCCCCGTGGTGGCGCCGACGCCCGAGGGCGTACCGGTGAGGATCACGTCACCGGGCACCAGGGTGCAGAGCCGGGAACAGAACGCCACCAGCTCGGCGACCGTGAAGATCATGTCGGCGGTGGTGGCCTTCTGGCGCACCTCCCCGTTCAGGGTCAGCGAGATCGGGAGCGCCTGCGGGTCGTCCACCTCGTCAGCGGTGACCAGCCACGGGCCGATGGGGGCGGCGCCGTCGGCCCACTTGCCCTCGAGCCAGTCGAAGAAGCCGGCCCAGGGGTTCATGTCGCGCTCGTAGCCGATGGCGAGCTTGCGCAGCGAGATGTCGTTGGAGGCGGTGTAGCCGAACACGTACGACAGCGCGTCGTCAGCCGAGACCCCGCGGGCCTCCTTGCCGATGACGACGCAGAGCTCGGCCTCCCAGTCGGCCGCGGCCGAGATCTCGGGGATCTCGAACGCCTCCCCTGGCCCGATCACCGAGGTGTGTGGCTTCAGGAACATCTTGGGCGAGACCTTCGACTTGTCGTACGGCTCGCCGCCGCCCTCGATGATGTGCTCCTGGTAGTTCGTGGCGGCGCACAGCACCTTCGGCGGGGCCAGCAGCGGCGCGAGCAGCGTGACGGACTCCACCGGGTGGGTGCCGCGCTCCTCGCCCGCGGCACCGCCGACGAGCGCCAGCAGGTCGCCGTCACCGAGCTCGGTGATCGTGGTGTCGTCGAGGCGCCCGTGAGCGACGGTGCCATCGGCCTTGCGGAAGGTGACCAGCTTCATGCGTTCTCCTCAGCGACGGGGTGCGACATCACGGGCGACCATGTCGGAGACGACGTCGCGGGCCGCCTCCAGCGTCTTGTCGATGTCTTCCTCCGTGTGGCTGCCGGAGATGTGGCTCCGCTTCAGCGCCATCGGGATCAGGAGGAAGCCGCGGTCGATCAGGCCGCGGTTGAAGGCGAGGCTCGCCTCCTTGTCGTTGCGGGCGAGCTCGCGGTAGCTGGTGGGCTCGCCGGGGATGAAGTACGGCGAGAAGGTGCCGCCGAACCCTGCCGCCACGCCCGCCACGCCCGCCTCGTCGAAGATCTGGTTGAGGCCGTCGCGCAGGCGCTGCCCCAGCGCGTGGGTGCGCTCGTAGAAGTCCGGGTGCGAACTCAGGTGACCGATCGTGGCCAGGCCTGCCGCGCAGGAGGCCGCGTGCCCGTTGAAGGTGCCCATGATCGTGACGGTGCCGCCGGCGGCGGAGTTGGCGTGCTGCATCACCGACGCCGGGCCGCCGACGCCGGCCACCGGGTGACCGTTGCCCATCGCCTTGCCGAAGGTCGTCAGGTCGGGCATCACGCCGCACACCTGCTGGTAGCCGCCGAGGGAGTGACGGAACCCGGTGATGACCTCGTCGAAGATCAGCAGCGAGCCCTCGCGCCGCGTCAGGTCGCGCAGGCTCTGCAGGAACCCGTCGTTCGGCAGCAGCGCGCCGACGTTGTGCGGGATCGGCTCCACGATGACGGCCGCGATCTGCTCGGGGTGGGCCGCGAACAGCGCCTCCACCGTCGAGAGGTCGTTGTAGTCGGCGATCAGCGTCGCCTCCAGGGGCTCCGGCAGGATGCCCGCGCTCAGCGGGTCCCAGCCGTACGCCTTCTCGGGGGCCGAGATCACGTTGCGGGCCATCGAGTCGGACCAGCCGTGGAAGCCGCCCTGCACCTTGACCACGAACCGGCGGTCCGTGATGGCGCGGGCGATGCGCAGCGCGTACGCCACCGCCTCCGACCCGGTCGTCACGGTGATGGTCTGCTCGACCGACGGGATGGCGGCCACGACCGCCTCGGCCAGCTGCACCTCGAGCTCGGAGACGCCGAAGCCGGTGATGTCGATGGCCTTGGCGTCGGCGACCGCCTGCTCCACCTCGGGGTGCAGGTGGCCCAGCAGGATGGCCCCGAAGGCGGCGTGGTAGTCCAGGTACCGGTTGCCGTCGGCGTCGGTGACGTATGCCCCCTCCGCGCTCGCCAGGGCGAACGGTGCCCCCAGGCTGCGGGTGGAGCTGTTGACCCCACCCGGGATCACGGCGGCGGCACGCTCGGCGAGAGCGCGACCGACGGTCTGGTCAGCCTTGACGGCGGTCATGCGGCGTCCTTCCCGGTCCAGGCGATGGCGTCGACCTCGACCCGTACGTCGGGGTGGGCGAAGCCCACGATGAGTGCGGTCCGCGCGGGGCGGTGCGAGCCGAGCCGCGCCGCGTACACCTCGTTGAACCGCGAGAACAGCTGCGCGCTGGAGAGGTACACCTGGACCTTGACCACGTCGGTCCACTGCGCACCGCCCTGCGTGAGCACGGCCTCGACGTTGTCGAGGGTCATTTCGACCTCCTTCTCGAAGTCGCCCACGAAGAAGGTGCCGTCGGGCCGGCTGGCCACCTGGCCGGAGACGAAGACGAACCCGCCCGCCGTGGTGCCCATGCTGAGCGGGACCTTCGGCGGCTCCTGGCCGGGGATGTCGATGGCAGCCATGTCACTCCTTGCTGGTCGCTGGGCGGGCTGCGCCCGCACGGGCCACAGTAGCGATTCCGGCACGCGCTGGGAAGCACACGTGGAACGCTGTTTCGTGTACGCGGTGCGGCGTCGCCTCGGACAAGGCAGGATGTCCCCCATGGGTGTGCTGGTGGTGCGTGGCGGCGAGGTCCACGACGGGCTGGGGTCGCCAGCCGTACACGCCGACGTGGTGCTGACCGACGGTCGGGTCAACGCGGTGGGCGGCGGGGTCCCCTCCGGCGCCGAGGTGCTGAACGCGACCGGCAAGGTGGTCTGCCCGGGCTTCGTCGACATCCACACCCACTCCGACCTCACGGTGCTCTCCAACGGGCTCGGGCCCAGCAAGATCCGCCAGGGGGTGACCACGGAGGTTGTGGGCAACTGCGGGCTCGGCATGGCCCCGCTCGGCGAGACGGCGGACCTCGACGAGCTGCGGCCAGCCGCGGCGTACCTGGACGTCGACCCCGCCGTCACCATCGGCTGGCGCGACCAGCGGGGCTACCTGGACGCACTCGCCGGCGCCGGGCTGGGGCTGAACGTCGGTGCCCTGGCGGCGCACATCCCGATCCGCGGCTCGGTGCTCGGGCTCGGCGACACCGCCCCGTCGGCGGCCGATCTCGACGCCATGTGCGGGCTGCTGGGAGCCGCCCTGGACGCCGGTGCGCTGGGGCTGTCCACCGGTCTGGTGTACGCACCGCTGTGCTACGCGCCGCCCGAGGAGCTGCGCCGTCTCGCCGAGGTGGTCGCCGAGCGCGGCAAGCTGTTCGCCTGGCACGTGCGCGACTACGGCGACGACCTGCTGGAGTCGGTGACGCAGGCGCTCGAGGTGACGCGCGCCACGGGCGTCCGTACGCAGATCTCCCACCTCGTCAGCGTGGGCCGTCGCAACTGGGGCTCGGTGCGCAAGACCCTCGACCTGGTCGACGCCGCCAACGCGTCAGGGTTCGACGTGGGTGTGGACGTCTACCCGTACACCGCCGGCAACGCTCCGCTGGCCCAGCTCCTCCCGCCGTGGGTGCAGGACGGCGGCACCGACGCCATGCGGGAGCGGCTGCACGACGACGCCGTACGCGCCGAGGTGCTCGACCACTTCGGCGGGAACCCCCTCGGGTGGGACGAGATCGCCGTGTGCGCGGTGCCACCCGACGGCGACCACTCGCTCGTGGGCCGCTTCATCAGCGACCTCGGCGGCGACGGCAACCAGGCGGCGCTGGAGCTGCTCGCCACGTACGGAGGCGCAGTGATGATGGTCGCGTACGGGCGTGACGAGGGCGATGTCCGGGCGGTGCTCGACCACCCGGCCGCCGTCGTCGCCTCCGACGGGCAGGCGCTGGACCCCGACGGGCCCACGGGGGCGGGACGGCCGCACCCCCGGTCCTACGGCACCTTCCCGCGGTACCTGTCGCGCTACGCCGACGACCTGGCCGACGGCATCCGCCGCTGCACCTCCGCCCCCGCCGACCGCGTCGGGCTGACCGACCGCGGCCGCCTCGTCCCGGGGGCCGCCGCCGATCTGCTGGTGCTGGACCCGGCCACGCTGGCCGACACCGCCACCTTCACCGAGCCGGCCCGCTTCCCGACCGGCGTCGACGCCGTCGTCGTGAACGGCCGCCTCACCCTCGATCACGGCCGCGACCTCGGTGTCCGCGCCGGCTCCGTACTCACCGCCTGAGAGGATCGCCCATGTTCGACGTCCACACCCACGCACTGCGCCAGGAGCACTGGGGGCACGAGTGGGACGACCACTGGAAGCCCGTGTACGGGCACGACTGGGTCGACGTCACCCCCGAGCGGTACGACGCCGCGATGGCCGGCGTGGTCGACAAGGCGGCCGTGTTCGGCCTCACCGCCGACCACGTGGGCATGTCGACGCCCAACTCCTTCATCGAGGAGTTCGACAAGGCCACCACCACGAAGACCTTTCCGTTCGCCGCCCTCGACCCCTCGGCCGGCAACGCGCTGGAGCTGCTCAAGGACGCCATCGACCGCGGGCTGCGCGGCGTGAAGCTCTACCCGGTGCTCGGCCTGTACGACATCCGGTCGGAGGAGTTCGACCCGTTCTACGAGATGGCGGAGAAGGCCGGCCTGGTGTTCCTGTGGCACATGGGCGCCTCGCCGTCGCCGGTGGGCAAGCTGGAGCTGTCGAACCCGATCCTGGTCGACGAGGTGGCCCGCCGCCACCCCGGCCTGGTGCAGGTGATCGCCCACCTCGGCCACCCCTGGCAGCGAGAGACGATGACGGTGCTGCGCAAGAACCGTAGGGTCTACTCCGACGTGTCGGCGTGCTGGGCGCGCCCGGTCGACGGGCACCGGGCGCTGATCCGCGCCGAGGAGTGGGGCGCGATCCCGAAGCTGCTGTTCGGCTCCGACTACCCGATGTGGACGCCGGCCGAGGCCGTCGAGGGCATCAAGAAGATCGCCGAGGTCAAGGTCGAGGGGATGCCCTCGGTGAGCAAGGACCTCGTCGACTGGCTGCTCAACGGCGACCCCACCGAGGAGCTCGGCCTGGTCTGACGGGCACCTCTGAAGGGCTCGGCCGTCGGCGCTACGGTCGAGCCGTCAGGGCCGTAGCGCCGCGCACGCAGGAACAGGACCAGCGAATGACCACCTCCGACCCCGCCCGGCTCGACGAGCTGGCCGACGTGGACCGCTCCGACCCGGCGCTGCGCCGCTGGGTCGCCGGGTGCGTACGCACGCTGGAGGCCGATGCCCGGCGCTCGGCCGACACCCACCTGCTCCGGCTCGAGCTGCCGAGCGACTGGGGCATCGAGCTCTACCTGAAGGACGAGTCGACCCACCCCACCGGCAGCCTGAAGCACCGGCTGGCGCGGTCGTTGTTCATGTACGCGCTGGTCAACGGCTGGCTGCGCCCGGGCAGCCTGGTGGTGGAGGCGTCGTCGGGGTCCACGGCGGTGTCGGAGGCCTACGTGGCCCGCATGCTGGGCCTTCCGTTCGTCGCCGTCGTGCCCCGCAGCACGAGCGCCGAGAAGATCGCGCTGATCGAGGCCGAGGGCGGCCGCTGCCACTTCGTCGACCGGGCCGACCAGATGTGCGACGAGTCCAAGCGGCTCGCGGCCGAGCACGGGGGTCACTTCCTTGACCAGTTCACGTACGCCGAGCGGGCCACCGACTGGCGTGGCAACAACAACATCGCCGAGAGCATCCTCGGGCAGCTCGCCCTGGAGCCGTACCCGGTGCCCTCGTGGGTCGTGGTCGGCGCCGGGACCGGCGGCACCAGCGCGACCCTGGGTCGCTACCTGCGCTACACCCAGGTCGACACCCGGCTCGCCGTGGTGGACGTGGAGAGCTCCGCGTTCTTCGACGGCTGGGTGAACGACGACCCGGACGCGACCAGCGAGGGCGTGAACCGCATCGAGGGGATCGGGCGGCCGCGGGTCGAGCCCAGCTATGTGGGCACCGTGGTGGACCGGATGATCCGGGTGCCCGACGTGGCCTCGGTCGCCGGCGCCCGGTTCCTCAGCCAGCGGCTCGGCCGGCGCGTCGGTGCCTCGACCGGGACCAACATCGTGGGCGTCGCCAAGGTCGTCGACGAGATGCGCCAGCGTGGCGAGCGCGGCTCGGTGGTGACGCTGCTGTGCGACTCGGGCGAGCGGTACGGCGCCACGTACTTCGACGACGCCTGGGTCGCGGGGCAGGGCTGGGACCTGACCGGGTGGCAGGCCGAGCTCGACCGGGCGCTGCCGGGGCGCTGAACGACGAACGCCCCGGCCGGAGACGCCGGACCGGGGTCACGACAGGGACGACAGGAAGAGGAGAGGGCCCATGAGCAGGACCGACTGGGAGGCGCTCGAGACGCCGGGGCTGGTCGTCGACGTGGGGCGGCTGGAGCGCAACATCGCCGCGGTCGCGGAGCGGACCGCCGCTGCCGGCATCACCCTGCGGCCTCACGTGAAGACGACGAAGTGCCTGGAGGTGGCCCGTCGGCAGCTCGCCGCCGGGGCCATCGGGTTCACGTGCTCCACCCCGGCCGAGGTGCGCTGGCTGTCGGAGGCCGGGATCAGGGGCCTGCTGTACGCGCACCAGCCCGTGGGCGCCGCGAAGGTGAGGTTCGCCGTGGAGGCGGCCAGCCGGTGGGGCGTGACGCTGATGGCCGACTCGCTGGCCGTGGCCACGCCGCTGTCGGAGGAGGCGGTACGGCAGGGCGTGGTCGCCGACCTGCTGATCGAGGTGGACGCCGGCCATGGACGTACGGGTGTGCTGCCTGCCGACGCCCCGGCCTTCGTCGCAGCCGTGGGGGGGCTCCCCGGGCTGAGGGTGCGCGGCATCGTGTGCCACGAGGGCAACGTGGCGGGCCGGGTCGGCCGGGAGGCACGGGCCGAGCTGGGCGGCGAGGTGGGCGCGCTCATGGCGAAGCTGGCCGCGGAGCTGCGGGAGGCGGGGCACGCGATCGACGTGGTGTCGGTCGGGTCCACGCCGTCGCTGGACAGCTCCCCCTTCGTGAACGGGATCACCGAGGCCCGCCCCGGCACGTACGTCTACTTCGACGGCAACCAGTACCGCGGCGGCTCCTGCACCCCCGACCAGTGGGCCCAGACCGTCATCACCCGGGTGGTGTCCGTCGCCCCAGGCAGGGCGATCATCGACGCCGGCCTGAAGGCCATGAGCGCCGACGCATTCACCCCCGAGATCGGGGGCGGCATCGTCTGCTCGCTCGACCTGGAGCCGCTGGAAGGCGTCGAGTTCCGCGTCGCGAACGAGGAGCACGGCTTCCTCACCGGTGACATCGAGCACCTGCGGGTCGGTGACCTGCTGCGCATCGTGCCCAACCACGCCTGCGGCACCACGAACATGTGGTCGAAGCTCACCGCCGTGCACCCGGACGGACGTACGGAGACCTGGGCCATCGAGGCGCGCCACTGAGGGAGCAGCATGACGCGCTGCTCCGGAAGAGGCTGGAAGCCGCGCGGACCGTCGGCTGACACGTACGCGACGGGCGCGAGACGGCTCCGCCTCGCTTCGCTCGGCTCGCCGGGTTTCGACGCGCATCCCCCTCGTCCCTCGGGGGATGCTTGCTCAACCAGCGGTGCCAGAGACGCTCGATCACGCTGGTTGAGCGAGGATCTGCTGAGCTTGCGAAGCGGATCGCGTCGAAACCCCGGCGTACCCAGCGGAGCGAGGTGCGACGGCCGCCGCTAGTCTGCGGCGTCTCCCCCCGCGAACCTGTCGGTCGCTGCCACCAGGGCGCTGGCGATCTGCGGCTCGAACGCGGAGTGCCCCGCGAGCACCACCTGCAGGTCGGCCTCGGGCCAGGCCGCCGCCAGGTCGTACGCGTTCACGACGGGGCAGCACATGTCGTACATGCCGTGCACGATCACGGCCGGGATGTGGCGGATGCGGCCGACGTCGCGCAGCAGCTGGCTGGGGGCGAACCAGCCGTCGTTGACGAAGTAGTGGTTCTCGATCCGTGCGAAGGCGACGGCGTGCTGGTCGGCGGCCGCCTCGCGGACGTGAGCCTCTTTGGTGACCAGGTTCACCGTGGCGCTCTCCCAGCTCGTCCAGGCGATGCCCGCCGGCACGTGCACGGCCGGGTCCGGGTCGAAGAGCAGGTCGTGGTAGCGGGCGATGTTGTCAAGGCCGGCGCTCGTACCCTCCAGCCGTGACACCGCCTCGCCGTCGGCGTCCAGCAGCGGCTGCAGGAACACCCGCCACCACTCCGGGCGCACCATCCCGGCCGGGCCGTTGTAGAACCAGTCCAGCTCGAAGCGGCGCAGCATGAAGATCCCGCGCAGCACCAGCTCGGTGACGCGGTCGGGGTGAGTCTCGGCGTACGCGAGCGCCAGCGCGCTCCCCCACGACCCGCCGAACACCTGCCACCGCTCGATCCCGAGGTGCTCGCGCAGCCGCTCCACGTCGGCGACCAGGTGCCAGGTGGTGTTGGCCGACAGGTCGGCCTCCGGCTCGGCGGCGTGCGGGGTGGACCGGCCGCAGCCCCGCTGGTCGAGCAGCACGATGCGGTAGCGCTCGGGGTCGAAGAACCGCCGCTGGCTGGGGCCGCTCGTGCCGCCGGGACCGCCGTGCAGGAACACCACGGGCTTGCCGTCGGGGTTGCCGCACTGCTCCCAGTAGATGGTCTGACCGTCGCCGACGTCGAGCATGCCGGTTTGATAGGGCTCGACCGCCGGGTAGAGCTCCCGCTCCGGCCTCAGCACCGCGCCCGGATCAAGCGCAGGATCAGTCGTCAAGGTCGTCGTCCTCCGGGTCGATCACGTGCATGGCGGCCTCCTCGGCGCAGGCGGCGCCCCCGTCGATGCCCACGTCTGCGGCGTACACGTCCGACTCGTCGGCCGCCCCGTCCCACCCGCTGTGGGCGTCGACGAGCCGCCCGGAGCGGCGGTTGCCGACCTCACGCCTCTCGTACGGGTCGTCGCGCCAGTCCCCGTCGAGCGTCTCCCGCTCGGGCTCCTCCTGCGCCAGCCGCATCTCCAGCGTCTCCCCGCGTCGTATCTCGGCCGGGGTGTTGCCGTACCCCTCCGCGGCCGACCAGTGCTCCGGCGTGGTGTAGCCCTCGTCCAGCACGTCGGCCACGCCGCGGTCGACGAGAGTCTCGTCGGCCTGCAGCTGGTCGAGCTGCTCCGACTCGTCGGGCACCTGGTCGAGCTCGCTGTCCATGGGCTGATCCTGCCACCTCGCCTGGCGACGAACGGGTTTCGTCGCGACTCCACCCCCGGCCTACGATTCCCCGCGTGAGCACGCAGGTCGAGTCCGTCACCCGCGAGCGGGTCCCCCAGCAGCCACGCGTGTACGACGTCGTGATCGCCGTCTTCTGCTCCCTGCTGCTGATCTCCAACATCGCCGCCACCAAGCTCATCGAGGTCGGGCCCCGGCTGACGGTCGGTGGCTACCCGCTGCTGCCGCTGATCACCGACGGCGGCGCCGTGCTGTTCCCGCTCACGTACGTCCTCAACGACGTCCTGGCGGAGGTGTACGGGATGGCGCGCGCCAGGCGCGCCATCGTCCTCGGCTTCGCGATGTCGGCCCTGGCCTCGCTGACCTTCCTGGTCGTGGACGCGGCGCCGCCGCAGGCGAGCTGGGGCGGCCAGGAGGCCTGGCACGCGGTGCTCGGGTTCGTGCCACGCATCGTCGCCGCGAGCCTGCTCGGCTACCTCGCGGGCCAGTTCCTGAACGCGTACGTGGTCGTGCGGCTCAAGAACCGCGCCCGGCCGGGCTCCCTGTGGTGGCGCCTGGTCTCCTCGACCGTGCTCGGTGAGCTGGTCGACACCACGATCTTCTGCCTGGTGGCGTTCGGCGGGCTCATCAGCGCACCGGAGATGGTCAACTACATCGTCGTCGGGTACGTCTACAAGGTGCTGGTCGAGATCGTCCTGCTGCCGGTGACCATGCGCGTGATCTCGTGGGTCAAGGTGCGCGAGGGCGTCCTGCGACCGGACGGCTCGCCGGCCGGTGACCACTAGGCTGGTCCCGCCCCCGCCCCACCACCAAGGACGTCAGCCATGCCCTCGATCCGCGCCGCCGCCCGCCCCCTGCTCGGGGTCGCGAAGACCACCGTGCGACGCGCGCTGAGGCAGATGCCGTGGCTGGAGGACCTCGCGCGCGATGCGTACTTCGACGTCGCCAACCGGCCCTGGGTCCAGGACCGCGCCTACCAGGAGTGGCTGGAGGCGCACCGCCTGTTCGGCCACGCCCTCACCCACCGGCGCCTGCGGGCGCGGGAGTGGACCCGTCAGCGGTTCGTGAGCATCGTGCTGGACCTCACGGGCGCCGGCACCGAGGCAGCAGCCCGTGCGATCGCGGGAATCACCGGGCAGGCGTACGAGAACTGGGAGCTGGTGGTCGTCAGGGACACCACCCTGCCGGGCGACCGGGCCCGCCCCGAGCACCGGGTGCAGACGGTGATCAGCGGGGCCTCCCGGGCGGCCCGGCTCACCGCCGGGCTGGCACGCTGCCACGGCGACCTGGTCTGCCTGCTGACGGCCGACGACGTGCTCTACCCCGACAGCCTGTACGAGCTGTGCTCGGCCCTCGACGCGGAGCCGGACGCGGCCATCGTGTACGGCGGCGAGGACCTCGTCTCCCTTGGTCAGCGACCCCGCCGCCACGACCCGTTCTTCAAGCCGGACTGGAACCCGGAGCTGCTGCGCTCGCTGCCCTACCTCGGGTCGTTCACCCTGCTGTCGGCTGCCGTGGTCCGGGAGGTCGGCGGCATCCGTGACCTGGGCGCCGAGGCGACCCACGACGACCTGCTGTGGGACCTCCAGCTGCGCGTCGTCGAGGCGGGCCGCCGGGTCGCCCACGCGGTCGTCCCGGTCGCGAGCCGGGTCTTTGGGCCGGTGACGACCGCGTCCGCCGCGAGGGAGCTCCTGGCAGGCGACGGGCTCGACATCCGGCCCCAGCCGGAGCTGCCCGGAGCCTGGCAGACACGGCACCCCGTGACCGGGTCGCCGCTGGTCTCGATCGTGATCCCGAGCAAGAACCAGCTTGCCGTGGTGCGCCGCTGCGTGGAGTCGGTGCTGGGGAAGACCGGTTACCAGGCGTACGAGGTCGTGCTCGTCGACACCGGGAGCGACGCGCCCGGCGTGCGGGAGTGGTACGCCGAGGTGGCCGCCCGTGACGACCGCTTCCGGGTGGTCGAGTGGCCCGAGCAGCCGTTCAGCTACGCCCGGGCCTGCAACGAGGGGGCGCGCCAGTCGCGGGGCGATGTGCTGGTGATGCTCAACAACGACACCGAGGTGCTCGACGCCGACTGGCTCGACGTGCTTGTGGGCGAGGCGCAGCGGCCTGAGGTGGGCGCGGTCGGCTGTCTGCTGCTCTACCCCGACGGCCGCACGGTCCAGCACGCCGGCATCGGTCTCGGCATCAAGGGCGTGGCCGGCAACAGCCTCACGGGGCTGCGGATCGACGAGGGCATGTCGCGCACGCAGCGCACCATGCTCTGGACCCGGCGGGCCACCAGCGCGGTGACGGGAGCGTGCCTGGCGGTGCGGAAGGGCGTGTACGAGGAGGTGGGCGGCTTCGACGAGGCGTTCCGGGTCACCTTCAACGACGTCGACCTGTGCCTGCGGATCAACGAGCGGGGCTACCGCACCGTGTACACGCCGTACACCCGGCTGCTGCACCACGAGTCCGTCAGCGTCTCGGTCGCCGACGCCGGCAGGCGCGACTGGACCGAGCTGTACGCCGCCGCCGACCTGTTCAAGCAGCGGTGGGGTGCGCTGACCCTGCGAGACCCGCAGATGAACCCCCACCTGTCGAAGGGCACCACCAGCTATCGACTGGTCCACCATGGGCTCTGACATGGCGATCACGCTGCGGAGGCTGGACCCGACGGGTGCGGACCGGGATGTGCTCGTCGCCCTCCTGGTGAGCAACGGCTGGCCGTTCCATGGGCGCGCTCACCTGGAGCGAGACGAGGTGGTGCGATCCATCGACTCCGGCGACTTCCGCGACCAGGAGAACGACACCTGGTGGGTCGACGTCGACGGTGACGGCCCCGTCGGGTTCGTCCGGTTCGAGGGATCTCGTACCCCACGGCGTCCATGACGCGGCCGTCGGCGGTCGGCCATCCCTGCCACGGACCACGTCTTCGCCACGCTGCCCCACGCCCATCGCTTCGAGGGCACCACGCGCGAGGACAACATCGCCATGCGCAAGAGCTGCCAGCGCGCGGGCTGGGTCAAGGAGTGTCGCTGACGGCGTCACGCGCCATGTCTGGCACGTGAGGCGCCCGGGAGCCCCGGGATGCCGGGGACCGACCTCGGTCTCAGCGGCGCGTACGGACGCTCAGCCCGCCGTCCAGTGGCTGACCGCGGCGGTGGCGCCGCCTACGGCCAGCACCGCCAGGGTGGCGATCGTGGCCAGCACCACGGCACGAGCACCGGCCGCCTTCAGCGCGCTGCGGTGGACGCCGATGCCCAGGGCCGCCATCGCCGTGGCCAGCAGGAACGTCTGCACGACCGACGCGAACGAGATCACCGAGGCGGGCAGCACGCCGGTGGTGCGCACCAGCACCATCGCGATGAAGCCGGCCACGAACAGCGGCACCAGCGGTGGGCGCTTGCCCTGCGCGGCATCGGTCGCGTCACGGCGCTCTCGCCAGGCCACGACCATCAGCACCGGCGCCAGCAGCAGCACCCGGGTGAGCTTGACCACCACGGCGATGCCCACCGCGTCCGGGCCGATCCCGGAGGCGGCCGCCACCACCTGGGCCACCTCGTGCACCGAGGCGCCGGTCCAGACCGCCGCGGTCCGCACGTCCAGCCCCAGCAGGTGCGTCAGCCACGGCATGACCGCGATCATGGCGGTGCCGAACAGCACCACCAGCGCCAGTGCGGTCGCCGTGTCCTTGGCCTCGCGCCTGCGCAGCACGCCGTCGACCCCGGCCACGGCGGCCGCGCCGCAGATCGAGAACCCCGCGGCCACCAGCAGCGACAGCCGCGACTCCACCCCCAGCAGGCGCCCCACCAGCAGGGTCACCCCCATCCCGGCGGCCACCACCGCGATCACGCCCAGCAGCGCCGGCCAGCCCAGCGAGATCACGTCACCCAGGGCCAGCTGCAGGCCGAGCAGCACCACGCCGAGCCGAAGCACGCGCCGCGACGCCACGGTCAGCCCCGGCCACAACGGGCCGGTCTTGTCACCACCGATGCTGGTGAGGTTGCCGACCAGGGCGCCCAGGACGATCGCCACCAGCAGCGCACTCAGCCCGTGCACCAGCCGCGACGCGATCACCGACACCACGGCGATCCCGGCGGCCAGGGCCAGCCCGGGCAGCAGCGTCAGGAAGCGGTCCCCAGCGGACGGGGCGGGCGAGGTCGCGGTGGTCACCCGGCCCACTCTTCCATCTCTGCCCATGCCGCAGAAGTCACTGTCTGAGCATCCCACCCATACGCTGTGGGCATGCCTGAACCGGAGCAGCTCCCCGACGTCACCGACGTGGCGCTGCTGGTCGCCGTCGCCGAGACCGGCAGCGTCGCAGCTGGCGGCCGTGCGCTCTCGATGTCCCAGCCCCAGGCGAGCCGTAGCCTGCGACGGCTGGAGCGTCAGCTCGGCGTCCGCCTCCTCGACCGGGGTGCCCGGGGCAGCCGCCTCACCCCTCACGGCGCTCTGGTGCTGGAGTGGGCCGAGGCGGTGCTCGCCGCCAACCGCCGGCTGGTGGCGGGCAGCGCCTCCCTGTCGGCCGAGCGGCAGCGGCACCTCAACGTCGCCGCCAGCCAGACCATCGCCGAGCACCTGCTCCCCCGCTGGCTCGGCGCCCTGGTGCGGGAACTCCCTGACCTGCAGGTGGGTGTCACCGTCGGCAACTCCTCCGAGGTCGGCGCCCTGCTCGGCCACGGCCACCCCCTGGTGTTCGTCGAGAGTCCCGACGTGCCGGCCTCGGTCTCGGTCCCGCACCACAGCCGTACGGTCGCCACCGACCGCCTGGTCGTGGTGGTGGCACCCGCCCATCCCTGGGCCGTACGCACCCGGCCGCTGTCCCTCGCCGAGCTGGCAGCGACGCCCCTGGTGGTCAGGGAGCCCGGTTCCGGCACGCGCGTCAGCCTGGAGCAGGCCCTCGCGGGGACCCGCATGGCACCGCCGGCCCTCGAGCTGACGAGCAACCCTGCCGTCCGCATCGCCGTGGCGACCGGCGCCGGGCCCGCGGTGCTCAGCGAGCACGCCGTGGAGGCCGTGGTCGCGCGCGGTGAGCTGCGCGCCGTGATGGTGGAGGGACTGTCGGTGGAGCGTCCCCTGCGCGCGCTCTGGGCGCGCGGTGGGCGGGTCCCGAAGGCCGTACACCGCCTCGTCGAGATCGCCGCTGCCGAGCCGCCGGGCTAGGGCCGTGTCTCCCAAGTGTCTGCAGGACAACGGGTGCGGGGTGGGGGCATGTCGCGGACAAGGTCCTGACCGCCTTGCTGAGCAGGGCGGATGCGGCCAAGCAGATCAGGTGTCGTAGACGCGGTCGCGGGCGCGCGTGACAGCTCGTTCATGCCGCTGTACGAGTGTTGCCAGTCTGGCGGCTTTCCCTAGCAGCCGTGAAAATTCGCTCGCGCTCGGCCAGGGGCGCGGAACGATCTGAGGCATGAGGATCGAGACACCCACAGCGGAGCTGCTGCAGGAAGTCGCCACCATGGCGACCACGCCGGGGGTCGGGATGACATCCGCCCAGATCGAGACCGAGATCGCTGCCGGGCGTCTACAGCCTCAGTGGTCACAGGTCGCCGTCGACCATGCGGGCAAAGTCATCGGGCGGGCTTTGTGGTGGGGGCGGGACCAGCAGACCCCCATCGCGCTGGACGTGTGGGATGTCATCGCCGACCACGCCGAGGCGGCAATGGTCCTCCGCGCGCTCCTGGAGCGCGGCCATGCCGTCCTGGCAGCTCGCGGCATCCCTGTCCCGCTGCCGCACACCTTGCGTGTCCCCGTCGCGTGGCGCGACGACGCCGCCGTGGCCCACGACGTCCACACGAAGATCGTGGAAGCCGCAGGTCTCGGCCTCGGTCATCACAACGAGCGGCGGCAGTTCGAGTGGGATCAAGGAACCTCCGTCATCCCGCCCAGCCCGCGGCTGCGGTTCGAGCCAGCTGGTGACGACGCGTTCGTCAGCCTCTTCGCCCGCGCCACGCACGGCTCCCTCGACGTCATGACCCGACGCGAGCTGGCCACCACCGATGCGCTGAGCTTGGCGCGAGATGAGGTGGACTACTACCGTTCCTGCCCCGGCGATCGGGACTGGTGGCGCCTCGCGTACGACAAGCACGGCTCCGTCGTGGGGATCGCCATCCCTTCGGCCACCCCGACGAATCGCAACGTCGGCTATCTGGCGGTCGTGCCAGAACACCGTGGGCACGGATACGTCGATGATCTCCTCGGGTTCATCACCGCCTTCCATGCCGCGTCTGGAGCGCAGAGGATCACTGCAACCACCGACGCCGTGAACACACCCATGGCAGCAGCGTTCGAGCGGGCCGGCTACCGATGCGTCGAGACACGGATCGACCTCGAACGCTGACCCATCTCCTCAGCCCATCTCGCGCACGCGCTCTCGCTGCCGAGCACCCATCACGATGACAGGGCACCGGCAATGGGGAGACATGCCCTAGCCGGCGTCTTCCTCGAACGGCTCGGTCTCCAGCTGCGCGGCCGCGATCCGCTCCTGGCGCTCCTTCTCCCTGAAGGCGGCGATGTCGGCCTTGGTCCGCATCCGCCGCGGCGGGGTGAGGTTGTCGAAGTGCGACCCGAGTGCCACCAGACCGCCGGCCTCGCGCACGCGTCCGTCCATCACGCTGAACTTGAGGGAGCGCTGGAGCGCGTCCAGCACGTCGCCCTTGCCGTCGTGGATGGAGCCTGACACGTAGAACGAGCCGGGGCGGAAGTGCAGCGCCGGGATCACCACGTCGACGGACCCGCGGCCCTCGATGTCGAGCGGCAGGAACTCCGCCTCGATCGTGGTGTGGGCCCACATCACGTGGCCGTCGACGTTCTCGATCGACACCACGAAGGAGGGGTCGTCGATGAGCTCGTCGGCGTGGAAGTGCATCCGGATGGTCATCGGCTCGCCCGAGCGCAGCACCGTCGAGTCACGGCCGGAGGTGTTGATGATCTCGAACTGGTCGATCCCAGCGCGCCCGGTGCCGTACCGCACGCCGCCCGTCTCGACGACCTCGGCCTGGTGCTCGTCCTCGAAGTACTTGTTGATGACGTCGTTGGCGGGCCCGATCTCCATCACCCGGCCCTTGTCCATCCAGGCGGCCTCGTCGCAGAACGTGCGCATCTGGTCGAGCCCGTGGCTGACCACGACGACCGTGCGGCCCTGACGCTTGAGGTCGGAGAACTTGTCCATGCACTTCTCCTGGAAGGCCATGTCGCCGACGGCGAGGACCTCGTCCACGAGCAGGATGTCGGGCTCGACGTGGATCGACACCGAGAAGCCCAGCCGCACGTACATGCCGGAGGAGTAGTTCTTGACGGGCTGGTCGATGCTGCGGGCCACGGCGTCACCCGCGAAGTCGACGATGGAGTCGAACTTGCGCTCGATCTCCGCCCGCGACATGCCCAGGATCGCCGAGTTCAGGTAGACGTTCTCCCGCCCCGACAGCTCGGGATGGAAGCCGGACCCGACCTCGAGCATCGCCGCCATGCGACCGCGGTGGGTGATGGTGCCGGCATTCGGCTCCAGGATCCGCGCGATGCACTTGAGCAGTGTCGACTTGCCCGACCCGTTGTTGCCGAGCAGCCCGAAGGTCTTGCCCTGCGGGATCTCCAGCGACACGTCACGGAGCGCCCAGAACTCGTCGTACCGGGCCCGGCTGCCGCGCAGCAGCGCCGCCTTGAGCGACTTGTTGCGCTCGGAGTAGATGCGGAAGCTCTTCGAGACCCCCTCGACCGTGACTGCGGGAAGGTCGGCCATCAGAGCTCCTCCACGATCCGGGCCTGGAAGTGACGGTAGGTGAGCACACCGATCACCAGGGTGACGAGCGCAGCCGCCGCCATCACCAGCCACTGGGTGGGCGAGGGGAAGGCGAAGTCGAACAGGATCCGCCGGTACGCCTCGATGAACTGGTAGGCCGGGTTGGCCTCGAACAGCCACAGCAGCGGCACCCAGCCGAAGCCCCGCTGATCGAGGTGCGCCTGCGCGTCGCGGACCATCGACAGCGTGAACACGATGCCCGAGGAGTAGAACCAGATCTGGTTGAACAGCTGCCAGATGTGCTGCACGTCGCGGAAGTAGACCATGAGCACGCTCAGCAGGAGGCCGAGGCCGAGCACGAAGAGCACGTTGAGGGCGACGACGAGCAGCAGCACCGGCACGTACGCGAGCACCAGCGGGCCTCCGGCGATCGCCATCACCGCGACCAGCATCGCGAGCTCGGTGAGGAACGTCGAGGCCAGCGACAGCACGCTGGAGGTGACCAGCACGTGGCGTGGGAAGTAGACCTTCGTGAGCAGGCCGGAGTTGCCGGCCAGGGCGCCCATGCCGGCGACGATGCCGTTGCTCATGAAGCCCCACGGGATGATGCCGCAGGCGATCCAGAGCGAGAAGTTCGTCAGCCCGGAGTGGATGCCCGGCGGCACGGAGCCCCGGAACACCAGGCCGAAGACGACCGAGAAGATCGCGATGGTGGCCAGCGGGTTGACCAGCGACCACAGGCGCCCCAGAGCGGTCCGCTTGTACTGGGAGCGGATCTCCCGCAGGGTCAGGTTCACCAGCAGGTTGATGGTCGGGTGGCTGAGCGCCCGCGACCGCACCCGCTGCCGGACAGCGGTGGTGCTGCTCACGAGCTCACCTCGCCGGAGGTCTGCGCAGACGTCACGCCGGACCTCCTTCTGTCTTGGGCCAACGCGCCCGGTCACACTAGCGCAGTCGACCACAGCGCCCCGTCAGACGCGCGGCGCCCTGCCCCCGCCGGCGCACCGATAGACTGTCGCGGCTCCGTCCTCCTCACAGATTCGGGTGGCAATGGTCAGACGTGTCCTGCGGGTCCTCCGCATCGGCCTGGGAATCCTCAAGCGCGACGGTCTCCTGCGGTTCATGATCGACGGTCTGGAGTACGTCGAGCGCAAGAAGGCGGGCGGCCTGGCGGGCCTGTCGATGGTCCGCCACAAGGTGCGCTTCGACCCGCCGGTGCACCGCGACGACGTGCTGGCCGCCGACTTCGTCGGCCATCCGTACGACCCCGCGCAGCGCAACCCCCGCCACACCAAGGTGATCAGCTGGGTGATGTCTCCCCCCGGCAACGGCGGCGGGCACCAGAACATCTTCCGGTTCATCGACTTCCTCGACGCGGCGGGCTACACCAACCACGTCTACCTCTACAGCGTGCACGACCCGATGACGCTGGCCGAGGCGCAGGAGAACGTCTCCCACTACTCGACGGCCGAGCGCCTCCACTTCCACACCTGGGAGGGCGAGGTCGTCGACTCCGACGCGGTCTTCGCGACCGGATGGGAGACCGCCTATCCGGTCTTCAACGTGGCCACCGACGGCGCCAAGCTGTACTTCGTGCAGGACTTCGAGCCCTCCTTCTACCCGGTCGGCACCACTTCCCTGCTCGCCGAGAACACCTACCGCTTCGGCTTCCACGGCATCACCGCCGGCGGCTGGCTGAAGCACACGCTGAGCACCCGCTACGGCATGGAGTGCGACGCGTACGACTTCGGCGCCGACTCCTCGCTGTACCGGTACCGCAACCCCGAGCCGCGCCGCGAGGTGTTCTTCTACGCCCGCCCGGTCACCGAGCGCCGCGCGTTCGAGATGGGGATCATGGCGCTGGAGCTGTTCCACCGCGCCAAGCCTGAGTACACGATCAACCTCGCCGGCTGGGACGTGTCGGGCTGGGACGTGCCGTTCCCCTACATCAACCACAAGTCGATGAAGCTGCGCGAGCTGCCCGACCTGTACGACCGCTGCGCGGCGGCCGTCGTGATGTCGCTGACGAACATGTCGCTGCTGCCGCTGGAGCTGCTCGGCTCGGGCGTGATCCCGGTCATCAACGCGGGCGACAACAACCAGATGGTGAGCGACAACCCGTACCTGCACTACACGCTCCCCACGCCGCAGGCCCTGGCCGACGAGCTGGTGCGGATCGTGGAGCGCGACGACCTCCCGGCGTACGCCAAGGAGGCCTCGGAGAGCGTCGTGGGCCTGGACTGGGAGACCGCCGGCGCGAAGGTCGTCGCCATCATCGACGAGGTGACCGGCAGCCGGAAGGCCGATGACTGAGGCGCCCCTGGTCCTCGCCCTCGGTGCCGGCGGGTTCCTGGGCTCTCACCTGGTCGACTCGCTGGTGGCACGCGGCTACCGGGTGCGGGCGCTGGACCGGTTCCAGCCCCACGTGCCTCCCCTGTTCCTGCCCAGCGACCAGGTGGAGCAGGTCAGCGGCGACTTCCTGAACCGCGGTGACCTCGGCCAGGCGCTGGCGGGGGTGTCGATGGTCGTGCACCTGGTGTCGACGACCAACCCCGCGACGGCGGAGAACGACCCGCTGATCGACATCGAGACCAACGTCCGCGGCTCGGTGCAGCTGTTCGAGCTGTGCGTCGAGGCCGGCGTCGAGCGCCTGGTGTACACGTCGTCGGGCGGCACGGTGTACGGCGACCGCACCGGCACCGAGCCGATCCGGGAGACGGACCCGACCGAGCCGGTGTCGCCGTACGGGATCGGCAAGCTCAGCGTCGAGAACTACCTGCGCTACTTCCGCCGCAAGCACGGGCTGCGGTCCACGATCTTCCGTGTCGGCAACCCGTTCGGGGCGCGGCAGCCGTTCTGGAAGCGGCAGGGCGTGATCCCGATCTTCCTCGACGCCATCACCAGCCACAAGCCCATCACGATCATGGGCGACGGGTCGATGACGCGCGACTACATCTACGTCACCGACGTGAGCGACATGATCGCCGACTCGCTGGCACGCGACCCGCAGCACGGCGTGTACAACCTGGGCTCCGGCGTGCCGGTGTCGGTGAACGAGGTGGTGTCCACCATCGAGGAGGTCACCGGCATCGAGGCCATCCGCTCCTCGGTCCCCCAGCCGGCCACCTTCGTGCAGTCGTCGGTGCTCGACATGGGCCGCTACGTCTCCGAGTTCGGGCCCCACCCGGCCGTGAGCTTCGCCGAGGGCATCAGACGCACGTACGACTACATGCAGGAGGTGCGCCGTGACCGAGGCTGAGTCCCCGTTCCGCGCGACCGTGTTCATCCCCACCTACCGGGGCGCCGGCTACGTCGAGGCCCTGGTGCGCACGGTGTTCGCCCAGCGGGTCCCGTACGACTTCGAGGTGCTCGTCTACGACACCGACTCCGGCGACGAGACGCCGGCGATCCTGGCGCGGCTGGCCGACGAGTTCGACGGCCGCCTGCGGTGGCGACAGGTGGCGAAGAAGGACTTCTCCCACGGCCGTACCCGCGCCGAGGCCGTCGTCGACGCCCAGGGAGAGTTCGTCGCCTTCCTCACCCAGGACGCGACGCCGGCGAACGACCGCTGGCTGTACGAGCTGTTGAAGCCGTTCGAGCTGAACGACAAGGTGGTGGCGGTGCTCGGCAAGCAGGACCCGCGCCCCGACGCGATCCCGATGCTGAAGAGCGAGATCTCGATGGTGTTCGCCGGGTTCGGCGCCGACCAGGCCACCTCGCTGTTCTACAAGGACGACTTCGTCACCAGCCAGGGCGTCTACGACGTGCTCGCGTTCTACTCCGACGTGAACTGCGCGGGGCGGCGCTCGTTCCTGCTGGAGCACAACTACCGCGACGTGCCGTACGCCGAGGACCAGCTGTTCGGCCGTGACGTGATCGACGCGGGCTTCCTCAAGGCGTACGCCCCCAGGGCTAACGTGCTGCACTCGAACGAGATCGCGCTCGGCGACTACAAGCACCGGATGTTCGACGAGACGCTCGGCCTGCGCCAGGTGGGCGTGCCGGTCGAGAAGCCGTCGCTGAAGGTGGTGGCCCGGATGGTCGCCGGTGGCGTGGTGCGGGATGCGAAGCGGATCGTGCGCGACCCCGCGTACACGCCGAGGCGCAAGCTCTACTGGCTGGCGGTGAACCCGCTCTTCCACGTGGAGCGCTGGCGCGGCGTGCGGCTGGCCGCCGACGCTCCGCTCGACGACGAGTCCGTACGCGACACGTACAGCCTGGAGCGTCGTCAGGCCCGAGAGGACCAGGGCCGCCGCTGACCCTGGGACCGTCGAGGGATAGGCTGCCGCCGTGCCTGCCCCAGTCTCGCGCCACACCGTGGTGCTCTGGGCCGTCGTGGCGGCCCTGCTGGGCGGTGCCGTGCTCGCGCTGTACGCCGGCGGCGGCCTCGACGACGCCGCAGCCGCGACCGGGCGACCGCTGGCCCCCGGGGAGGACGTCACGACCAGCCGCTGGGTCATCAAGGTCGCCGACGCGGAGATCCGGCTCGACCCGATCCTCGACGAGCCGGAGCTCATCGTCCGCTTGGAGGTCGTCAACCGTGGCGACAAGACCGAGCTGCCCGGCGGCGAGGAGCTGGTGCGGGTGCAGTGGCCGGTGGGCACCGACGTCAAGGTGCGCTCCAAGTTGACGTTGTGCCAGCCCGGAGTGCGGACCACGCTTCTGCTCAGGGTCGAGCTGCCCGAGAAGCAGCCCCCGGGCGACCTGCCGATCCGCGTCGTGGTGATGGACCAGAAGTTGGAGGACCTGCCCTACAGCACCCCCTACTGGGTGGCGGCAGGCCCTCGCGGGCACCTCGACCTGACCGCGGCCGACCGGAGACCGCGATGAGCGCTCCCGCGCAGCGACCGGCGCGCCAGGGTCTGCGCCGGCGTCTCGACGGTCTTCTCGGCCTGCTGGTCTGCCTGGCGCTCACGGCGGTGGTGGCGGTGCAGACGCCCGACCCGGAGACGATGGAGTCCGAGCGGACCGTGGTGCCCGGGGTCGCCGGGCAGTGGGCCGAGGTCGACGGCGTGCGGGTACGGGTCTCGCAGGTGACGCTGACCAGCGAGGTCACCGATCCCGGGGCGAAGGAAACCGTACAGCCGCTCGACGGCGTCGTGGTTCTCGTGACGGTCGAGCTGGAGTGGACGACGCCCGAGCAGCGCATGGTGACCTTGCGGCTCGCCGACCGCGAGGGGCGGACGTACAGGCTCAGCGGCGACCGGGCCGACACCACGACCGGCCGAGGTTTCCGGGTGGTCTGGCCCCGGTACGCCGCCGTCCCCCGCGACGCGCTCCCCGGGCTGCGGCTCACCGCCGCCCGGGTCTTCCCCACCTCGTCGTTCTACTTCCCCCAGCGCCAGCTCGACGTCGACCTGGGGCCGCTGGACCAGGCGCCGGTCACGGCGAGCGAGACGCTGCCGGCGGCACGCGTGGAGGTGGTCCGATGAGGTCGCCCCTCCGTGGGCGGGGCCCGGTCGCCTTCGTCTGCGGCCTGGCGCTGACCGCCGGCCTGCTGACTGCGCAGGCCATCTCTGACGTCCACATCGTCTCCCCACCGCCGCTGGCACGCGTCTACCGCGACCAGCCTGCCCGGGCGGAGGGCATGGAGCTGCGCGTCTTGGGCGTCACCAGCCTTGACGAGGTCGTCGACCGAGCGGGACGCACGGTGGATCTCACGGAGCGCGGGCGGCGGCTGGTCGTGGTCGAGATGCAGGAGACCTGGGTGGACCGTGGGCGGCACACCGACGAGGTGCGTGACGCCTTCTACTGCCACCTCCAGGTCGTCGACGAGGACGGCAGCCACTACGCCCAGGCCGACTCTCCCGACCTCAGCCTGAAGGCCATGGGTCTGCAGGCGGGCCACTGCCCCGGGAGCAAACGGCTCGCAGAGGGCCCCGTCACGGGGCACTGGTTCTTCTTCGTCCCCAGGGAGTCCAAGCTCCAGCAGGTGCGGATCGCGGTGGGCGAGCGGTTGCTCGACTCGATCATCGTCGACATCTGAGGCTTCTGCCCTGGCCAGTCGTGGTCAGCCCGTCTCCTCCGGCGCGGGGGCTGGTGACGGCGCGCGCTAACGTGGGCACGTGCTGAGCATCCCGTACGCGCCCTTGTCCCTGGAGCAGGAGGACGTCGAGTACGAGCACGGCCCCGACTCCGCAGCCAGGGCAGGGGTCGCCCCGGGGCAGCTCGTCGAGCTGCGCATCGACGATCCGCCGTCCTATCCCAGAACTCGCCGCCGGGTGTGGCTGCACGTGCCGGCAGGCCTGCCCCAAGGTCGTCCGCTGGCGGCGACACTCATGCTGGACGGGGCGCTGTACCTCGACCCCGCAGGGCCCTTCCGGGCCGGCACCGTGCTCGACAACCTGGTCGCCGCGGGAGCCCTGCCGCCGATGGTGGGGATCTTCGTCGATCCCGGGGTGGTCCCCGCGGCGGGCGGCGCGGCCGAGCACCGGAACCGCAACGTCGAGTACGACACCCCCGACTCCAGGTTCGCCGACTTCCTCGCGGACCACGTCTTGGGCCTGGCCGGCGAGCATGTGCGGCTGAGCGACGATCCGCGCAGTCGTCTCGCGTGCGGGGGCAGCAGCGGGGGCAATGGGGCCTTCACGGCCGGCTGGCATCGTCCAGACGCCTTCGGCCGCGTCATCTCGCTGGGGGGCAGCTTCGCCCAGATTCCCGGCGGCAACCCGTACCCCCGGCTCATCGAGTCGACCCCCCGCAAGCCGCTGCGGGTGCTGCTGACCGCCGCTCATCGGGACCTGCACTGGAACGAGCCCGAGCACAACTGGTTCGCCGAGAACCTGCTCGTGGCGGCAGCGCTGGCGAAGGCGGGCTACGACATGCGGCTGGTGCTGCGCGAAGGTGGCCACAGCATGACCAACGGCGGTGCCATCCTGCCCGACGCCCTGCGGTGGGCCTGGGCTCGCTGAGGCACCCCACGCCGCTGGAGATCCCGTCAGCCCCCGAGCGTCTGCGAGACGTCGCCCGTCTGCTGCTGGGGCTGCCCTCCCCCGCCTCCTAGGCGCGTCCAGGGCGCCCCTGTCGCGCTCGCCATGACCCGGTCGAACGCGGCGACGTGCAGGGCGACCCCAGCCGTGGTGAGCAGCAGGTCGTGGACCACCTGGATCGGGGTGGCCGTGGCCAGCCACCACTCGAGGTCGCCGGTGCCCAGCCACCGCTTCAGCCCGATCAGCAGCCAGGTCATCACGAAACGCAGCAGCGCCGACAGCAGAAGGTACGCCCCGAGGAACCGCGCCCCGGTGCGAAGCACGAGTCCGAGCGCGGTGAGGATCGGCACGTACTTGTCGCGCAGATCAGCGGTGGCCGCGCGGGCTGCGCTGATGACTGCGCCGCGGGCGGTTCGCCGCACCGGGGCCACGTCGTCATCGGCGGTCGGGGCCTCGCCACGCACCACGGCGACCACGTCCCGCGCTCGGAACTCCCGCCACCCCACGACGGTGGCGGTGAGAGCGACCCACATCAACGGCAGGGCGACGGCGTCGCCGAACGCCGGCCACAGATCGGTGGACACCCACCGCCCCAGGTCGAGCAGCGCCGTGGGCAGGGTGAGCCCGAAGGGCAGCCGCAGGTCAGGCAGCAGGTCGACGAGGGCGTACCAGCGCTCCGTGAGCCAGACGACGGCGCGGCGGTGGGAGACCCAGTCCGCGGCCTTGGGGACCAGGGTGAAGAGTGCGAGGAAGGAGCAGAACGTCCAGACCGCCTCGCAGACCGTCATCACGACGGCGGTCACCGTGCGGGCCCGCCCCCGGAGTGTGCGCTCCAGCGGGGAGCCGAGCCTCTGCAGCAACCAGGCGCCGGCAGCGACAGCCAGGTAGAACCGCCACCAGTCGAGGTTCACGGACCAGCGTTCCCGGTTGACGCCGAGCGCGTTGCCGTACACGATCTCGTTGCGGACGTAGAGCCGGACGACCTCCTGATCGACGAGCTGCCACGCCGCGTACACGACGAGGAACGGGCCGATGGCCATCGTGAGGACCTGCAGGGGGCTCTCGTGCTCCCAGACGGTGGCCGGTATCCGGTCCGGGCGGCTGGCCGCCCCGGCTCGCACGGCCAGCGGCGTGCGCATCAGCGGCACCACGGAGTGGATCATCAGCACCAGCGACCCGACCTGCAGCAGCACCGCGGTGATGAACAGGGCGGTCGCCAGAGCGGGTCTCGGCCCCGCGGCGGCCGACGCCCACAGCAGCCCCAGGTGACCGGCGGTGCCGAGGAGGAACCAGGCGCCCAGCCACCAGAACCCCGCCACCCAGAGGCGGGCCGCGTGATCGGCCAGCCGGATGACCTCGGTCAGCGTGCGCATACCCCGGAGGTTAGTGCGTGGGGGCGCCAGGCCCGGGTCGGCGCCCGGTGCGCTCCCTGTGGTCGCAGCCGGGCCAGCAGCACGGGCGACGCTTGCCCTCGGCCATCTCCTCCAGCGTGCGGCGGATGCGGCGGGCGCGGGTCTCGTCCTTCTTCGCCGAGGTCACCCAGCAGATGAACTCGTTGCGGCCCAGCTCGGTCAGGTCGCGCCAGGTCGTGGCGGCATCGGCGTCGTCCGTCAGCGCGCTGCGCAGGTCGTCGGGAGGTCGTGGACGCTGCCGCCGGGCAGGGAGGTCGCCATGGTCAGAGCCGCCCGGTGCCATACGCGCCGAGCCATTCCGTACGGAACGCGTCGAACTGACCGGCGTCGAGGGCGTCGCGGATGGCGTCGAGCAGGTGCACGGTGAACCACTCGTTGTGGATCGTGGCGAGCGTCGAGGCGAGGATCTCCTTGGCCTTGAACAGGTGGTGCAGGTACGCCCGGGTGTGGTGGGTGCAGGTGTAGCAGCCGCACCCCTCCTCGAGCGGGCCGAACGCTCGCCGGTGCGCGGCGGTGTTCACGTTGTACCGGCCGCGTGCGGTGTAGATCGCCCCGTTGCGGGCCACCCGTGACGGGTTCACGCAGTCGAAGGTGTCGGCGCCGGCGGCCACCCCGGCGAACAGGTCGTCGGGCTCGGAGATGCCGAGCAGGTGGCGGGGCTTGTCCTCCGGCAGCGACTCGGAGACCCAGGTGCAGATGGTGCCGAGGTTCTCCTTCTCCAGGGCGCCCCCGATGCCGTACCCGTCGAACCGCTGCCCGTCGACCTCCAGCGTCGCCAGCCCGCTGGCCGCCTGGCGTCGCAGGTCCTCGTACTGCGCGCCCTGCACGACCCCGTACAGCGCCTGGTAGGGCTTGCCGACCCGCTCCCGCGTGAGCCGGGCGTGCTCGGCCAGGCAGCGTGCCGCCCAGGCCTCCGTGCGCTTCACGGAGCGCTCCTGGTAGTCGCGGGTGTTCATCAGCGTGGTGAGCTCGTCGAAGGCGAACATCACGTCGGCGCCGAGCTGGTGCTGGATCTGCATGCTCACCTCGGGCGTGAACCGGTGCCGGTCGCCGTTGAGGTGCGAGGTGAAGGTGACCCCGTCGTCGTCGACCTGCACCAGCCGGGCCGCGTTCTCGGCCACCACGTCGTCGCTGGTGAGCCCGCGGGTGTCCATGGCGAGCACCTTCTTGAACCCCACGCCCAGGCTCATCACCTGGAAGCCGCCGGAGTCGGTGAACGTCGGGCCCGGCCAGCCCATGAAGCGGCCCAGGCCCCCGGCCTCGTCGACGACGTCGGCGCCGGGCTGAAGGAACAGGTGGTATGCGTTCGCGAGCACCGCCTGCGCGCCGAGGTCGGCGACCTGCTCGGGGAGAAGCGCCTTCACCGTGGCCTTGGTGCCGACCACGGTGAACGCCGGTGTACGGATGGTGCCGTGCGGGGTGGTGATGACGCCCGTACGGCCCTGGGTGCCGTCGAGCCGCGTACCGACCTCGAACCCGAACCCGGTCACGCTCCGCGGCCCAGCTCGGTCAGCAGCCGCAGCTGCACCAGCGCCACGCCGCCGGCGGTGGAGGTGCGCAGCACCGTCTCCCCCATCAGGACGGGGATGGCGCCAGCGGCCTCGAACGCGGCCAGCTCGTCGGGCGCGATGCCACCCTCGGGGCCGATCACGAACACCACGTCGGCGCCGGCCGGCCGCTGCTCGACGATGGCCGTGGTGGCCGACTCGTGCAGGGCGTACGCGCACTCGGCCCGCCGCAGGCGCTCGGCGACCTCGGCGGTGGTGGCGAGCGGTGCCACCTTCGGCACCCGCAGCCGCCGGGACTGCTTGGCCGCCTCGCGCGCCGTGGTGACCCACTTCGCGTGGGCCTTCTCGCCGCGCTCCCCCTGCCAGCGCACGATGGAGCGGGACGCCTGCCAGGGCACGATCTCGTCCACGCCGACCTCGGTGAGCAGGTCGATGGCCTGCTCCACCCGATCGTTCTTCGGGATCGCCTGCACGCACACGAACCGCGGCCGCGGCGCGGGCGCGTGGAGCACCTCGTCGACCTGCACGTCGAGACCGTCCTTGCGGGTCGCGGTCACCGGGCCGCGTACGCCGAGGCCGTGGCCGTCGGCCAGCGTGACCCGCTCGCCCACGGCGATGCGGCGCACCACTGACGCGTGGTGACCCTCTCGCCCCGAGAGCGTGACCGTGTCGCCGACCGTCACGGTGTCGGCGAGGTCGGCCAGGAAGAACCCGTCGCTCACCCGCCGAACGCCTCCTTCAGCCAGCCGAAGACGCCCTTCTGGCCGGGCTTGTGGACCTGGGCCTCGGGGGCGGTCTCCCCGCGCATCTCGGCCAGGCCGCGCAGCAGCGAGCGCTGGTCCTCGTCGAGCTTGGTGGGGGTCTGCACGAGGACGGTCACCAAGAGGTCGCCGCGGCCGTTGCCCCGCAGCCTCGGCACGCCCCGGTCCTTGACCTCGACCCGGGTGCCGGACTGGGTACCCGCGGGCACGTCGACCTCGACGCTGACCTGGTCGGGGTCCTGGTCGTCGCGCTCGGCCTCCAGGGTGGGCAGGGTGATGGAGGTGCCCAGGGCCGCCGCGGTCATCGGCACCCGGATCACCACCTGCAGGTCGTCGCCGTCACGCTTGAAGGTCTCGTGCTCGGCGATCTGCAGCTCCACGTACAGGTCGCCCGCCGCCCCGCCGCCGGTGCCGACCTCGCCCTGGGCGTCGAGGTGGATGCGGTTGCCGGTGGCGACACCCGGCGGCACCTTCACGTTGAGCGTGCGCTGGGAGCGGATCCGACCCTCGCCGGAGCACTCCGGGCACGGGTTCGGGATCACGGTGCCGTAGCCACGGCAGGTCGGGCACGGCTGCGCGGTGCGGATGTCGCCCAGGAACGAGCGCTGCACCGTCACCACGTCGCCGGCGCCGTGACAGGTGGTGCAGGTCACCGGCTCGCCGCCGGCCGAGCCGCTGCCGCTGCAGCGGGGGCACAGCACGGCGGTGTCGACCGTGAGCGGCTTGGTGATGCCGAAGGCGGCCTCGGCGAGGGTCAGCCGGAGGCGTACCAGGGCGTCCTGCCCGCGCTGGGTGCGCGAGCGCGGGCCACGCTGCATGCCGCCCCCGCCGAACATCGCGTCGACGAGGTTGGTGAAGTCGAACCCGCCGCCGAAGCCGGGCGGGAAGCCGCCGCCCATGCCGCCGCCGCCCATCGGGTCGCCGCCGCGGTCGAAGACGTCGCGCTTGGTGCTGTCGGAGAGCACCTCGTACGCCTCGCCGATCCTCTTGAAGCGGTCGGCGGCGTCCGGCTCGGTGGCGACGTCGGGGTGGTACTTCATCGCCAGGCGCCGGTACGCCTTCTTGATCTGATCGGCGGTGGCGTCGCGGGGCACGCCAAGCACCTCGTAGTAGTCGGTCATCGGTCTCGATTCATCCTTCGGCCAGGAAACGGCCGACGTAGCGGGCAACGGCCCTCACCGACGCCATCGTCGAGGGGTAGTCCATGCGGGTCGGGCCGACGACGCCGAGCATCGCCCAGACGTCGTCGGCGATGCCGTAGCCACTGGCCACGACGGAGGTGGAGTGCAAGGTGACGAGCTCGTTCTCGTGACCGATGCGCACGGTCACGTCGGCGTGGGCGTCACCGAGCAGGCGCAGCAGCACCACCTGCTCCTCGAGCGCCTCGAGCACCGGCTTCACGGTGCTCTCGAACTGGTCGCCGAACCTGGTCAGGTTCGGCACCCCGCCGACGGCCACCCGTGTGGCCGGGTCAGAGGCGAGCAGGGTGCGTACGGCACTCGCCGCAGCCGTGACCAGGGGCGTCGCATCGGGGCTCAGGGAGTCGAGCGCACGGCCGGCGTCGGAGGCGAGACGACCGCGTACGGCGGCGGCGACACGCTGCCCGGCGGCGCTGAGGTCGTCTTCCTCTGCGTCGACGGGGATGTCCAGAGGGGCCTGGGCGACACGGCCGGTGGAGGTGATGAGGATCACCAGGGCACGCCCCCGGTGGAGGCGCACCAGGTCGACGTGACGCACCACGGCGGTCGACACCGCCGGGTACTGCACGATCGCCACCTGCTGGGTGATCTGCGCGAGCAGCCGTACGGTGCGGGCGACCACGTCGTCCATGTCGGCGGCGCCGGCGAGGAAGGTGGAGATGGCTCGCTTCTCTGCCGGGGAGAGCGGCTTGACGGCGGTGAGGCGGTCGACGAAGAGCCGGTACCCCTTGTCGGTCGGGATCCGGCCCGCCGAGGTGTGCGGCTGGGCGAGGTAGCCCTCGTCTTCCAGCGCCGCCATGTCGTTGCGGATGGTGGCCGGAGACACGTCGAGCTGGTGACGCTCCACCAGTGCCTTCGACCCGACCGGCTCTGAGTTCTGCACGTAGTCGGTGATGATCGCCCTCAGGACGGCGAGCTTGCGTTCGTCGAGCATGGGCGGCACCTCCTCCGGCTGGCACTCGGCATCAGGGAGTGCCAGTCTAGCGCCGCTCTGCCGGGGTGCTCGTGCCGCCCCCAGCGACCAGAGAGTGCAGGTGCGGCCGGCCTGGCCTGGGCCTCCTCAGCGGTCTTCTAGGCTGACGAGCGTGACGCACTTCGAGATCGGCACCTGGCAGCAGCTCCGCGAGGGCGTGTACCACGCCACCCTGGAACCGGCCGGGGTGAACGTCGGGCTGGTGGTCGGGAAGTCGGCGTGCCTGCTGGTCGACACCGGGTCCTCCCCCGAGCAGGGCCGGGAGCTGCGGGCATCGATCGCCGCGCTCACCCCGGTGCCGCTCACCACGGTCGTGGTGACGCACCACCACTGGGACCACGCGTACGGCCTGGCGGCGTTCGCTGACCTGGAGACGATCGGCCACGAGACGGTGGCGGCGACGCTGGCCACCCCGGGTGCAGCGGCCAGGGCCGAGGAGCTCGGGTTCGACGCCACTGAGCTGACCCCGCCCTCGCGCCCGGTCACGAGCATCGCGGCCCGAGACCTGGGGGGCGCCCACGTGGAGATCGGCCACTTCGGCGCGGCCCACACGCAGGGCGACCTCACCGTGCTGGTGCCCGGCCGCCGCGTCCTCTTCGCCGGCGACCTCGTCGAGGAGGGTGCTCCCCCCGGCGTCGACGACACCACCTCGTTCCAGGGGTGGCACCGGGTGCTGGAGTCGGTGGGCACCCTCTGCCGGCCAGACACCCTGGTCGTCCCCGGCCACGGCGCGGTGGTCAACGACGCGTACGTGAACTGGCAGCGTGCCGGTCTGCACGCCGTCTGGGGCCAGTGCGAGTGGCTCGTGCAGAACGGGATCAAGGAGGTGGACGCGTACTCGTACCAGGATCTCCAGTGGCCCTGGGGCGAGGAGTGGGCGCGCGCGGCGATCCACCGCGCGTACGAGGAGCTGGCCGCCCAGGGTCACGTGCCCCGGACCCAGCTGCCGCTGCGCTCCCTCTGATCGGCCCCGACCGGGTCGTGGAGGGGGTGCCGCGTCAGCGCGGCTGAGACTCCACGACCGCGTCGCCTCCCCAGCCGCTGGCCCCTGGCAGCGGGCCGAGGCGCTCCTCGGCCGCGTCGGCGAGATCGGCCAGGTCGGCGAGCGCGAGGGTCATCCGTACGCGATCCTCCGGCCCCACGGGCGTCTCCTCCTCGGCCCAGTGCGCCAGCGCCTCGGGCAGCAGCCCCACGGGCAGGCGCCCCTGGCGGTTGACCACCCGCCACCACGGCAGGCCCGGCTGGTCGTTCAGCGCCATGCACCGGCCGACCATCCGGGCGCTCATCCCGAGCAGCTCGGCGATGTCCCCGTACGCGACCACACGGCCCGACGGCACGAGGCGCACGACCTCGTACACCTGCTCCCGCAGCGTCGGCTGAGCCACCTGTCTCGCTCCTCGGTCGGACCGAGGCCACCCTAGCCAGGGTGCCGCTCGACCACCTCGCGCACGCCACCGCCGCCGGGGCTGGCGTTGTGGGCGTGGACCGGTCTGCCTGACGCGGATCGCACGTACGCCGCCGTGCGTCAGGCCAGGCTCTCTCCCCGCCGGGAGGCACGGGTCCCGAGCATGGAGGAGTCACCGAGATCCCCAGCCGCAGCGCACCGTCGGTCGGGTCGGTGCGGTCGCGCCACCACCAGTACGCGAGGTGGCCGGCCATGTGCCCGCTGACGACGTCGCCGACGGCCGCCGCGCCGAGGACGGCGGCCGCGCCGCCGCCGAGCATCAGTGCGCGGCGTCGCGCCACCCGGCGGGGACGATCCGTCATGCCCGAGCCTGGCCGACCGCGGGCTCGGAGATCTCCGCCCGCTCGAGGTAGGAGCCGAAGGCGAGTGTCAGCAGGAACGGCAGCCGTACGGTTCCGGGCCCCGGCCGCTGCGACAGCCGCACTGTGAACGCGGCCCGCCCCGCAGCGGTGATGGTGAACGGTCGCGCCTCGCGCTTGCCCTTCTCCCCCTCCTCGACCAACCCGGACCTGGCCATGGTGGCCAGCTCTCGGTAGACCTGGCTGCGCGTCACGGTCCAGAAGTAGAAGAACCGGTGCTGCGCCGTCTCGGCCAGGCCCAACCGGTGTTCGGCCCCTCGTGCAGCAGGCCGAGCAGCAGGGCCGCCGTCGCGTTCGGCGGGGCGTCGGTCATCGCGCGCTCCCGGTCGCGTCGCCCCCCACACGGGGGGTCAGCCGTCGCTCGGGGGCGAGCCCCGGGCGCCCCCAGGCCCGGCACCAACGGTCAGCCATGGAAGGCTGCTCGCACGACGGTCTCGTACACGCCTCTCGTCGCCGCCACGACCAGGCGTGGCCGCGTGTGCGACGTCGGCCCCTCTGAGGTCGCACCGATGGCCGGCGACCAGTGGCCGCCGTCGCTCATCCGCGCCTCTCCCCCGAGCTCGCGCACCATCAGCGCGCCGGGCACATGGTCCCAGGGCTTCGGGCGCGGCCCGTACACCAGCGCGTCGATCTCGCCTGTCAGCAGACGCGGGTAGTCGACACCGCAGCAGAACCGCGTCGCCCCGACGGCGCCCACGAGCTCCGGATCCATGCCCCGCAGACCGCGGCTCGAGGCCTCCACCACCGGGCGCTCGCTCCGGGGCAGCGCGGACAGGCGCTCGTCGTTGCAGGTCACGCCGGAACCCTGCTCCGCCACGTACGCGCGCTGGTGCTCGGGCTGCCAGATCCAGCCCCGCACCCCCTCGCCGCGCACCAGCTCGCCCACCATGACGGCGTGGTCGGGGCTGCCATTCACGAAGTTGCGGGTGCCGTCGACCGGGTCGACGACGAACGCGTGCTCGGCCACCGGCAGAACGCGGAGCAGGCCCGGGTCGGCGAAGGTGGCTTCCTCCCCCACCACCAGGGCGTCCGGGTACGCGGACCGCAACGCCGCGGTGATCTCGGCCTCCGACTCCCGGTCGGCCACCGTGACCAGGTCGCCCGGCTGCTTCTCGTGGATCTCCGCGCTGCTGAGGCTCCGGAACCGCGGCGTGATCACGCGGGCCGCCACGTCCTGCATCAGCGCCAGGATGTCGAGCGCGCCGGTCATGACCGTCGCCTCTGCTCGGGACGATGGTGCTCATGAGGCGGCGCCGTGTGTGGGCGCGTGCCCAGCGGACGCTCGGCCGGGCTCGGTGGCTGCCGGTGCCGGTGCGTCGCGTGGCCCGCCTCCGGCGTCGGCTCGCTGCCGCGCGACACCCGGTAGGCGATCTCGACGATCGCTGCACCGATGGCGCCTCCCACGAGGCCGTACAGGAGCGCGTCCGGGCTCGGGGCGATCGAGAAGAACGCGCGGCCCACCGGCAGCAGGTACGCGAGCGCGGCCAGGGCCACCATGACGACGATGACCGCCACCTTCCACGGCGCGTACGGACGGGCCAGGCAACCCAGCAGCCAGAAGCTGGTCATCAGCAGCGCGGTGAGGGCGGCCGTGCTGGCCACTGCTCCCCCGCCGGGCCCGGTGGCCAGCAGCGCGAAGACGACGAACGCGGTGAGCCCGCTGATGACGCCGGCGGGTATCGCGATCGTGAGCACCCTGCGCAGGAACCCCGGCCGGTACCGCTGCGAGTTCGGCCCCAGCGCCAAGATGGCAGCCGGGATGCCGATGGTGAGCGTGGAGACCAGCGTGAGCTGGGCAGGCAGGAAGGGGTAGGCCAGCCCGAGCACCGCTGCCGCGACGATGGCCACCGCGCTCATCACGTTCTTCGTGACGAAGAGCGCGGCCACCCGCTCCACGTTGCCGATCAGGCGGCGGCCCTCAGCGAGCACGTTGGGGAGGTGGGAGAACCGGGAGTCGAGCAGCACCAGCTGGGCGACCGCCTTCGTCGCCTGCGCGCCGTTGCCCATGGCGATGCCGATGTCGGCGTCCTTGAGCGCGAGCACGTCGTTGACGCCGTCGCCGGTCATCGCGACCACGTGGCCCTGGGACTGCAGCGCCCGCACCAGCGCGCGCTTCTGGGGCGGGGTGACCCGGCCGAACACCGTCGTGCGCTCCACGACGTCGGCGAGCGCAGCCGGGTCGTCGGGGAGCGTCTTCGCGTCCACCGGCTCGCCCACGTCGAGGCCCACGCGGCGGCCCACCGCCGCGACCGTACGCGGGGTGTCGCCCGAGATCACGATCACCCGGACTCCCTGCTCGGCGAAGAACTGGAGCGTCTGCCGCGCGTCGTCGCGGATGACCTCCGAGAGCACCACCAGCGCCGCCGGCCGGGCACCCGACAGCCCGCCATCAGGCCCGGGCAGCCGTTCCGCCGAGCACAGCACCAGCACCCGGCGGCCGGTGTCGGTGATGGTCCCGACCTGGGCCAGCAGCTCGTCGTCCCCCCGCGCCAGCACCTCGGGGGCGCCCATCACCCAGGGCTCACCGTCGACGACACCGCCGCTCCACTGCCGGGCCGAGGAGAACGCCACCCGCTCGGTCACGGTGAGCCCGGGGTCGGGGACGGCCGCCGCGATCGCCCGCCCCGTCTGGTTCTGCCCCTCGCCGTGGCACAGGGCTCCCAGCACCTGGGTCACGCGGCCCGGGTCCGCGCCGGGGAGCGGCTGCATCTCCTCGTACGCGATCGTGCCCTCGGTAAGCGTGCCGGTCTTGTCGACGCAGATCACGTCGACCCGGGCCAGGCCCTCCACCGCCGGCAGCTCCTGGACCAGCGCCTGCTTGCGCGTCAGCTGCAGCGCGGCCAGCAGGAACGCCAGCGTCGTCAGCACCACGAGGCCCTCCGGCACCAGCCCCACCATGCCGGCAGCGGCACGGAGCACCACCTGCCGCCAGCCCAGGTCGCCGACGGCACGCCACTGGGAGACCACGGAGATCGGCAGCGCGACGATCACGACCCAGGTGAGCCATCGCAGCAGCACGTTCGTCGAGTGCTGCACCTCGGAGTGGGCGCGGGTGAACTGCCGCGCCTCGCCCGCGAGCTTCTGCGCCGTGGCCGACGCCCCGACCACCTCAGCGGTGAACCAGCCGGAACCGGCCACGACCACCGTGCCGCTCGACACCGGGTCGCCGGGGGTCTTGGCGACGGAGTCAGACTCACCTGTGAGGTTGGACTCGTCGACGTCGAGGTTCTCGGCGACCAGCAGCGGCCCGTCGGCGCACACCTGGTCGCCCTGCTGGAGCCGCACCACGTCGCCCTGCACGACCTCGCCGGTGTCGAGGGTCACCTGCTCGCCGTCGCGCAGGACGGTGGCCGTCGGGGCGTGGAGCACCGCCAGCGAGTCGAGCTTGCGCTTGGCGTGCCACTCCTGGGCGATGCCCAGCACCGAGTTGAAGACCAGCGCCAGGCCGAACAGCGCGTTCTTCCAGGAGCCGGTCAGCAGCACCAGCACCAGGATGGCGCCCAGCAGACCGTTGAACCGGGTGAAGACGTTGGCCCTGACGATCTCGGACAGGGGCCTGCTGGTGACCTGCTCGGTGCGGTTGGTCTGGCCGGCCGCGACCCGGCTCGCGACCTCGCCCGACGTGAGGCCGCGCAGCTCGGATGTGGGCCGGGAGATCGTCATGCGCGAAGGATATCGGCGGGCTCCGACAGTCCTTCGCGGAGCCCGGGGGACGGCGCGGCCCGGACCCCACGCAGGGGGCCCGGGCCGGCGACTCGGCGATGCAGGCTCAGCGCTGGGTCTCGATCTCCTCGCCGTCGGAGAGCACCAGGTGCCCCGAGACGGCCTTGCGGGCCTCGGACTCGTCGCGGATCTGGTCGAAGACCTTGTCGGTCAGCGGGTACTTCCAGAACACCAGCATCGCGAGCACCGCCGCGATGGCCGGCAGCGGGCCGATCGTGAACCGGATCGTCGTGAGCGCCGACTCGGGCTGCACGGGCGACGGGTTGGCCGCGGAAGCCGAGATGTACCCGCCGGCGGCGAGCATCGCGGCACCCAGGGCACCACCGATCGACTGCGTGATCTTGCGGGTGAAGGAGAACAGTGCGTAGGTGGCGCCCTCCGACCGCTTGCCGGTCTTCCACTCGCCGTACTCGACGGTGTCAGCCTCGAGGCCGAACATGACGTGTTGATGAGCGAGGCGCCGACGCCCTTGATGGCCAGGAAGACCAGGGCCAGGACCAGCGCACCGGCGGGCACGAAGAACAGCGACACACCGCCGACGACCGTGAACAGACCGCAGTACTGGAAGACGTTCTTCTTGCCGAACTTCCCGATCAGCCAGGGAATGATCGGCGTGATCAGCAGCGCGATGCCGGAGTTCACCAGCGCCATCGGGCCGGTGTAGGCGATGTCGCCCAGGATGTACTGCGCGTAGTAGGCCGACGAGCCGCCGACCGCGAACAGGCCGATCAGGTAGAAGAAGCTGGCGGCGCAGAGGATGCCGAGCGGCTTGTTCACCTTGAGGGTGGCGAAGGTCTCCTTCATCGACACGCTCGGCTGGGTGCGGACCACGCCCTCCTTGGTCAGCAGGAAGGTGAGGAAGTAGCAGATCGAGCCGAGCACGATGAAGGCCAGCGTGGTCTGCGTGAAGATGCTCTGCACCCGCGCCTGGTAGTCGGCCGGCGCGAGGGTGGTGCGCAGCTTGCGGACGTCGGACACCTTGGCGCCGATGTAGTACGACAGCAGGACACCGCCGACCGCGGCCCCGAAGGCTCGCGCGGCCACGAGCTTGGCCCGCTCGTTGACTGACTGCGTCATGGCGGAGGCCAGCGACCCGTAAGGGATGTTGACCAGCGAGTAGAGCAGGCCCAGGACCGCGTACGTGAGGTAGGCGTAGAGCAGCTTCGTGCCGTCACCGAGACCGGCCGGGACCCGGAAGGTGAGGAAGCTGAGGAACAGCAGCGGCACGGCGAAGAACAGGATGAAGGGGCGGAACTTGCCCCACCGGGTCATGGTGCGGTCGACGAGACGACCGGCGATCAGGTCGGCGAACGCGTCCCACAACCGCACGACGAGGAACATCGTGGCCACCGCGGCCGCCGAGATGCCCGCGACGTCGGTGTAGTAGTACAGCAGGAACGACGTTTACAGCAAGAAGGCCAGGTTGTTCGCGAAGTCGCCCAAGCCGTAGCCGAAGACGGACGAGAACGGCAGCCTGGCCTTGGCGGCCTCCTGCTCGGCGGTGAGGTTGCTCATCGGGGGCGACTCCTGTGTGAACGTCGAGCACGGTCGAGGGCCCAGTAGATGCCCCCGCGCCCCCTGCTGCCGCCCTGTTGCCGTCAGTTGCTCCTCAGATGTCCTGCGTGAAGTCGATCAGGCGCTCCACCTCGGTGACCAGGCCGCGGTCGAGGTCCTTCCAGGTACGCACCTTGGCCAGGATCGAGCGCCAGACCATCGCCGTGTCCGCCTGCGACCCGTGGGGCCAGCCCAGGCGCCGGCAGGTGCCCAACTTCCAGTCCTCCCCCTTGGGGACCGACGGCCAGGCCTTGATCCCTACGGTCTCCGGCCTGACCGCCTGCCAGATGTCGATGTGCTGGTGCCCGGTGACGAGCACGAACGTCCCGTACGGGCCGCGCGCGACCTGCTCGACGATGCGGGACTCCTTGCTCCCGGGCACGAGGTGGTCGACCAGCACCCCGAGCCGCCGCTCGTGGGTGGGGGCGAACTCGGCGACGATGGCCGGCAGGTCGTCGATGCCGCCCAGGAACTCGACGGCGACCCCGACGTGGCGCAGGTCGTCGCCCCAGACCTTCTCGACCAGCTCGGCGTCGTGGCGGCCCTCGACGTAGATCCGGGAGGGGGCGGCCACCTTGGCCGGGCCGACCTCGCCGATGCGGGAGCCGGAGGCGGTGTGGGTCGCCTTCGGCGGTGCCGTACGCGGCGGGGCGACCAGCTCGACCGGCTTGCCCTCCAGGAGGAAGCCGGTGCCCATCGGGAACGAGCGGCGCTTGAGCTTGCGGTCCTCCAGCACCACGATGCCGTTCTCCCACAGCACGACGGCGCCGCAGAACCCGGTCAGCCCCTCCTCGACCACCATGTCCTTGGCGAGCGGGACCTTCGGCGGCGGGGTCTTCTTGGGCCGGTTCTCGGGGGCGAGCACGTCGCGGTAGCGGTCTGACACCCGCGACAGGCTAGCCGCGCGCTCCCCGGCCACCCGGCCGACCCGCGGGCGGCCCTTCGGGCGTACGCGTTGTCGCCGCACCGGATCACGGCAAGGATGGGGCCATGAGCGATCTTTCGAACGAGCAGGGCGAGGGCGACTGGGGCTACGCGCAGCGTGACCTCGAGCAGCAGGCCGACGCCGACGTCAACCTCGACGACCCGACCTCGACCGACAACGTGCCGTGGTCGCCGCCGGACCGCCAGCCCCGCGGCGCCGAGCTGGTCGGCGCCGAGGAGGGCCGCGGCGAGACCATCGAGCAGCGCATCCTCCAGGAGGAGCCGGAGGAGGGCACGGCCTACGGCGCTCCCGACTCCCGCGGCGAGGCGGACGACCAGCCCGGCGCCGAGGAGCCGGCCCGGACCCTGACGGAGGCGTACGACCGGGACGCGGCCGACGGTGACCTCTATGTGGTCGAGCTCGACGGCGACGAGGATGCCCTCGACGACGCCATCCCGGTCGGCGACCCGAGCGCCGACACGGGCCTCACCGGCGAGACGAACGCCGCCCTCTGACGAGGCACCTGCACAACCGGTGCGCATACGTGCGCAGGTGCCCTCAGCGGCGACCAGCGCACATATGCACACCGGTTGTGCAGACGACCTCAGTCGAGCAGGTCGCGCACGACCGCGTCGGCGAGCAGCCGCCCCTCACGGGTGAGCCGCAGCCGGCTCGTGGACCCCGAGAGCAGACCGCGTTCCCGCAGACCGGGGACGCGGTCCTGCTCTGTCGGTGTGAGCACGGCCGGGTCGAGCCCCTCGGCGAGCCGGAGCTCCAGCAGCACCCGCTCCGTACGCCGGGTCTCGGCGTCGAGCACCTCGCGCCCGTGGCCCGGGCTCCGGCCCTCGGCGAGGCGCATGCTGTACGTCGCGGGGTGCTTCACGTTCCACCACCGCACCCCGCCGACGTGGGAGTGGGCGCCCGGGCCGAGGCCCCACCAGTCGGCCGAGCGCCAGTACGCGACGTTGTGGCGGCACTCGTGGCCGGGGCGCGCCCAGTTGCTCAGCTCGTACCACCCCAGCCCGGCTGCGACCAGCAGCTCGTCGGCCAGCAGGTACTTGTCGGCCAGGTCGTCGTCGTCGGGCATCGGCAGCTCTCCCCGCTTCACGCGCCGGGCCAGGGCGGTGCCCTCCTCGACGATCAGGGCGTACGCGCTGACGTGGTCTGGCTCGGCGGCGAGCGCAGTCTCCAGCGACCCCCGCCAGTCGGAGAGCGACTCCCCCGGCGTCCCGTAGATCAGGTCGAGCGAGACGTCGTCGAACCCGGCCGCGCGGGCCTCGGCGACCGCCCTCGCCGGGCGGCCAGGCGTGTGCACCCGGTCGAGGGTGGCCAGCACGTGCGGCGCCGCCGACTGCATGCCGAACGACAGCCGCGTGAACCCGCCCGCGCGCAGCTCCGCCAACGAGGCCGGGGTCACCGACTCCGGGTTCGCCTCGGTGGTCACCTCGGCGTCGCCGGCCAGGTCGAACGCGTCGCGTACGGCGTCGAGGACCGCCACCAGCTCCGCGCTGGGCAGCAGGGTCGGCGTGCCGCCGCCCACGAAGACGGTGGTGACCCGACGCTCGCCCAGCACACGGCGAGCGAGGGCGACCTCGGCGTGGAGGGCGGCGGTGTACGAGTCGCGGGAGGCGCCGGGATCCGCGCCCAGTTCCGAAGCGGTGTAGGTGTTGAAGTCGCAGTAGCCGCACCGCGCACGGCAGAACGGCACGTGGACGTAGAGACTGAGCGGCCGCTCGGCCGAGCCGGCCAGCGCCTCGCCCGGCAGGCTGCCGTCGTCGGGCACCGGATCGCCCGGGGGAAGAGGTCCGGCCATCAGCGGGTCCGCGTCCTGGGCATCTAGGAACGATAGGCGTCGGCGCCCCGACGTGTCATGTTGCGCCCGGCTGTCATCCTGGGCGCATGCAGAGACTGGGCATCGACACGACCCGGCTCCGCCAGGGGCCGTCGTGATGGCGGTGGTGGTCGCGGCCCTGTGGCTGATCGAGGTCGTGGACACGTTGACGGGCCACGCGCTTGACGGGTTCGGCATCCGCTCCTGGGAGCTCTCGGGGCTGAGCGGAATCCTGTTCGCCCCGCTCCTCCACCTCGGCTTCGGCCACGTGGCGGCCAACTCGATCCCGCTGTTCGTGCTCGGCACGGCCATCTGGACGACCGGCGTGCGGCAATGGGTCGTCTCCACCGTCATCAGCTGGATCACCTCCGGGCTGATGGCCTGGCTGCTGACCCCGCTGCACCACCTGATCATCGGCGCCTCGGGCATCGTGTTCGGCTGGATCGTCTACCTGGTCGTTCGCGGCTTCCTCAGCCGTGACTGGAAGCACATCGTGCTGGGGCTGGTGGTGATGTTCCTGTACGGGTCCGTGCTGCTGAGCGGTGTGCTGCCGTTCAGCGCCGGGGTGTCGTGGCAGGGCCACCTGGGTGGTGCCATCGGCGGCGGGCTCGCTGCGTGGCTGCTGCACCGGCGCCGGGTCGCGCGGACACGCCCCGTCATCTGACACGCCGCCATCTGACTCACTCGACCGGGTCGTCCGGCTGTGCTGCGGTCTCCGCCGCCGCCACCTCCACGGCCTTGTGGTGCCGGTTGCGGGCCCCGAGCATCACGGCGGCCAGCAGCGACGCGGTGAGCGAGGCCAGCAGCACGCCGAGCTTGCCGTCCTCGGCCAGCGGCGACCCGGCCGGGAAGCTGAGCTCGGTCACCAGCAGCGACACCGTGAAGCCGATGCCGGCCAGGAAACCCATCCCGATCAGGTCCGCCCAGGCGATAGTGCCGTCCAGCCGTACGTGCCGGAGCCGCGTGAGCAGGAACGTCGAGGCGACGATGCCGACCGGCTTGCCCAGCACCAGGCCGGTGATGATCCCGAGCGTGACCGGGTTGCCGAGCGCTGCCCCGAGGCCGTCGAGCCCACCCACGGTGACGCCGGCCGCGAAGAGGGCGAACAGGGGCACACAGACCCCGGTCGACAACGGCCGTACGTCGTGCTCGATCTGCCGCGCCAGCGCCGGGCGGTTCGAGTCCTCCGGCCGCGTACGCCGCACCGGGACCGCCATGCCCAGCACCACCCCCGCGATGGTGGCGTGGATGCCTGAGGCATGCACCAGCGCCCAGGTGACCACGCCGAGCGGCAGCAGGATCACCCACGCCGCCCAGCGGTGGCCGGTGAAGAAGGTGGGCCAGCGCTGCACCAGCACGGTGAAGACGGCGATCGGCACCAGGGCCAGCAGGAGCGCGCCCAGGTTGAGGTGATCGGTGTACGCGATCGCGATGATGCAGATCGCGATCAGGTCGTCCACGACGGCGAGGGTGAGCAGGAAGGTGCGCAGCGCGGCGGGCAGGTGTGACGAGATCAGGGCCAGGACCGCGACCGCGAAGGCGATGTCGGTGGCCGCCGGGATCGCCCAGCCCGCGGCGCCGGGCCCACCGTGGTTCAAGGCCCAGTAGATGAGGGCGGGCACGGCCACTCCCCCGGCGGCCGCCGCGACCGGGACCACCGCCTGCCCGGGTGAGCGCAGGTCACCCGCGACGAACTCGTGCTTGAGCTCCAGCCCGACCAGGAAGAAGAACACCGCCAGCAGGCCGTCCGCGGCCCACTGGCCGACGGTGAGGTCCAGGTGGAGCGAGGCCGGGCCGAGGCGGGTGTCGCGCAACGCGGCGTACGCATCGCTCCAGGGCGAGTTTGCCCAGACCAGGGCGATCAGCGCGGCCGCCACGAGGACCAGGCCGCCCACGGTCTCGGTGCGCAGCAGCGCCGCGATCCGGCGGGCCTCGCGACGGCTGCTCAGGTACGGGAAGCGGGTGGCAACGGGCATCTGGTGCTCCTCTGGCTCGTGGCGTGCGCCAACCTGTGCCGACCAGACTTCCCGGCGATCCCTGAGGGGGAGCCTAGCAACCGCGGCCTGGGGCGTCACCGCGCACGCGTGAGGTCCCCCACGGATCAGTGGGCGACCGGGCCGATGCGGCGGCTGATCAGCAGGCAGCAGAGGATCAGCACCGCCGAGACCCCGAACAGCGGCGCGAACACCAGGTGCAGGTCGGCCGCCTCGAGCCGCAGCAGGGACGCGTACAGGGCTCCGGTGAGTCCGACGATGACGGCCCCGCCGAGGGCCTCCGAGAGCTGCAGCGCCGAGGCGTTGCGCCCCTGCTCCGAGCCCCCCGAGAGCGCCATGGTGGCCACCGTGGTGCTGGCGAACGCCGTCCCCATGCCGAGACCGGCGACCACCCAGACCACACCGATCAGCCAGAAGTTGCCGGTACGGCTGAGAACGACCGCGATGATGCCCAGCACTCCCACGCCGATGCCTGTGGCACCGATGGTCATCAGCACGTCACGCCGCAGCAGCCACCGGGCCTGCAGGAAGGAGCCGGCCGTCCACCCGAGCGAGCTGATCGTCAGCACCAGGCCCGCCAGCCACGGCTGCAGCCCGTACAGCTGCTGCAACATCAGCACCGTGAAGGTCTCCGTGGTGAAGAAGACGCCGCCGATGAGGGCGCGGACGACCATCACGGGGCCGAGGCCGGGGCGCAGCGTCCAGATTCCCGCGGGCAGGAGTCGCGGGAGGCCGGCCGCCAGCAGCGCGACGGCCACCAGAGCCACGGGGACGCTCGTCCACCCCGGCCGCTGCGCGGCGTACTGGAGCAACGGCACGGCGAGCGCGGCGAGGCCGGCTGCCCAGACCGGAGCCGGGTCGGGGTCGGGGTCGGCCGCGGGGCTCTCCACGCGGTCGGCCTCCACGCGCAGCAGGATCGGCACCATCAGCGCCGCGGCCAGCACCAGCACAGGCAGGACCGCGCCGAAGACCCAGTGCCAGCTGAAGGTGGTGGTGATCCACCCGGAGACGAGGGGACCCACCAGGCCGGGCAGCACCCAGGCGGTGGACGTCCACGACATGACCCGTGGCCGAGCCATTGGGGCGTACACCTGGGCGATCACGACGTACAGGGCGACATTGATGGCGCCGCCGCCCAGACCCTGGACAGCGCGCCCCACGACCAGCTGGGCCATGGTCGGCGCGAGGCCGGCGACCACGAGACCGGCCGCGAACACGACCATGCCGACGAGCATGGGGCGTACGGGCCCGATGCGGTCGCACAGGCGCCCTGCCGCGATGTTGGCGAACAGCATGGCGGCCTGGAAGATCGAGAACGCCCAGGCGTACCAGCTCGTCGCACCCAGGGCCGCGGCGGCCGCAGGCATGGCCGTGCTGACGGCCATGGACTCGAACGCGATGGCGGTGATGCCGATGCACAGACCCAGCGTCAGCCGGCCCTGCGAGAAGCCGGCCGTGGGACGTACAGGCTCAGACATGCTGGCGCAGCCGAGCCGGCCCGGTGAGGGCGGGCACCGTCAGCGCTTCTCCGACGACTCGCCGCCGGTGGACAGCGCGGCGACGAAGGCCTCCTGGGGCACCTCGACCCGGCCGACCATCTTCATGCGCTTCTTGCCCTCCTTCTGCTTCTCCAGCAGCTTGCGCTTGCGGCTGATGTCACCGCCGTAGCACTTGGCGAGCACGTCCTTGCGGATGGCGCGTACGGTCTCGCGCGCGATCACCCGGGCGCCGATGGCCGCCTGGATGGGCACCTCGAACTGCTGGCGAGGGATCAGGCCCTTGAGCTTCTCGGCCATGGCGACGCCGTAGTTGTACGCCTTGTCGCGGTGCACGATCGAGCTGAAGGCGTCCACCGGGTCGCCGTGCAGCAGGATGTCGACCTTCACGAGGTCGGCCTCCTGCTCCCCCGAGGGCTCGTAGTCGAGCGAGGCGTACCCCTTGGTGCGCGACTTCAGGGCGTCGAAGAAGTCGAAGACGATCTCGGCCAGAGGCAGCGTGTAGTGCAGCTCGACGCGGTCCTCGGACAGGTAGTCCATGCCGGTCTGTACGCCCCGGCGGGCTTGGCAGAGCTCCATCAGGGTGCCGATGAAGTCGGTGGGGCTGAGGATCGACGCCTTGACCACCGGCTCGTAGACGGTGGCGACCTTGCCGGCGGGGAACTCGCTGGGGTTGGTGACGATGTGCTCGGCGCCGTCCTCCATGATCACGCGGTAGACCACGCTGGGCGCGGTCGAGATCAGGTCGAGGTTGAACTCGCGCTCCAGGCGCTCGCGGACGATCTCCATGTGCAGCAGGCCCAGGAAGCCGATGCGGAAGCCGAAGCCCAGCGCCGCGGAGCTCTCCGGCTCGTACACCAGGGCGGCGTCGTTGAGCTGCAGCTTCTCGAGCGCCTCACGCAGCAGGCCGAAGTCGTCGGCGTCGATCGGGTACATGCCCGCGTACACCATCGGGTTCGGGTGCCGGTAGCCGCCGAGGTCCTGCGTCGCCGGGTTGTTGACCAGGGTGACGGTGTCGCCGACGCGCGACTGGCGGACGTCCTTCACGCCCGTGATGAGGTAGCCCACCTCGCCGACGCCGATGGCCCTGGCCTTGGTCGGCTCGGGCGAGATCACGCCGACCTCGAGCACCTCGTGGGTGCCCCTGGTGCTCATCATGAGGATGCGCTCGCGGTGGCTGAGCTCGCCGTCGACCACCCGGACATAGGTGACCACGCCCCGGTAGGTGTCGTACACGGAGTCGAAGATCAGGGCACGCGCCGGCGCGTCCGGGGCGCCGACGGGGGCGGGCACCTGGGCCACGATGGTGTCGAGGAGGCCGCTGACGCCGTCGCCGGTCTTGGCGGAGACCCGGAGCACGTCGTCGGGGTCGCCGCCGATGATGCCGGCCAACTCGGCGGCGTACTTCTCGGGCTGCGCGTTCAGCAGGTCGATCTTGTTGAGCACCGGGATGATGTGGAGGTCCGCCTCCAGGGCGAGGTAGAGGTTGGCCAGCGTCTGCGCCTCGATGCCCTGGGCGGCGTCGACCAGCAGGACGGCACCCTCACACGCGGCCAGGGAGCGGGAGACCTCGTACGTGAAGTCGACGTGACCAGGGGTGTCGATCATGTTGAGGATGTGCGAGGTGCCGTCGACGGCCCACGGCATGCGGACGGCCTGCGACTTGATGGTGATGCCGCGCTCGCGCTCGATGTCCATGCGGTCGAGGTACTGCGCGCGCATCGAGCGGTCGTCCACCACACCGGTGAGCTGCAGCATCCGGTCAGCCAGGGTCGACTTGCCGTGGTCGATGTGCGCGATGATGCAGAAGTTGCGGATGATCGCCGGGTCGGTGCTACCGGGGAGCGGATGCGACATGCAGGCCTTCGCGTACGGGATCGGACTCGGGACTCGCCATCCTCTCACACGCCTGGCGAGGCCCCGCGATTTGGGAGCCCTGGCGTCGCGCTGATACTGTGACTCGTCGCGTTAATCGCGCCGCGCGCCTCATGCGCAACCCGTACCCGAAGAGAAGTAAGGCTTGCCCCGTGGCGAACATCAAGTCTCAGATGAAGCGCATCAAGACGAACGAGAAGGCTCGTCAGCGCAACAAGGCGATCAAGTCTGCCCTGCGCACGCAGATCCGTCGCTTCCAGGAGTCCCTGGAGGCCGGCGACAACGAGAAGACCGTCGAGGCAGCCCGCAGCGCTTGCCGCGCCCTCGACAAGGCCGTGACCAAGGGCGTCATCCACGCCAACAACGCCGCGAACCGCAAGTCGGCGATCGCGTCGAAGGCCGCCGCTCTTTGAGCCGCTCCTGACAGCCACCCAGCGCTCCGACCCACCAGGGTCGGGGCGCTTTGTGCGTTCGCGCCGGTGCAGCAAGCTCGCGCGAGGGCACGCTGGTTGAGCAAGACCCGTACCCGGGCACGCGGGTTGAGCAAGCCTCGGCCGAGGAACGAGGACGAGAGCTGGAGCGGCCACAGGCATCCGACCCTCCACGACGAGGACCGCCCCAACCAAGGCAGGCTCCCCCAGCGCCGCTCGAGCAAAGACCGTCCGAGGAACGCCGGTCGAGCAAGGCTCGGCCGAGGAACGAGGACGAGGCGCGTCAAACCCCGCCCAGTGAAGCGAAGCGAGCTGGAGCGGCCCCCGACCCACAGTCGCCGGTCGATCCTGTCGGACCCCACTGGCATAGTGACTCTCGTGGCAGATGAGTCCCCTCTCGGCAGGTGCGTGCTGGTCGTCGGGCCTGAGGCGTTCCTCGCGGAGCGGGCGGTCGACCAGCAGGTCGCGGCCGCTCTGGCGGTGGCGCCGCAGGCCACCGTGACGAGGGTGGACGCGGCCGCTCTGGACGTCGGGCGCCTGATGGAGATGACCGGCTCCGCTCTGCTCGCGGAGGAGTCGGTCGCGGTGGTGACCGCGCTCGACGGTCTCGGTGCCGATGTCGCCCCGACGCTGCTGGCGATAGCGAAGGATCTCCCGCCCGAGGTCGCGTTGGTCTGCGTGCACCCGGGAGGGGCCAAGGGCAAGCAGCACGCGGACGCGCTGCGCAAGATCGCCGATCAGGTCATCGACTGCCCCGCTCTGAAGCAGTGGGAGCTCACGAAGTTCGTCGCCGCGGAGGCCCGCCGGGCCAGGGGCCGGATCGACGAGGAGGCGGCCAGGCAGGTCGTCGACGCGGTCGGGACCGACTCGCGGGCGCTCGCTGGCGCCGTCGCGCAGCTGCTGGCTGACTCGGCCGGCCAGCCGGTCACGGTCGCACAGGTACGCCGCTACTTCGCAGGGCGGGCGGAGGTCTCGGGGTTCGCCGTCGCCGACGACGTCATGACCGGCAACCACGCCGGTGCTGTGGAGAAGCTGCGATGGGCACTGTCGACCGGTGTGCCACCCGTGCTGGTCACGAGCGCCCTCGCCGGGTCGCTGCGGCAGTTGGGCCGCTACCTCGACCTGCGCGGGGAGCGGATGCCTGAGGCGGCCATGGCCAAGGAGGTCGGCGTACCGCCATGGAAGCTCAAGGACCTCGCCCGGCACTCCAACGGCTGGGACCCCCAGGCCGTGGGCGCTGGCATCAAGGCGGTCGCTGTGACTGACGCTGCCGTGAAGGGCGCCGAGAGCGACGCCGAGTACGCGCTGGAGCGGCTGCTGCTCACCCTGCACACCTGTCGCTCCTCGGCGCGACGCTCCTGATCCCGCTGCGCCGACCAGCAAACGGCACGACCCCGGTGACACGACGAGACACCGGAGCACGTGACCGCGATGCGCCCGAGTCCGGCAGATGCGCCTCAGCTCGGCAAACGCGCCCACGATGGCGGGCGCACCCACCCGATCCCGGCGCGTTCATCCGATCCTGGCGCATCCACCCCATGACCGGTCAGCCGCTTGGGGACGGCCGCCCGGGCGGTTCCACCTCGCTCCGCTCGGGTCACCGAGTCTCGACTCCTCTCCGACCACCCTCGGCACCCCTGCCGATGGAGCGCCGTCCACCGCGGGATCGACGAGATCGCTGACGACCGGTGCCCAGCCCTGGCCAGGTCGAGAACGCTCTGGTGCTCGCAGCGAGCGGGCGATGTGCCAGCCCCGCCCGATTCGGGGTGCAGACCCACGCCGGCGTGCATCCCGAGCCGCTGGAGCGCTGTCGGCATGCCGGGGCTGAGCACCTGCGGCAGGGAGACCAGTCAGGCCTGGCGGGTTCGTTGAGGCGTGGCTCCGTCTGCTGCGCGGACACGTCACACCGTCGGGACGCGCCCGTCACCAGACCGCGTCAGGCTTGTCTCGCGGGCTCGGTGAGACGGGCCTCTGTCTGACGTGCGCGGTCTCGCCACCCTATCGCCAGCAGCACGAGGGCAGGGAAGGTGATGACAGCCCCAGCGACGTTCACAGCGTGGAAGCCGCCCAGGGCCAGCAGGGGCCCGGCCAGGACGGCGGCCAGGGCGCCGGCCACGTTCATGGCGGCGTCGGTCGCCCCCTGCAGCGGGATCTTCACCTCCGGCGGCGTGACGGTGGTGAGCAAGGACGACGCCGAGATGATCGACGCGGACCAGCCGACGCCGAGCACCACCAGCGCAGCTCCGGTGAGGAGCTGACCGCCGGTGCCTGATGCGGCGACCAGTCCCAGCGCCGTCGCCAGGAGCAGCAGGCCGAGCCCGAGCGTTGCGGTACGGATCGCTCCCCACACGTCGGCCAGCCATCCGAACAGCGGGCTGAGCGCATACATCCCGAGGATGTGGCCGCTGATCACGACCCCGACCGCCCCCAGGGACTGCCCGTGGTGGGCCATGTGCAGCGGTGTCATCACCATCACCATGACCATGACGGCATGGGCGGAGGCGGTGAGGACCACCGCGAACCGTGCCGCGGGGTGACGCATCGCCCATCCCAAGGCACGTCCCGTCGCGCTCCGCGCGACGGGGTCGCGGCCGTTGGCGTGGACGCGTGGCGGGTCGAACAGCAGCGCGATCACGAGCGCGGCGAGGACGAAGACGGTGACAGAGAATACGTACGGCCCTACGAGGGCGGGCAGGCCCAGCCGGCGCCCGAACGTGTCACCCGCAGCCGACAGGTTCGGCCCGGCCACCGAGCCGATGGTCGTGGCCCAGATGACGACGGACATGGTTCGGCCTCGCGTCTCCGGCGTGGCCTGGTCGGCTGCGGCGTACCGCGACTGCAGGTTCACGGCCTGCGCGACGCCGAACATCCCCAGACCGAGCAGCATCAGCACCAGGGACTGCACCACAGCGGCGGCGATGATCACGAGTGCGCCGGCCACAGCCACCCCGTAGCCGAGAGCCAGCGCCATTCGCCTGCCGCGCGTCGAGGCCAGACCGGCGAGCGGGATCGCCGCGAGCGCAGCCCCGCCCACGCTGCAGGCCTGGCCGACACCGGCGAGCGACGTGGCACCGAGGTGCTCGACGAGCAGGCCGCCGACGGCCACGCTGGAGGCCACACCCACCCCGCCCAGCAGGTTGCTGACGATCAGGACCATGACGTTCCGTCCACTGCTCACCGGCGCGACCCTACCGGCCACCCGCCAGCTCCTGGACCTCGTTCTCAGAGCCCCGCGGCTGCCGTCCACCGACGCCGAGCACCCTGGTCGGCCGTGACCACGTCGCGGGGCGGGCAAGGCCACCACCACCGTGCAGCCCCACCAGCCGGTGGACGGCCCCGTCGTCAACGGCATCACCTCAGGGTCACTACCCCCACCCCGCCGTCCCGGGTGCTCAGGGCGATCGCACCGGACTCGTCTGTCCGCATCACACGCATCCCCAGCCCCTCAAGAGCACGCAAGGTCTTCAGGGCCGGGTGCCCGTAGTCGTTGCCCTTCCCGACCTCGATGAGAGCGATCCGGGCGCCGGTCGCCGCGAGAAAAGCCGGGCTCTGGCGCCCCGACCCGTGGTGGGCCACCTTCAGCACGGTGGCCCGCACGTCGGTGCTCCGCGCCACGATCGCGTCCTGAGCCTCCGGTTCCACGTCGCCCGTCACCAGCACGCTGAGGCCGGCAACGGTGGCGCGTGCCACCACGCTGCTGTTGTTCTCCGCTGACGACTCCCCGTTGCCTGCCGGCTGACCCTCGGAGGCCTCGCCGGCAGCCAGCGTCTCCCACCTGACCTCTCCCACGCTGAGCACCTCCCCCGGCCTCGCCGTCTGGACGGAGACCCCCGCCCGGGCCGCTGCATCCGCGACCCCTGCCGCCGTGCGCGCAGGGCTCGCCGTCGGCGACACGAGGACCACGCCGACTCGACGGGACCGCAGCAACCCCTCTAGACCCCCGATGTGGTCGGCGTGGTAGTGCGTCAGGACCAGCATCGGGATCGTCGCCACCCCGGCCTGATCGAGGCAGGCAAGCAGGGACGCTGGTTCGGGTCCCGTGTCCACCAGCACCGCCTGCCCTTCCCCCGCCCTGATGAGGGTGGCGTCACCCTGCCCCACGTCGCACGCCATCACCAACCAGCCCGACGGCGGCCAGCCGGCATGGAAAGCCGGCCGGAGAAGCGCCGCCACCAGGATCAGGGCGGCCGGCAGCACGAACCACCAGCGCCGAAGCAGCGTCGGCATCGCCGAAGCCAGCAGCAGACACCCCACGAGCACCAGAAGCAGACCCACGGGGGTGGCGGGCCAGGCTGTCGTGGCTCCCGGCAGCAGCGAGCCGCGGCGCGCCACCTGCAGGATCGGCTCGCACCCCCAGCCGGCCAGCCACGCCAGGGGTCGTGCTACGACCGGGCTGGCCCACGCCACCGAGGCCGTCGCCAGGCCGAGGACGGTGACCGGCCCCACGAACGGGCCGGCGAGCGCGTTCGCGGGCAGACCCGACAGCGACACGGTTCCGGAGAGAGCGGTCACGATCGGTTGGGTGGCCAGCTGGGCAGAGAGTGGTACGGCCACCGATTCGGCGACCCATCGTGGGAGCCAGCCCGCGAGCACCTCGGTCCAACGCCCTGCCCACAGCACGATCCCCAGAGACGCGGTGACGGAGAGCGCGAACCCCCACGACCGGCTGAGCCAGGGGTCAGCCCAGCACAGGACGATCACGGCGATGCTCAGGTTGCGGAGTGCCCCGGCGGCCCTGGCCCCCTGACCGACGCCGGCCAGAGTCACCAGCCCCATCGCGGCCGCCCGCAGCACGCTCGGCTCGCCGCGGCACAGCACCACGAACCCGACGACCGAGGCCACCGACAGGGCCAGCACGGCTCGTCCTCGCACGCCGACCCATCCGGCCAGCGTGGTGACGAAACCGAGCAGCAGGGTCAGGTTCGCGCCAGAGACCGCCATCAGGTGGGTGAGCCCTGTCGCCTTGAACTCCTCCGTCACGGTCCCGTCGACGGCGCTCGTGTCGCCGACGGTCAGGGCGGGGACGAGAGCGGCCTGCTCCGGCGAGGACCCGGTCATCGCGGTGCGGAGCCCCGTGCGCACGCGCGCCACCGCCGCCAGCCATGCCGGTGGTCCGGCGACCGGACTCGGCGACGTGACCGCCCGTGCTCGTGCGGCGATCCCGTCAGAGACCTCGACCGAGGTCAGCCGGGCGTCGAACACCACAGCAGAACCCACCGTCGCCGATCCCCACCCCGCCGCCGCGTCCCCGCTCACCTCGACGAGTATCGGTTCACGCACCGACCAGGACTGACCGCGCGCCGAGAGCCGCGTCGCCTCCACAGGCACCAGGGTCACCGGGGGCCTCACTCCCCGCGGGTCCAGCTGTCGCGGCTCGCCGGTGACGGTCGCCGCGACCTCCGTGAGGCTGTGGTCGCGGCCGAGGACCGCCGCCTGGGCGCTGGTCAGCGAGTGCGCCCTCAACAGGCCGGCGGCAGTGGTCGCCGTCATCACGACGGCGACCAGCGCCACAGCGGCTGATCGCCTCGTGGCTGCGACCGTGCCTGCCAGCACGGAGGCCGCTGCCGCCGCGATGATCGCCCAGGTCTCACCCGACGAGGCCAGCCACATGCCCACCCAGCAGGCCACCGCGGCAGGGACAAGCCGCGTGTCGCGCGGCGCGGACTCAGACGGTGACATGGCTCGCCAGCTGGGCGTACGTCTTCGGCCCGATGCCGTCCACCTCCTGGAGCTCCTCGACCCGGGTGAACCGACCGTGCTTCGTCCGGTACGCCAGGATCGCCTGCGCTGTCACGGGTCCGACCCCTGGCAGCCCGTCGAGCTGGTCGACGGTCGCGGTGTTGAGGTTCACCGGCCAAGCCCCACCTCCCGGCGCCACCGTGCCGGAGGCGGAGCCTCCAGGTGAAGCGCCTCGAATCTCGCCCCGCGGCTCCTTCACCGTGCCGATCAGCACCTGGGCGCCGTCGACGAGGGGCGCGGCGAGATTGAGCTCCCCCGGATCCGCGTCAGGCCCAAGACCTCCGGCGGCCGCGATGGCGTCAGCCACGCGCGCGCCCACGCCCAGCCGGACCAGCCCGGGCTGGCGCACGGCTCCGAGCACGTGCACCAGCAGCATCGGCGTCGGGGTCGGTGACGACGTCGGCGTGCTGGTGGTCGACGCCGGCGTCGCGGTGGCCATCGGTTCGACAGGGATGACTCCTGGCACCGGCCTGGCCCTGAGCACCAGCACGCCGGCTGTGAACACCATGACGACGGCCAGCACGGCGAGGATCAGAGCGTGGCGCCCTGACACCCGGCGCCGGATGGCAGCGGAAACACCTACTGCCTCCGGCGTCTCCCGCTCCACCTCGTCGGTGAGCAGCTCTGGCGTCGACCTCTCCTCGCTGAAGGCCGCTGCGGGAGGGGCGCTGTCACGTCTAGCACGCACCGGCGCTGAGGCCGCTTCTGCTTCGGACGCCCCCGCTCCCCGTCGCGCGCCAGGCTCGGCGAGCAGCTCGGCCAGCCGAGCCCGGATCGCCGCGATGTCGTTCTCAGCTGGTCGCCGCCGTCGTTCGAGCACACTCCCGACCATGGGCACTGGCGGCAGAGCGTGCCAGCACGCGACGGCCACTGTGGACGGCGCTTGCGAGACCCAGCACCTGTGGACAGACGCGCGGCGCTGTAGCAGGTGTGCTGCACCTCGGTGGCCAGGCCACCTGCACCTTCTGGCACGTACGCGCACCACGTGCCAGATATGGCACGTACCGCCGCCAGCGACCAGAGCATGCAGGTCAGGGCACCTGGACGACGCACCTGGACAAACCACCCGGGGCGACGGGCAGGCTCTCCCCCGGGCCGGTGCGTGCACGCGGGTGACCTTCAGCACGCCAGCCGGTCGGTAAGAGGGAGAGCCGGGCCCAGCCCTGCTGGTGGCACCACCGGGCGAGGCAGTCTCCCGCCGGGCACGACCGCGCAAAATGTCGGTGCTCGACTGGGCCGTGACGTCTCCGAGTCCCGTGCCCACCCGGGCGCTGAGTGACGGGCGCTTCGAGCTCACCGCCCCCGGCCAGCAACGACCCCTCGACCCCGGGGCCCGGCGCGGTTCCAAGATCGAGACCGCGACTGGCCGAGCTCAGCGAGGAACGATGGACACCATCTTCGGGAGCCGGACGATGACCTGGGCGACCTCGCGGCCGTCCAGAGCGCGCTGCACGTTCGGGTCGGCGAGGGCCGCCTCCTTGGCAGCGTCCTCGGTGATGTCGGAGGCCACCTCGATCTTGGCGCGCACCTTGCCCTGCACCTGGACCACCATCGTCGTCGTCTGCTGAGCCCGCAGCGATGGGTCGACCGCCGGCCAGGAGGCGTTCGCCACCGACGGCGCGTGGCTGAGGTTCTCCCACATCTCCTCAGCGACGTACGGGGCGAACAGGCTCAGCGCGATCGCAGTGAACTCGGCGGCCTCGCGCACCGCCGGGTCGGCCGGGCCGCAGCTGGAGTCGATCGCCTTGCGGGTGGCGTTGACCAGCTCCATGAGGCGCGCGACGGCCACGTTGAACCGGCGACTCTCGATGAGGTCGCCGACCTCGCCGAGCGTGCGGTGCGAGACGCGGCGCAGCCCTTCGTCGCCCGTGGCCGGGTCCGCTCCGGGCTCGCTCGTCACGTCGTCGGCGATGCGCCAGGCGCGCTGCAGGAACCGCAGCGTCGCGCTCGGCGAGACGTCGGCCCAGTCGATGTCGTCCTCCGGCGGCCCGGCGAACACCACCGTGGTCCGGATCGCATCCACGCCGTACTCGTCGATCTGCTTGCCGAGGTCCACCCCGTTGCCGAGGCTCTTGGACATCGCCTTGCCCTGGTTGATGACCTGCCCCTGGTTGAGCAGCCGCTCGAACGGCTCGGAGAAGTCGATCATCCCGAGGTCCTGCAGCACCTTGGTGAAGAACCGGGAGTAGAGCAGGTGCAGGATCGCGTGCTCCACGCCTCCGACGTACTGGTCGACCGGCATCCACCGGGCCACCTCGTCGCGGTCGAAGGGAGCATCGGCCGCATCCGGTGAGCAGTAGCGGAAGTAGTACCAGGACGAGTCCACGAAGGTGTCCATCGTGTCGGCGTCCCGGGTGGCCGGGCCTCCGCAGGTCGGGCAGGTCGTGCGCACCCAGTCCGTCGACGCCAGCGGCGAGGTCCCCTTCGGCGCCAGGGCCGCGCCGCGCAGGTCGGGCAGCTCGACGGGCAGCTGGTCGTCCGGCACCGGCACCTCGCCGTGCTCAGGGCAGTGGATGATCGGGATCGGGGCACCCCAGAACCGCTGCCGCGACAGGAGCCAGTCCCGCAGCCGGAAGGTGACCGCCGCCCGGCCCGTACCCGCCGCCTCCAGCAGCTCGTTCATCTTCGCCACAGCGGCGGCCCTGCCGTACACACCGTCGAGATCGCCCGACCGGACGTACGTGCCGTCAGTCGTCGTGGCCACGCCCGTCTCGGCGGGGTCCGGGTCGCCGGTGTCGATGATCGCTCGCACCGGCAGCCCGAACGCCTTCGCGAAGTCCAGGTCGCGCTGGTCGTGCGCCGGCACGGCCATGATCGCGCCGGTGCCGTACTCGCTGAGCACGTAGTCGGCCGCCCAGACGGGCACCTGCTCCCCGTTCACCGGGTTGGTGGCCGTGACACCCAGCGGCACACCCGTCTTCGGTCGCTCCGTGGACTGCCGCTCGATCTCGGTGGCCTGCTTGGTCTTCTCCAGGTACGCCTCGAACTCGGCCCGCTGCGGCTCGGCCACGATCTCGGCGGCCAGCGGCGCGTCGGGCGCGACCACCATGAACGTGGCCCCGTGCAGCGTGTCCGGCCGCGTCGTGAAGACCGTGACCGGCTGCTCGCGGCCCTCGATCTGGAAGTCGACGTACGCCCCCTCGGAGCGGCCGATCCAGTTGCGCTGCATCGCCAGCACCCGGTCGGGCCACTTGCCCTGCAGCGGCTCCATGTCGTCGAGCAACCGCTGGGCGTACTCGGTGATCCGGAAGTACCACTGCGTCAGCTGCCGCTTGGTCACCACGGCGCCGCAGCGCTCGCACAGCCCCTGCACGACCTGCTCGTTGGCCAGCACGGTCTGGTCGTTCGGGCACCAGTTGACGTACGACGCCTTGCGGTAGGCGAGGCCCTTCTCGTAGAAGCGCAGGAACAGCCACTGCGTCCAGCGGTAGTACTCGGGGTCCGAGGTGTGCAGACGCCGGCTCCAGTCGACGCTCAGGCCGTACCGCTTGAAGGAGCGCGCCTGGGTCTCGATGTTCGCGTACGTCCACTCGGCCGGGTGCGCGTTGCGGGCGATCGCCGCGTTCTCGGCGGGCAGGCCGAAGGAGTCCCAGCCCAGCGGGTGCATGACGTCGTACCCCTGCAGGCGCCAGAACCGTGCCAGCACGTCGCCCATGACGAACGCCTCGGCGTGACCCATGTGGAGGTCGCCGGACGGGTACGGGAACATGTCGAGCACGTAGCGGCGCTCGCGACTGCCGTCGTCGAGGGGCGCGAAGGTGCCGTCGGCCTCCCAGAACGCCTGCCATTTCTCCTGGGCCGCGGCTGCGTCGTAGCCGCGCGACTCGGCCTCGACCTGGGTCACGATTCCTCCTCGTCATGACGCACGGGGGCGCCTGTCCGGCCGGGAGTCTACCGGTCGCCGGCGTTGACCCCTCCCCCCTTTTTCGCGCGGCAAGGGCAGCCTTCCCTTCCTTGCGAGCACGGCCCCGAGAAGACAAGGTGGCACCATGAGCACCCCGGCCCACCTCTCCGAGGTTCCGCAGACCACGAAGATCGGCGGCAAGCTGAACTGGCTGAGAGCCGGCGTGCTCGGCGCCAACGACGGCATCGTGTCGACGGCGGGCCTGGTGATGGGCGTCGCGGGGGCCAAGGTCTCCTCCCATGCGCTGCTGGTGGCCGGCCTGGCCGGCCTGGTGGCCGGCGCCCTGTCGATGGCCGGCGGCGAGTACGTCTCGGTCTCCAGCCAGAAGGACACCGAGATCGCCGAGCTGGGCCGGCTGCGACGCCAGCTCGCCGCCGACCCGGAAGGGCAGCTCCGGAGCCTCTCTCGCGTGTACGCCGCGAAGGGCCTCTCCCCCGACCTGGCGCTGCAGGTGGGGCGCGAGCTGACGGCACACGACGCCCTGGCTGCCCATAGCGAGGCCGAGCTGGGCATCGACGCCGACGAACGGACCTCGCCCTGGACCGCCGCGGTCGCCTCGATGGCGTCGTTCACGCTCGGGGCCTTCGTCCCGCTCCTGGCGATGGTCACCACGCCGCCGGCCTCCCGGGTGCTCGCCACCGCGGTCGCCGTCACCGTGGCCCTGCTCGCGACCGGGTACGTCAGCGCCAGGTTGGGTGGCGCACCGAGGGGGCCCGCGATGGTCCGCAACGTCGTCGTCGGAACGCTGGCCATGGGCGTGACCTATCTCGTCGGTCATCTCGTCAGCGGACAGCTGCCGCGGTGACACGTGGGCCGTGGACCCGCTGCCCCGCGCGCCGGTGGCCACGCCAGCCCAGCCCAAGCCGTCTGACAGGGTCGCCGACGCCTGGCCCGGGTCACGATGCGAGGCGGTCCGGCTCGAACAGCCCGAGACCGCGGGCCAGCTCGAGGTCGCCCGGCGGGACCGCACCCGCGTAGATGGTGCGCAGCAGGTCGACCACCTCCCCGGTGCCGCCGCCGCTCTCGGCCCGGTCGAGAGCCAGCGTCATCAGCGCCCCGGCTCCCGTCTGCCAGGCGGCGAAGCCCACCAGGCACGACGCCACCACCGACTGCTCCGGGTGGAACCGGCGCGACACCTGCAGCCACATCTCCACCAGCATCGGCGCTGTCTCCGGCGACAGGCGCTCCCAGAAGGCCAGCCGCCCGCGGGGGTGATCCGCGAGCGCCACCAGGAGAGCGCAGTCGCGCCCCGACAGCCGCGGCGGTGACGCCGCGGCGAACTCGTCGATCGCCTCCCGCAGCATCACCTGCGCCTCGCCGTCCGGCAGCAGGGCAACGGTCTGCAGTGCGGTGCCCAGGGTGCGCGCGGCCACGCGCCGCTGTCCCCGCGCCGGCAGGAAGAGCCGAGCCACGTCACCGCGTGTCGGAAGCACCGTCCGGCCCGCGAACGCCGCCTCCGCCGCGACCCGGCTCCCCCGCGGGTCGTGCAGGCTGCCGGCGCCCTGCGGGTCATCGGTGAACCACCACCGATCCCCGGCGACCACGATCGACGTCGTGACGGGCACGCCGAGCTCTTGCTCCACCCGCTCCGCGGCCTGACGCGATGCAGTGGGCTCGTTCCCGTACGCCACGATCACCAGGGACCCGCCGTCACGGTCGGCCTCGGCGCGAAGGGCGGCGAGGACCGCCCGAGGGACGCCGGGTCTCAGCATGTCTGCGAGATCGGCCCTGGCCACGCAGCCGAACCTCCCGCCGTGCAGGTGGGCGACGACGACGGACTGCTCAGGATGGAACCCGAGCAGCACAGGGACGGCGGCGAGCAGGTCGTCGGGGCTGCTCACCCGCAGGGTGGGGATCAAGGTCGTCACACCTGCGACCATGCGCACCACCACGCCGATCCACCGGGCCGGCCCTCTGCCTGTGGAGAACGCTCGGAGGCACTCGGGCCTGGGGACAAGCCGAGCTCCCGGTTCCAAAGGTCTGGGCGCGTCACCCCGCGACAAGTACCCTGGTCGGCGATGAGCAGCTCACCGTACGGACCTCCGTTCCCGCCCCGCACCGGCAGTGGCGGCCCGCAGGGCGTTCCGCCGTACATCCCCGGCGCCGTGAGCGGCCCACCCGCCCCTCAGAGCACCCCGTACGTCTCCGGCGCTCCGGCCTACCCGGCCAGCCCCCAGGCGCCCGCGTACCCCCAGCCCCCGCAGGGCACCCCCTACGGCAACAACCCACAGGGCACCCCGTACGGCAGCAACCCGCAGAGCGCCCCGTACGGCACGGGCCCGCAGGCATCCCCGCCCCCGGGCGCCCCGGGCTCATGGGCCCCCATGGTCACCCAGCCTCCCGCCCAGCCGCTCGGGCTCTTCCCGGCGCCCCGGCCCGGCGAGCCCGGGTACGCGCCGCCCCGGCCACCGTACACACCGCCCGCTTTCTCGCCGCGTCCTTCCGCGCAGGCCCAGCCGCAGCCTGCCGCCGCTCCGCCACCAGCCCCTGGGACCCAGCCGATCGGGCGCAAGCAGGAGAAGCAGGTCTCGATCGACGAGTACAAGCCGAAGCGGTCGGTGGGCCCGCTGATCGCCCTCGGCGTCATCCTGCTCAGCACCCTGATCGCCGTCGCCGGCTACTTCGCCACCCGCGACACCCCCGGGACCGGCCCCTCTCCGAGCGCGCCGCCCGTCAGCGGCTCGGCCACTCCCAAGCCCGGGATGCCGTTCGAGTCGACCTACGCCAAGGCCACGGGCCGCTGGGAGATCCTCAACACCTCCTGGCAGTCGGACCGTGTCGTCCTCACGGTGAGGGTCACTCTCGACGCCGGGGCCGTGGGGTACACGTTCTACGCCTACGACTCCGCCGGCTCGAAGGTCGTCGACCCTGAGACCACCTCCCCCGAGCCGGCGCTCAAGCCGGGCCGCCTGACCGCCGGCCAGACCGTCGAGGGCACCGTCTCCTTCCGGCTTCCCCGCGGCAACGGCACGCTGATCCTCGCCGACAGCAACGAGCGGCCGCTGTCGGGTCTGCCGATCAAGGGCTGACCGAGGTCACCCTCGCGTAGATCTCCTCGAACCGGTCGAGGGTGTCGGCCAGCGAGTGCGACTGGATGAGCCGTGCGGACTCGGCACCCATCCGACGCCGCTCCTCGGGATCGCGCAGCAGGTGCTCCAGCCGGGACGCCAGGTCGGCCACGTCACCGGGCTCGAACAGCCAACCGTTGATGCCCGGGCGGGCCAGGTGCGGCAACGCCATCGCGTTCGCCGCGACCACGGGCTTGCCGGCGCTCATCGCCTCCAGCGTCACCAGCGACTGCAGCTCGGCCACCCCCGGCATGCAGAAGATGTCGCACGACGCGTACGCCTCCAGCAGCTCGGCGTCGCTGAGGAAGCCCGTGAAGGTGACCTTGTCTGTGATGCCGAGCGACTGGCTCAGCTGCTCCCACCGCGGGCGGTAGTTGCCGTCGCCGACGACCTTCACCCGGTACGGCAGGTCGGCCGGCAGCTCTGCCGTGGCCCGCAGCAGCTCGTCGACGCGCTTCTCCTGGTCGAGGCGTCCGACGAACAGGATCACCGGGACGTCGTTGGCCGGGGCCGCGGCCGCAGCGGCCCGGTACGGCTCGGTGTCGATGCCGCAGGACACCGCCTGTACGCCCCCGAGGTGTGTCCGCGCCTCGAACAGCTCCACGGCGCGACGTGTGGGCGCGGTCAGGGCGCGAGCCTTGCCGAACACCCTGCCGAGATCCCAGTACGCCACCGCGGAGGCGACCTTCGCCACCGCCCACGGGATACCGGCGTGCTCCATGAGGTTCTCCGGCATGAAGTGGTTGGTCGCCACCACCGGGATGCCCCTCCGAGCGGCCAGCCCCAGCGCCATGCGCCCGAGCACGAAGTGGTTCTGGACGTGGATCACATCGGGGCGCAGCCGGTCGATCAGGGTGCGCTCACGCACCCATGCGTCCCACGGGAGGACGTAGCGGAAGTAGTCGACGCTCGGCCACGGCACCGACCGCAACCGGTGCACGGTCACCCCCGCCCGCTCCTCCACGCTGTCGTGGAAGGAGCCCGCCGCGGCGACGGCGTGCACCTCGTGGCCGCGCCCGCTCAGGCCAGACCCCAGCCGTTCGGTGAAGTTGGCGGCGCCGTTGACGTCGGGCGGGTAGGTGTCGCTGACGATCAGTACCCTCACGCAGCCGCCTCCGGGGCGGTCTCGTACGTGCGGTGTGCGTCGGGATGATGCTTCGACAGCAGGACGACCCCGGCGCAGGCGACGGCTCCGGTCACCACCATCCCGAGCGCGGCGGGCATGGTGATCGCCGCACCCTCACCGAGCACCACCAGGCCGAACAGCACGCTCGTGAGCGGGTCGACGGTGGTCATAGAGCCGACGACGATCTCCGCCGGCCCGGAGGCATACCCCTGCTGGATCATCCAGCCGCCCACCGCGTACGCGCTCGCGAGGCCGACCACGGAGATCCAGAACATCGGGTGGCTCACGACGACCGGGCCGGAGACGATCTCGATCAACGTCTTGATGAAGCCGGAGCCGAGGCCGTAGAGGACAGCCCCGCCCCAGGCCCAGCTGAGGCAGCGGAGCCAGCTGGGGCCGATCTTGCCACCGATGCCGAAGAGCACGGCCAGCACCCAGGTCACGCCCACGAACCACCACAGGTGGCCCTGCCGGGTGATGTCCGGCGCCGCGGTGGCGTGCGTCGTGGAGAAGAGGGTGAAGCCGACGACGCCGAGCACCGTCACGACGACCGAGACCCAGATCATCGTGCCGGGCCGCTGCTTCTTCAGCTTGGCCGCGAGGAGAACCGCCCACGGCACGGCCATGATGCCGAGCGGCTGGATGACCGTGAGCGGCGCCAGCTTCAGCGCGATCAGGTGGAGCAACGCCCCACCCAGCACCAGCAGCATGCCGAGCAGCCAGACCGGGGTGCGGGCCAGCTGCAGGAGCCGGCGGAACCCCATGTCGCGGTCCCCACCAGGGCCGACGACGCGGTCAACCCCCCGGTGCTGAGCGGTGGCGCCCGAGGCGAACGCCAACGAGGCAGAGGCAGCGAGGAGGATGCCGAGCCACATCACAGGCCCTGCACCCCCCACCTGGACTGGGTGCGGCGACGCGGCATGACCCTACTGTGGCATGTACCTCAAGAGGTGGGCCATTCAGGACCGGTAGACGATCACACGCTCACCGGTGTTCACCTGGTCGAAGAGCCAGGCGATGCCGCCGCGGTCGCGCACGTTGACGCACCCGTGCGACGCGCCGTTGTAGCCCCGGGCCGCGAAATCGGCCGAGTAGTGCACGGCCTGACCGCCGGAGAAGAACATCGCGAACGGCATCGGCGTGTTGTAGATCGTCGAGACGTGGTCACGCGACTTGAAGTTCACCACGAAGGAACCCTCGCGGGTCGGCGTCAGCTCGGAGCCGAAGCGCACGTCGAACGTACGCACCACCTGGCCGTCGACCATCCACCGGAGCTTGCGGGTGGTCTTGTCGATGCACAGGGCACGACCGGTCTTGCAGCGGTCGTCGACCCCGGTCGCCGCCGGAGCAGGAGCCGCGGACGGCGTGGCGTTGGTCATCTCCTCGGCGCTCGGCTTGCGCGTCATGGACGAGAGGCGGTCGAGCGTGCGCTGGTCGACCTCACCGGTCGCCGGCAGCTCACGCTTGCCCTGGAAGCCCTTGACACCGGCCACGGTCTGAGCGTCGTACGTGCCGGAGATCGCCCCGGCGTACCACTCCAGCTGCCGCAGGCGGACCTGCAGGTCGCGCACCTTGTCGCCGGTGTCGCCGGCCTTGAGCAGCGCCGGGCCGGGCTTGATGACGTTGTTCATCTCGTCGCTGGTCGGCTGGCGGGTGAGGGTGGTCAGCGACGCCCAGGTCTTGGTGTCGACGATGCCGTTCGCGGGCAGGGTCCGCTTGTTCTGGAAGCCGGTGACCGCGTCCTTGGTCTTCTCGTCGTAGGAGGGGGTGATCTTGCCCTCGAACCAGTCGAGCTGGCTCAGCCGGGCCTGCAGCTCACGGACCTTGTCACCGGTCGCACCGGGGGCCAGGACCACGTCGGCGGGCGCGGGGGCAGCCGGCGTCGAGGCGGTGGCGGAGGGCGATCGCGTCATCGCCGTCATCCGCGGTTCCGCCATCGGGCAGGACGGCCGCAGCGCCGGCCTGACGGCACCGAGTACACGGCCA